>NZ_QVLZ01000004.1:0-249330 GCF_003435205.1 Bacteroides sp. AF32-8BH | reverse complement strand
AAGAAGACAGTTGAAATAAAAAAGAGATTACCACCAAATTTGACGAAGAACCATGATTTGCAATTCTTATTCTCATATTCTCATAAGTTTCAGATAAAACACACAAAATCAGCATAGTACACCATGAGAAATGTTTTTAAATCCAGTATTTCTCATACTTTGTCTTTCATTTTTGCTCAAAAAGTGTCTATTTATCATAGTATTCCGGATCATTTCTCATAGTCAAATACCAACCATTCATTTCGCTCATTGGCCAACCTTATTTTACACAACCCTCATCTATTATTTACATGTAAACAACCGTGTAATTATTTGTTTTTCAGTTAATAATGTCGTATCTTTGAAAGAGGATCCCAATCGTTCCACTAGAGTGAACGGTTCTGTTCACTAGAGTAGAAAGATCTGTCTACTAGAGTGAAAAGAACCGTTCACTCTAGTGGAACGAACTAGCTGGTAGTTAAATAATAAAAGAATAAAGGCAAGATACACTAAGCGCATCAATTACATAATATATAAACAACCATTAAATTAGAACAAAGATGGCAATACAATTCGAGTTTTATAAGAATCCCCAACCGGAGAAAGAAGGAGAAGAACCTAGTTATCATCCACGGGTAGTCAACTTTCAACATGTGACTACTCAAAAATTGGCAAGAGAAATCCACATGGCAACCACTTTCGGAAAAGCGGAAGTAGAAGCCATGCTAATGGAATTGAGCAGATGCATGGGCAACCACCTATGCGAAGGAGAACGAGTACATCTGGATGGGATCGGCTATTTCCAGATTACATTACAAGCGACCGAACCCGTGCACTCGCTTACCACCCGTGCAGATAAAGTGAAACTAAAATCCATTAACTTCCAGGCTGACAGAAATTTAAAGAGTTTGTGTATGAGTAGTCACTTACGACGTTCGAAATACAAGCCACATTCGGCTTCTCTTTCAGAAGAAGAGATCGACAAGAAACTCACTGCCTATTTTGCAACCCATCCTGTATTGACCCGTAGTAATATGCAGTCACTCTGTTGTTTTACCCAAAGCATGGCCAGCAGACAGATTCGTCGTCTAAAGGCACAAGGAAACTTACAGAATATAGGCAAACCCACACAGCCTATTTATGTACCAACTCCGGGGCATTATGAGAAATGATTTCAACGGGTATGAGAAATAAGCCCAATTAAGGTCTATTTGTGAATAAAACTATGAGAAATACTAAATTTAAAATCATTTCTCATAGTTTATACTATTAACAATCTGGCACTTAGGTCATATTTATGAGAACATGAGAAATGAATGTTTTATATCCATTTCAGAGGCATCAATTCTCCACCAACCACTTTTCTATATTTCTTGTTTCAGCACTAAAGTTAACGCCAATCTTGAAAAGTTTCCGCGAATCCGTTGCAAACGGACGAGCATAATGTTTATCCTCTATCTGCCGCAAAGCTTCTTCCGCCGTACCATTCAATTTAAATTCCATGATGTAGATAAATTTATCGGTCTGCAATACCATATCCACACGGCCCTCACTCGTATGATATTCCGCTTTTACATAGAAGCCTACCAGTTTACACACGATATATAGTACATTCTGATAATGTAATTTCAATTCGCGGGCAAGCTCGTATGGAATATCCGAAAAGAAACTTTGCAGGCGACGGAAAAAAGATTCGTAATCACCAGACTCCACTTCACGAACAAATTTTTGAATCTCAAAGGGAGACTCCACTTTATTGACGTTCGCATAATAAGGAAGCAGAAAACGGACAAACCCTTCCTCCACTTCACGATTAGGAAAACCCAAACGATATATTCCAAAACGATCATCATATCCCTTAATAGTGAGGTATCCGCTCTGATAAATAACCGGAATAGGATTGGTAGATTCTGAATCTATACTGTTCAGTACCTGTTCATCGGTTTCTTCATGGGCCATCCGATGAAGGTCGTAATGGTGTTTCTTCAGCAATTCCACCAAATAAGTGGGAGTACCTGTTTCAAACCAGTAGCTTTTAAACTCATTCCTATCAAAAGCTAAAAGCAGACTGAAAGGATTGTACATTCCTTTGGAATTGTGCGTGAAATGATAGCCATCATACATTTCTTTCAACCTGGCACATATCTCTTCATACGTCACTCCCTGCACATTGGCAAATTCATGAAGTTCGGCATCCAGATTATCGTATAGCTCCTGTCCGCTCACACCACAAATATCTATATACTTATTCCACATTGAAATGTCATTCAGGTTATTCAAATCACTGAACACACTGACTTTACCGAACTTGGTCACTCCCGTCAACAAAGCAAACTTAATACAGCCATCCTGACTTTTCAATGCGCCATAAAAAGCTTTCAATGTATCACGGAAACTCTTTTGCAACGCATCATCACCAATAGCCTGTAACATTGGTTTATCATACTCGTCCACTAGGATCACCACACTTTGCCCCTCTTGCTGACAGGCACGCTTAATAACACCCTCAAAACGCATCGCCAAGGATTTTTCCGATGGCTCAGCGCCATACATCTTCTCCCATTCCACTAATGCCCCGTTCAGCTTATTTTCCAAACTTTCCGGAGTATCGTATTTTTCCGTATTAAGATCAAGATGTAATACAGGATATTTTACCCAATCTTTTTCCAGCTTCTCCATAGCCAGTCCTTCAAAGAGTTCACGCTTTCCTTGAAAGTAGGCTTCAAGCGTAGAAATAAGCAGACTTTTGCCAAAACGGCGCGGACGACTCAGGAAATAGTAACTCCCGGTTTTCACCAATTGATAAATCAATGCAGTTTTATCAATATAAAAATAGCCACCTTTACGAATTTTTTCAAAATTCTGTATACCGATAGGGTAAATCTTACCACTCATATTTCAATCTGTTTAAGTTCACATCGTACAAATATACATATTATCTCAATATAAAAAACCAAATGTCCAAAGAGGAATCACATTCCGCATCCCGTACTCAATATCATCTTTCACGATATACGCATTCTCCACATCATGCACCTGCTTCTGCGATTTATTCTTCCCACCTACTTCAAAGGTATAACCACCTATTGTAAAATCAGAGACCTCTGATGTAGTTACCGGACGTACAACTCACAAAGTAGAAAGAAATTAAAAATGAACGATAAGAAGAAATGCCTAAGGCGATGCTTCCGCATCGCTGCACACGAATATAAGGATTTTTATTACAATAACAAGCGATAAACAATATTTCTTAAATGAAAAGCCGTGCTCCACTCAACATAAAGTGACACATTTTACCTAATAGATTAGTGACTGAAGCATTTTTTTATCACAGCAGTATCGCAATAAATATAGCTTCTCTGAGAATTTATAATAATGACTAGGCTTTCGATTATTCTCATTAATAATATAATTCATAGTTTGAAGATTGTTCTTCTCTAAAACTCTTCTTTCTTTTGCTGACACTGGATAACTTACTATCGGCAGACAGTTTTTCCATTTTGTGAAAAATATTCGTGCATTAGTCAGCCATTCATTATCTAGCTTTGAATTACTAATGTGCTCTATTAGAATATCATATACACATAATGATTTCAGTCCCAGCATATAAACCTGCAATGAGATATCAAGATCATAAAAATGAAATCCTTTGTAATTTATTTCATCAAATCTTATTTTATCAAAAACAGATTTCCTCATGCAAAAAAAACATCCATCCACTGCTACCACTTCTATGGCATTCGCATCTGCAATGGGTTTAAAGCAAGTATTATAAGTAATGGTTGGATCAGCTCTATTAGTGTCAATAGAATACTGGCAAATTGCATCCTTTCCTGCATCTGTACTTCCAGGTCCCCACCAAATACCCGGTATTTGACTAATAAAACGTGGTCCAGAAATTCCAATAAGCCCTACTTTCAAATCTCTGAAATGATTTATCAGAAGCTTTCCCCAATCACTAGTGTAATGTAAAATATCTTCATGCATAAAACATAGAAGTGGATATTGGCTCCTTTTGACCCCTTCGTTATAAGCACTAAATATATCATATTGACTTTTACTGTTATCAATACATATAATCTCATGAACAACCCCAACCGTATTCTCAATATTATCCTTCAATTCCTTAGAGATGGATTGAAACCTACTGCATATTATAATAGAAATCATATTTATTCAAATCAATTTTATATATTAAGATACTTTTATACGAATATCTCTAATTCATAAAAAAATAGTTCACAAAACTAAGGATAAAATCCTGTAAGGACAAACTTAGATTTAAAAAAATAAAAAACTCCAGACTTCCAAAGCTAACAGATAAATATAGAATGTAGATCATCCATCCTTAACTCTTCGAATTCAATTCTTCAGGAAAGAAAATCCTAACATATCACAATTATTTATCAAAACGTCTTAGTAAAAGTTTTTTTTGCTTATTTTTGTAAGATACAATACAATTCTAACAGTTTGGCAAGGACTATTGTATAACTTACAGTTATGATAGCTTTGAGAAACATATTAGTATAATTTATTTTATATATTCTATAAATTATGAAATGTTATATTTGTTTGACAGACTCTATTGTCAACAGAAAAGATTACTTTAACATGTTAAAGGTAACCTTAATTAGTGCTCGTAAAAACACATCTCTTCGATTAATTTGCCTATATGATGGTAAAATTGGCGATCCTGTTTACAACTTACTAAAAGATTTTAAAGTTGAGATCATCATCCATGAATTACCATATAAAAAGGAACTAATGGAAATATATTCTCACGAATGGATGGAAACAGAACTAGGAAAAGATATAGAATATAGTCGAATATTCGGCACATTCATGAGAATGGAGATTCCTATAATAGAAAAAGAAGACGAATATGTATTATACACCGATATGGACATAATCTTTAATGATGATATATTACTGAAAGATCTACCTCATCCTGCTTATTTAGCTGCTGCTCCCGAATTTGAACGCGATACAAAAAGAATGAGTTATTTCAATGCTGGAATATTAGTCATGAACATCCAAGGAATGAGAATCAAATATCAGCAATTTGTAGAGATGATGAAAAAAAGGCAAAGATCTACTTCAGGACTTTTTGATCAAGGGTACTTAAACGAGCTGTGTTTCAAGGACATGGAAATTTTACCTATTGAATATAACTGGAAACCGTACTGGGGAATTAATGGGAATGCTAAGCTTATCCATTTTCATGGAATGAAACCATGCAGCAACCTCGAAGAAGCAGGATTTGACACCAGAGAATCATTCTTTCGGACTATATTTGACAATAACAGTCAAGGCTATGCAGGGTATATATACTATTTTATTCTCTTTTTTAATTACCTAGGTCAAAAACAAGACCAATGGTTATGCTATCATTTACAATACATCCTTGACCTATATAAAAAACCTTTAATAGCCCTTGCACAAAAAACAGACTATAAACCAAAATACAGAAAATACAAACGTCTATACTCAATATTCGTAAGTATCTCTATACTATTAGCAATTCTACTACTTACTGCTTTATTTTTAGTATAATCAATATAAATAACACTCTCAAATGGACAAAACCGAAGGTCTAAAATTAAAACAATAAACATGAGAATTGGTATATTATATGTTTGCACTGGAAAAAACTTGCAAAGATACAGAGTAAGAACTATAGAAAAAACGGGGTTCACCGAATGCTTACTACCCATTTGCAAGACACTCATGACCAGAAATAAATAGAATTTACTTTTAAAAAGCTCCTGCTACCGGTAATTCACAGAAAATAAAAACACCTCAAACAAATAATATAAAATAAATCTTTATATATTTGCCAATAATATGAATCAAAGCAATAAATAAAATGAGAATTGGTATATTATATATCTGTACTGGCAAATATGACATTTTTTGGAAAGACTTTTATCTAAGCGCAGAACGTTATTTTATGCAAGACCAATCTTTCATTATCGAGTATTATGTATTTACTGATAGTCCTAAACTATATGACGAAGAAAACAACAAACATATTCACCGGATCAAACAAAAGAATTTAGGATGGCCTGACAACACATTAAAACGTTTCCATATATTCCTTCGTATCAAGGAACAGTTAGAGCGAGAAACCGACTATCTATTTTTCTTCAATGCCAATCTCTTATTCACCAGTCCTATTGGCAAAGAAATTCTACCACCATCAGATAGTAACGGATTACTAGGAACTATGCACCCTGGATTCTACAATAAACCGAACTCCGAATTTACATACGAGCGAAGAGATGCTTCTACTGCCTATATCCCAGAGGGAGAAGGTCGATATTATTACGCTGGAGGGCTTTCAGGTGGATGTACAAAGGCCTACTTGAAACTCTGCACAACAATTTGCTCATGGGTTGACAGAGATGCCACAAACCATATAATACCAATTTGGCACGACGAATCTCTAATCAATAAATACTTTTTAGATAATCCACCAGCTATTACATTGTCCCCTGCATATCTATACCCAGAAGGTTGGCTCCTTCCTTTTGAACCAATAATCCTCATTCGAGACAAAAATAAACCCCAATATGGCGGGCATGAATTATTGCGAAGAAAAAACTCTTTATGGGAAAGGATTAAGCTAATCTGCCAAAAATTTAAATCGGCTGATTAGTTATCCAATTTTTCTCTATTATAAAAATACAGAATTATGGAAAACTCCTTTCCACTGATATTCAACTTTATCATCACAAAGAATCACTATTTTATCTGCACTATCTCTCAATAAAGCACCATACTTTCCCAAAGTACCTTTACTTGTTATCTGATGTTTGCAATAAGCTATCAAAAACAAATCCATATACCCCTTATCTGAACCATTTATATCCACCACCTTGTAATTCTCATTTGCAAATTCAAGATAGGGAATAAGTTCTGATGCCACCCATTCCGGCTCATCTGAGAAAAAGTAAAAAAAAGGCATAACAGTCTCTTTTTCCATATAATCAACAGCCCTTTTAAAATAGCTCAAAGAAGCAGGCTTCCCATACGCTCGAACTTCAACACTTAAATCACCCCGTCGAACATGCACTGCTACAGGATTGATATTCTGTTTTATTTCTGACATTAACATTTTGCTACCCTCATCAAATATTTCAGATGAGATTCTATAAGTAGACATAAATGCGGGTACCCAAATATTTATCGGCAAATGATAATATCCACCTAGATAAATAGGGGGATTTTTTTCCAAAAATGAAAAATCATCTATCCATTCCGATGTATTATTCCCAACATAATAAAAATGTCTCTTATAATAGGAGATTTCGAACTCTGTTGCAATTGTCAGCTCCAAATAAGGAAACACTTTCAACAAATCAAAATTGCGGGCAAATTTATAATCCATGTCACTTCCCCATTCCTTATAAAAGGATAGATCATACACAACCTTACATCCACGCTTTCTAAAAAATTCTCCCAACAAATATTGGAGCATTTGAGAACAAATACCACCATCCATCAACACTACAACCTTAGGAGTAACTAAGCGAGCCTTCAACATTCTTTTATAACAACTTCTTTGCCACCTTCTAATAATACTCATTTCTTTATATCTTATTTTACCAACGATACTGCAACAGATTCAAATCCTCCAACCAGCTAGATTATAAGCGATAAACAATATATGCTTCATTTCTCAACGCCTTAATTTATCTGAGCACATTACAGTTTATGGCGCATATTATAATATCTAAGTTTCAAATCTCCCCAGAAACCTGATACTCTATAAGCATTCACAATCTTACGTTCTCTTTTTGACAAGTTGTTTATTAAACAAGGATAGGATTCCATTTCATTAACAAGCCGTTTCATTTCCTTCCTAATATCAGCAAAACGTTTCCAATAAATTCTTCTAAAGGCATTTTCAAGATGGAAATGAGCAAGTGCTTCCTTCATCTCTTCCCTCAACCCTTTTTTATCAATATAATTTTCAATCCATATTGTATAATTCACAAAGTCTCCATACTTTTTATCATCAAAAGTTGCTGGATGTGACATTGACGTATTGGTAAAATTATAGTCAATAATTATATAATCAACTGAAACGACTTTTTGTAAGTATAACAATAATTGTGTGGAAAGAACGACATCTTCACCAAATGATATATCTGGCCTTTCTATTTCATTCTGATATAATGATCGAAGATGAAATTTTGACCATACACACCAATAAGCCTTTTTTAAAAGAATATTTTTCAAAAACTCCACGCCTGACAACTCTACAAAATCAAAAAAAGTTGATTTATGAAACTCTCCATCATAGCAAAACATAAAAGGGGCCACTACCATATCCGCTTGCGTTTCCTCTGCTTTAGCAACCAGCCTAGTTACTGCATCCTCATGCATAATATCATCACTATCTAAATATTGGATATATTTGCCAGTAGCAATATCTATACCCGATTTACGCGCCTGCACTAATCCTTCGTTTTGTTTATTAAATACAACAATCCGGGGATCTTCAGCCGCATACGTCTTTATTATATCTAAACTATCATCTGTACTTCCATCATTCACTACAACAATTTCAAGATTAGTATACGTTTGATTAATAACACTCTGCAACGTTTTAGTTATCGAATTGTGCGCATTATAAACAGGAATAATAACCGAAACTAAAGGGTATTCTTTTTCCATTATATCATTTTTTAATTCTTTTTCTTGGCAAAGTGAGTCCAATAATAAATTGGCCAAAAATAAGTTATCTTACGTAATCGTTTATAATATTTAGAAGACAATTCTTTTCTTGACAAAAAACGCCATCTACTCAACTTGTTCCTCATATCTTTAATTTCAACAGGATACGACTGATGATTAGGATCCGTCATAAACCCTTGAAAATGATTAAAGCAATTTTCCACAATCACATTGACGGCATCAAACCAATCTCTACCTTCAAACAACCGCCGCTCCTTTGCAAACTCCAATCTTGAATATTCAGCCAAGAAATAATGATAACGTTTTATAGGATTGATTGTATGGCAAATACTATCACCTCTCTGTATATAATGATAATAAGCAGCATCAATCCAAACTATTTTATCGCAAATACTTATCCAGCGATAAATAGTCGCATGATCCTCAAAAAACATACCTACAGGAAAGCGATAAGAATCAAAAAAAATCTTATCAAAAAGTTTAGTACAAGCTGAACTACTTACTCTCTCAAAAATAATATCTCGCTGAACATCTTGACTAGTACGTACATACACATTACCTGTATTAGGATACATTTGTTCTATACGGCCATCTTCATACTCAAAGCAAAAGTTGCAATATACCATATAAACTTTGTTCTGTACCATGACTGACAACATGTTTTCATACATTGTCGGTTCAATATAATCATCGCTATCTATAAACCCAATATATGGAGCAGTCGCTATTTCAATTCCTGCATTACGAGCTATAGATAAACCTGCCTCATCAAGATGCAACACTTTTACTCTAGAATCAATATTAGCATATTCATCACAAATAGAAGGGGAATCATCGGTCGACAAATTATCCACTAATATGATTTCTATATCTTTCAACGTCTGATTACGTACAGACTCTATACAACGTCGCAAATACGGAGCTGTATTATGAACAGGGATGATAACGCTTACCGAGTATTGAGATTCCATATTTGAATATTCATTTTCTACTTGCAAAAATAAGGAATAATATCCATAGGAAGTATCTAAAAAGAGATTGTTTACAAATAGAGCAGAATTTCACGCTTGCAATTAATCATTATTAACAATACGTATATATAACTGAAAAGCCAAAAGAAAAAATTCTATGGGGTATTTTGCATTCAGCAACTTGCTAGTATAGTTTTCCATCACAAAAGTTTGCAAATACAATATTTAAACAAACTGAATGTGTATATTTGCAAAACCTAATTGATAGCAATAAAAATGAAAAAATTAGCAATTATTATACCAGCTTATAAACCACGTTTTTTGCAAGAAACACTTGATTCTATCGCTAAACAAAACAATCACGAATTTACCGTATATATTGGTGATGATGCAAGTCCCTACCCATTAGAGACCATAGTAGATCGTTACAAGAACAAGTTTGACATTATATATCATCGTTTTGAACAAAACATGGGCAAAAAAGACCTACCCGGTCATTGGGAACGATGTATATTATTGTCAGCAGAAGAACTTATATGGCTTTTTTCAGATGACGACTTAATGCCCTTTGACGGAGTAGCACGTATAATTCGAGCCTCACAAAAACATTCTGAAGGAAAATATATATTCCGTTTTCCTTTAGAAGTCGTTGACGAGTATGGTAAACTAAAGTATAAAAACCCTCCTTTTAAAACCGATTTAACTTCTGGATATGAATTCCTATTAGATAAATTATCTGGGAAAATTAGTTCTGCCGCCTGTGAGTATGTATTTAGCCGAACAGTATGGGAGCAAACGGGAGGATTTATTAAATTCCCTTTGGCTTGGTGCACCGATGATGCAACATGGGCTAAATTTGCAGAATTTACAGGAGGAATCATATCTTTACCAGGCAATCCTGTCAGCTGGAGAAATGCTGAAGGAGAGAATATATCAAACTCCACTCATTTCAATAAAGAAAAGATTAGAGCAACAATACTTTTCATGGAATGGATTAGTATAAACTACCATTCCCATCTTCACGAAAGAAAATTCAAAAAAGCAATCAAACGTTATATATATAAATTCCTACAGCATTCGCTAAAAAACGACTTTAGCTTACACGACCTTTTACTTTTATGCAACGCTCTAAGAAAACTCACACTAAATGTATCTTTGCTAGTTTTAGTTCATCATGTTGGGAAGAAAATAAAAAGGCAATTAACTCGCAATAAATAAATTGCCTTATATTTTTGAATTTAAGGAATACCCTTGCTAACAATATCCTTTAAGAATTTTACTATAATAACTGTAAACGGCCATACTCTTCAATTACTTCAATAGAGATGACAAGCTAACACAATAATTATCGATAGAAAACTGCTGTGCTTTCTTCAAAGACATTTTTTTTAACGAATTGAGCAACTCTCGATCATTTGCTAAGATCATAATATTCTTTATAAAATCATCGGGAGAAGAACAGAAACATGCATTAGTCTCATCGCAATAGTCCCGTATAGATCCAACATCACTAACCACCATCGCCAATCCTGTTGCCATTGAAGTACAAATTACATTACTTCCAATAGTATCCTTCATCACATTTAATGAAATATCAGAATCATTCATATAATGCTTTAATTCCGCCTCCGGAACATACCCCACCAATGTTGCATTCTTTAAACCTGAAAACAAATAATCAATATTCTCCCGCCCTTTGCATATATAAAAATGAATTTGCGGAAGTCTTGAAACAATATAAGCAATCTGTTCAAAGTCACGTGCCAAAGCACCCATTACTATTACCTTGACATCACCACCTCTGTTATAAAGATTTGCAGAAGGAGTATAATAATTATTATCGACATAATGAAAGGAAGTATAAACATTCTCTATTCCTAATTTATTGAGATAGCATGTCAAACTACTTCCCAATGTTACAATTTCTGTAACAAATCGCGAACTCTTCTTTATTTGTGCTTTCGAATATCGCCTTTCCAATTTTTCAGGAACAAGATGCACCATAGCATATATAGGTGCTTTAGGACATATAAAGCGTATTATTTTTGCAAACAATATTTGATATGAATCTCTATGTAAATATTCAGTAAGAACAAACTTATCTCCTGATTTATATGTCATTGCTAATTTAAGTGCCGTAAAAAGCACAGAGATTTTCTTCCCTTTTTTTCCCTTATCAAAAAAACGCCTCCCCATATTGAAAGTATACATTTTATACAATTCAGGATTTCTTTTTTGAATATATTCATAAAGATACCTCATTCCTGTATGATTACCAGATGTTGAAGGCCAATCATAACAAATAATATATATCATATTATTAAAATTTAAATTAAAGAACAATAGTCTTAAACAATAGAGGAATTGCAGAATTTACATCAGTCCCATTATTTAGACAAACACAATATTCTGAACAAAGGTAATGAAAATAATCCAAAGTTTTATTCTAATGAAATTATTCTTTCTATATATAGGGCAAGCTCGGGATAAGAAATCAATAAAAAACGAAATAACTTTCATCATTACAAATATTAAAGTAACTTTGTAATCACCTAATATTATTTTGTTATTAATGATTGAAGAAAAGTATGTGCTTAATAACTCTCTCAATGCCTATTTATAATGTAGAAAAGTACATTGAACGTGCCTTATTATCTGCATTAAACCAAACCTATCAAAACTTAGAGATTTTGATAGTAGACGATTTAGGGCATGATAACAGCATGGATATAGTCTACCAACTTAAAAGCACACATCCTAGAGGTAACTGCATCCGTATAATTACACATAAAAAAAATCTTGGTTTGGGAGGAACAAGAAACACAGCAATTGAATCTGCTCAAGGGAAATATCTATACTTTATGGATAGCGACGATGCTATTGTTCCTGATTGCATTGAAACTTTATATAATATTATTTCACACGAGAAAGTAGACTTTGTAGCAGCCGGAATCAATCAAATTGATGAGAATGAAAATTCACTCAAAATTACTAACTATCCTAATATTACACGAAAAGGTAAATTATGTATGGCTCAATACTTTTATGAAGAAAAAAATGAGATATGGGTAACTACATGGAATAAATTATATAATCTTTCTTTTTTAAAAGAATTTCATATTCATTTTTTGGAACACGTGTACCACGAAGACATAGTAATGCATGCCATGCTCGCTCTAAATACCAGATCATTTAGCCTAACCAACCGGACAACTTATCTTTATAATTGCAAGAGAGAAGACTCTATTACAAATATAGAACAAGGCTACACCTTGAAGCATCTAAATGATCTTACCATAGTTTTTAGTGAGATCAGGAGATTGATGCAAGCAGACAACAACCTTAGCAAACATCTTCAAAAAGAAATAAACTTATATTATTTATTTGAAATTTATCATCGATACCTACCAGCGATGTACTCAAATATTAAAAGGGTTGATTTAATAAAAGGATTAGCAAGGCTCTCTCAAAACTGTATCCCTCCTATTTTGGAAACCCGACTAACATTCAAATCTATAAAACGTTTTTTATTCCTAAAACTTCCTTTTAGCATTCAGTATCTAATTAAAAGTCATAAATACAAAAAGGACAAAACTTAGGCGGAAAAACTATCAACAAATAATATACTATAAGAAGGTTCATAGAAAATATTATTTTCATTTACAAAATTTACAGTCTTATACTTCTTAAAAACATGGAAAAGCATCTCTTCATTCTTAGTCATTTACAAGAGAAGTATCATCATAATGATATTTTGTATGTAAGAGGATGAATATAGTCTTTTGGAAAGAAGATTTATACAAAGCCAATAGTTATAATGAAGAGATGACTTACTAGAGCCGCAAAGACAACGAACTTGCATGTAGACTTATTAATTCCAGAACAAAAAAAAGAATCATAAAATTTGATGTAGCTATCCTGAAAAAGCCTTTAACGCTTGTTACAACCAAATAAAATGTATACATTTGTAGAATTTTAGTGCAAGCCCCCTTAACTATTTAACTAACTTAGTAATAATTATATGAATAAACCCATGGCGAGCAACATAAGTACATCGCTAATTATATCCACCTATAATAGAAGCGACGCATTAGAATTATGCGTTAAAAGCGTGCTACGTCAATCTCTCCTTCCTGATGAAATTATCATTGCCGATGATGGTTCTAAAGAAGATACAGGAGAGCTAATTCATCAATTGGCTGCTTCTTCCGAAGTCCCCATTATTCATGTTTGGCATGAGGATCTAGGCTTCAGACTGGCTTCCATCCGTAACAAAGCTATTGCGAAAGCATCTAAAGAATATATTATACAAATTGACGGGGATATCGTCTTACACAAAGATTTCGTCAAAGATCATGTACATTTTGCTAAAAAAGGCAGTTTCGTAACCGGTAGCCGTGTATTAATCCGGGAAGGTTTAACCAAAAAGATGCTGGCAGAAAGGAACTGCATTATCTCTATTCACGACAAAGGTACTAAAAACACAATCAACGGAGTACATTTGCCTTGGCTAAGCCCACTACTTCAGCATTATCGCCAATGGGATATTTCATATTCCAGAGGATGCAATATGGCTTTCTGGAAAGAGGATTTATTAAAAGTCAATGGGTACAATGAAGCTATTACCGGATGGGGAAGCGAAGATCATGAATTAGTGTGCCGCCTCATCAATAACGGTGTACGCAAGCGTACCATCAAATTTGCGGGAATTGTGTTCCATCTTTATCATGAGCTACATGGAACGGATAATTTGAGCAACAACCGCAGTATTTTGAACGAAACGAAAGTCAGGAAGCTAACCTGGTGCGATAAAGGAATCATACAAAACTAATATGGAAAAGAATTTGAACTTTTTAGATCGAAACGAATTTAACTACAGTCCATCAAAAGAAGTAGTAGAGGCTTTAAAAAACTTCGATATAAATAAACTTTGTTTTTATACCCGCATTTATGATGAAGGAAAGAAAAGTATATTATCTGTTTTCTTATCCGAACTTTACGATATAGATGAAACACAAGTCTTATTAGGATACGGCGGAGAAGATATTCTGAAGCAAGCTGTACACTACTTCCTGACTCAAGAAGATGGAAATAAAACGATGTTGATTCCCAAGTTCTCATGGTGGTATTATAAATCAATTGCAGATGAGGTGAATGGCCATACTTTGCAATATCCTCTCTACGAAGACGGAAATACTTTTAAATATGACTTTGAGACGCTAAAAGATATGATTCAGAAAGAGAATCCGAAGATTCTTTTACTAGCTTCTCCCAATAACCCTACCGGCAATGGTTTAACTCCGAAAGAATTGGATGAACTGCTTGCAGAAGTACCCAGTCAAACAGTGGTATTGATAGACGAAGCATACGCTTCTTTTGTTTCAGCTGATACCAGTTATATCAAAAAGCTGGTTAATAAATATCCGAATTTGATTATTTCCCGTACTTTATCCAAGTTTTATGGATTGCCCGGTTTACGTATGGGATTCGGATTCATGAGTAAGGAGCTGGAAAAATTCAGCAGATACAGCAATAAATATCTGGGATATAACCGGATATCCGAAGATATCGCCATTGCGGCTCTTAAATCGGACGCACACTATCGAAACATCGCCAAACTGATGAACGAGGACCGTGAGCGTTACGAAAAGGAAATCGGCGTGTTACCCGGATTCAAAGTATATGAATCGGTTGCCAATTTTATTTTAATCAAATACCCGATAGAACTGAAAGAGGCTTTACAAAAGGCTTTTGCTAAACAGAGTTATAAAGTGAAGTTTATGAATGAACCGGATATCAATACTCATTTGCGTATCACATTGGGACGCCCAGAGCAGAACCGGATCGTTATAGATACAATCAAAAAAATAGCATCCAAATGAAAGCAGTAATATTAGCCGCAGGAATAGCTTCACGCTTACGCCCGCTGACCGATACAACGCCCAAATGTCTCCTTAAAATAGGAGAACGATGCCTTTTGGAAAGAGCTTTTGATGCTCTGATACAAAACGGATTTGATGAGTTCATCATTGTCACCGGGTATCGCCAGCAGCAAATCGTTGATTTCCTACAGGCACATTATCCAACCCAAGATATTACTTTCATCTATAATGACAGGTATGAATCAACCAACAATATCTATTCATTATGGCTCACCCGTTCCTATACAGATGGGCAGGAGATTTTGTTATTAGACAGCGACATTGTATTTGATCCGCAGATTGTAGAGAAACTGCTTCATTCGGATAAGGACGACATATTGGCACTGAATCGTCATGAGCTCGGAGCAGAAGAAATAAAAGTCATCGTGGACGACGCACAAAAGGTCGTTGAAATCAGCAAAGTCTGCTCGATATCCGATGCTATCGGAGAATCTATCGGCATTGAAAAGATGTCAGCTGAATATACCAAAGCGCTATTCCGGGAACTGGAAATTATGATTACTGCCGAAGGACTGGATAATATATTCTACGAACGGGCTTTTGAGAGACTGATTCCGCAAGGATATAGTTTTTACGTTATGGACACCACCGAGTTCTTCTCGGCCGAGTTGGACACAGTAGAAGACTTTCAACAGGCACAGAAGCTGATTCCAGCCAGTCTTTATTAATTAAAATCAGATAGAATGGCTAATTACGACATCCGCCCTCTACAGCTTCGCATATTAAAGAACTTATTAGCTGTTGACAAAGTTTGCAAAGAACATAATCTGCGATATTACATCATGGCAGGCACCATGCTGGGAGCTGTGCGCCACAAAGGATTCATCCCCTGGGATGATGATTTGGATATCGGAATGCCAAGAGCTGATTATGACTTACTAATGGCTAATGCCAAAGAATGGTTACCGGAACCTTACGAAGCGGTATGCGCTGAGAATGATAAGGAATATCCTCTTCCGTTCGCAAAGGTGCAGGATGCCAACACAACCTTAATCGAGCGTATGCATCTCAAATATCTGGGAGGTGTATATATTGATATATTTCCACTAGATGGAGTTCCGGAAAGCCGTATGGCGCAAAGAATGCATTTTGCGAAGTATGAGTTCTACAAACGAGTACTTTATCTTATTCATCGCGATCCATACAAACATGGGAAAGGTCCCAGTTCATGGATACCGCTATTATGCAGAAAGTTTTTTACCCTTACCGGAGCACAGGAAAGCATCAGGAAGGTGATGAAGAAATACGATTTCGACCAATGCGCATTAGTCTGCGATTATGATGATGGAATGAAAGGAATCATGTCGAAGGATATCCTGGGCACTCCCACTCCTATCCGGTTTGAAGATGAAGAAGTATGGGGAGTACAGAAATACGACGCTTATCTGTCACAGAAATATGGAGATTATATGACCATACCTAAACAAAGTGGACAAAGACAACATAATTTCCATTATTTAGACTTGAATAAACCTTATCGGAATTTTGAAGTCTAATTATAATCACATAAAGGTAAGAAGAAGAAATGAGAATAGGTTTTGACGGAAAACGTGCAGTACAGAATTTCACCGGTCTGGGTAATTATAGCCGCTATATAGTGGATATTCTATGCCAATTCTATCCGGAGAATGAATATGTGCTGTATGCCCCCAAGAAACGGGAAAACAAGAGGCTGGACAAATTAACGAAGCAGTATCAGCAACTACAGCTTTCTTATCCCACTACTTCTTCCTGGAAAAAGTTAAGTTCATTGTGGCGAGTATGGGGCGTTACCCAACAACTGGAAAAAGAAAAAATCGATATATTCCACGGACTTAGTAATGAGTTGCCCCTGAATATACATCAAAGCGAGGTAAAAAGTATTGTAACGATTCACGATCTGATCTTTCTGCGCTATCCGCAGTATTACCATTCGATCGACAGGAAAATATACACATACAAATTCCGTAAAGCTTGCGAAAATGCCGATAAAATCATTGCTATCAGCGAATGTACCAAGCGTGATATTATTGAGTATTTCAGGATTCCCGCCGATAAGATAGAAGTTGTTTATCAGGGATGTGATCCTTCATTCATACATCCTGTAGCAGCAGAGAAGAAAAGAGAAATCCGGGCTAAATATCAGCTACCGGATCACTATATCCTTAACGTAGGAAGTATTGAAGAACGCAAAAACGCCCTTTCAGCGGTGCAGGCACTAACGATGCTTCCTGAACAGATTCATCTCGTCATTGTAGGACGCCACACGGAATATACTGATAAAATTGAACGTTTCATTAAGGAGAATAAGCTGGAAGAAAGGGTACATATCATCAGCAATGTTCCTTTTGATGATCTACCGGCTTTTTATCAGTTAGCAGAAATTTTTGTATACCCTTCCCGTTTCGAAGGTTTTGGTATTCCCATTATAGAAGCTCTATACTCCGGTATTCCGGTAGTGGCTGCGACTGGATCTTGCCTGGAAGAAGCCGGAGGTCCCGACTCTATCTATGTACATCCTGACGATATCAAAGGAATGGCCAATGCTTTCAAACAGATATACTCCGATACTGAAAGAAAAAAGGAGATGATTGAAAAGGGGCAAAAATTTGCCAAAAGATTCTCTGAAGAAAAGCAAGCGGAAGAAATCTTAAACATCTACAAGAAACTAATGAAATGAACGTACTTAAACATACAATAAAGAAATTTATATATGGCACTCTCCCATATTATTTCATGAAAGGATATAAGCCTGGCTCTCCTTATCTGAAATACTATGAATATATTAAAGAACATGGATATTCAAGACACCTGTATGAATTCAAGGATGAATACGCCAATATGCCTGTTGATGTACAGAAAGATGAGGAAAAAGGCTTATACTATGTTCAAAAAGAAAAGAAGCGACTCTATTTCAGAAAAAGCACTCCAGCCAAGAAAATTCAAAAATATTATAGGGCTTTGAGTATGGAACAAGACAGGCGCTCACCGCACCATTACTTCAACAGCGTTAAAGAAGTGACAGGGAAAGTATTTGTGGATGTCGGTTGTGCCGAAGGCTATTCATCATTGGAAATTATCGAAGAAGCCAAACATGTTTATTTGTTTGAGCAGGACGAGCAATGGTTGGAAGCCATCAGAGCTACCTTCGAACCATGGCAGGATAAAGTGACGATTGTCCAGAAGTATGTGAGTGACCATAATTCTTCGAGAGAGCAAACACTAGATGATTTCTTCAACAACCAGACGAATGAACATCTATTTCTTAAAATGGATATAGAAGGAGCCGAACGGCACGCATTGGCCGGATGCAATAACTTATTCCAGAATTGCCAGAAGCTGGATTTTGCCATTTGCACATACCACTTGCGTGATGACGAAGAAGTTATCTCTGCATTTCTGGACAAACATAACTGCACATATATTAATCAAAAAGGGTTTTTCAGGCATAAAATCCGCAGTGTAGTGATGCGCGGAAGTAAGAAGTAATCATTGATAATCAGCAGAAAGCAATTCACAATAATCATACTTGCACAGGTATGTATCATAGATATGCTTTTCCTTTTTCAATAAGAAACGTGAGATATGCGGTTCCCAAGAAAAGAATTTACGTACGGAACGGTATAAACGGAAGAATAAAATCAGGGATACAATATGCTTTTCTTTCTCTTTCCGTGCCGCACGACGATAAATATAATGAGTAAAAAACTGATCGCTGTAACGAAGGGCCAGACTGACCGTAGATTCGACGTCCCATCCACGCAAAGAAGCATATTCTGTCATGATGTAAGTCAGTACCTCACGCGAAATACACAAACGGCACATATTACGGCATACCATATCACAATCAATATCCGATAGCAACTGCATGCGATTCACGTCGACCAGAGAGAAACTGTATTCATTCGTTTCATTCTGATGAATCAGTATATTACCGGGAGAATAGTCCAAATGGAGAATACCTGCCTGATGCAAAGCAGCAGTGTAGCGCGCAAAAGCAGAAAGTTTATCTTCATTTCCCTCTACTTTCCCATCCATCAGGGAACGGACAGTTTCGCCACCATCATAACAACAAATATAATAGCTATGTGAAAGAAGACCATTCTGAAATTGTTCAATCATAGCCACTGGCTCCGGAGTGTCAAAACCATGCTGTTGGATCTCCATAGAATAAATATAGGAACGTTCTGCTTTTGATTGCCGGAAAAACGAATATACAACGCGATTGATGATGTGAGGCTTCTTAAAGCTCTTCACCACAACATCAATACTGCCCAAGCCAATTCGTTTTAAAACATTACGACCATCATACACCACATCTCTTTCTTTCTGGAAGGACCTTGGAATTTCTTCTATCTCCTTCTGCAAATGTGCGTACTTGGGATTTACAATCACTCTCATTACACTCTCCTATATAATACTAATTACAAAGATTGAGCAAAGATAAAGAAATTAGGCCATATTCCGACTATATTTTTCTCTTTTCTCACAAAGATTGGCTAACTCTCTCTACATATAAGTCCTGTTACGAACCGCTTTAGTCATTTTTTCTTTTTTCTTTTCATTTATATTTAGACATAAATGCTTTTTTTTAGTTATGTTTGCACGATAAAAAGCATAAGGAAGTTTAAGCATGAAACCAATCAAAAGAATTCTAATTATTCGATTTAGACAAATAGGCGACTCAATTCTGGCTGTTGCATTGTGCAGCACGCTGAAAAAAAGTTTTCCCGATGCAGAGATACACTTCGTGCTTAATAAAAATATTGCTCCACTCTATGAGGGGCATCCGGATATAGATAAAGTCATTACATTTGACAAGAATGAGAATAAACCATTCACTGCTTATATAAAAAAAGTATGGCAGGTAATGCATAAAAACAGATACGATGTAATCATCGATATGCGCTCTACTATCCGGACCCTTTTTTTCTCTCTTTTTTCATTAAGAACTCCTTTCCGGATAGGACGCATTAAAGGATATACACATTTTCTACTGAACTACCGGACAGACACTTACAGTAAGAATCTGACAACTGACATGGTACAACGCAATCTATTGCTTGCAGCACCATTAGAAAAGATTAGACCTATTCAATACACAAAAGAATTCAAGTTATATCTGACTGACCGGGAAAAAGAAGATTTCCGATATTATATGGAAAAGGAAGGGATTGATTTTGCACGCCCTGTATTATTAATAGGAGTCACAACCAAACTCATCCATAAAAAATGGAATACGGAGTTCATGGTAGCCACACTGAAAAGAATATTAGAGGAATACAAGGACATACAAATGATCTTCAACTACGCGCCGGGGTACGAAGAAGAAGATGCCAGAAATATCTACAAGGAATTAGGATGTCCGGAACGTATCAAGATCGATATACAAGCTTCTTCATTACGACAACTGGCAGCACTTTGTGCCAACTGTTCATTTTACTTCGGGAACGAAGGAGGAGCCAGACACATCGCCCAAGCTCTTGGAGTTCCTTCATTTGCCATTTATTCACCAAGTGCGTCAAAGTCAATGTGGTTACCCGCCAATTCCGTACTCGCCGAAGGAATTAGTCCTGACGACATTCTTCCACCGGAACAACAGGCGACATTACCCTATGAGGAGCGTTTTGCATTAATTACTCCCGAAAAGGTATACGAGCAATTGATTCCAATACTAAGGCAATTGAGCTAACTCCCGATATAAATCAAGGTAGGCTTGTATATGCTTCTCGTAACTGAATGAAGCGGCATATTCCTTGATTTTCTCCAAGCGTTCCTTATCTTTATAAAAATCAGGTAGATGCTCCCGGATACTTTCCACCATAAATTCTGTATCCAAATGTTCCCACATGATAGCGTGTCCATTACAAACTTCCGGCAAACTAGTGCGATTAGCAGCAAATACAGCCTTCCCAAATTGCATAGCTTCCACCACCGGCAATCCAAAGCCTTCTCCCTCACTAGGAAACAGGAATGCCTCACAGTTCCGATATAACCAGATCTTCTCGCTTTGAGAAATAACATCCGTCAAAAAGACATTAGTGAGCTGATTCTCACGGATCAGATTGCGCACTTCTTCAGCATAAGCAAAATGAGCATCGCCACAAATATATAGATCATATTCCGGGAAATAACGCATTACGTCAACCAAGAGATGGAAGTTCTTTTTTCTACGGATTTGTCCAATCGTAAAAAAGAAAGGACGCCCTGTAGCAAACGACGGCTTTATTCCTTCCAATGTATCGATTCTCTCCACTCCATTATAGATGACCCGGATCTCCTTCCCTTTCAAATCTACATGCTGCCGAATGACATCTGCCACATAATGAGAGATCGTAGTCACGACCGCTGCTTTATTGACCTTATTCTGCATCCGGCGAAGATACATTTTCGCCTTCCAGGGCTTTTTCTCTGTTAAGAAATTAAAGTCGTGTATAGTAAAGATAAACTTTGTACCACCGGCAATACGCAACATCTTGCGCTGTTGATTCACCGCATGCCATACATCTACCTTGGGAAGGGTAAAAGGAAAAAACTTATTGATACGACGTACCGGAACAGAGGTCACATTCGGACCAAATTCCTGCATATATTTCTGCCGCAATAAATATACAAAATGAAGATCATCTACCGGCATAGACGAAAAGGCGGTTGCATAGTTGGCCGCAATCTGCCCGAAGCCGGCTGTGAGACTACCATAATTCGTAAGATCTATCAGTACCTTTTTCTTTCGTTGTATCTCTTTCATCATTATTTGATTCTACGCTCTTTCGGCTCAATAAACAGCTAATTTGAACTTCAGCAAGGATTAATCTACAAGCCCTTCTATTTTCGCAATGACCTGCTCCGGCTTTATATCCCTCAAACAGGCATAATCACCTCGCCAGCAAGGCTTCTGACCATATACAGAACAGGGACGGCATGACAAATCGAGTTGCACGGTATTGACCGGCAATTGTTTCCAACCCATAAAACCGGCATAAGGATGGGTGGCTCCCCAAATAGAGACAACCGGAATATTGACCAGGGATGCCAAATGCATATTGGCAGAATCCATTGAAAGCATCACGTCCAGATGACTCATCAGATTCAGTTCGGTACGCATATTCAGTTTACCGATCATTGAAACGACAGAAGGATATTTAGCAATCCATGCATCAAATACGTCCTGCTCGCTTTTACCGCCTCCAAAGAGGAAAACCTTTACTTTGGGATTGGCAGCAAAATGTGCTATAACTTGCTCCTGCAGTTCTAACGGATAAATCTTACCTGCATGTTTGGCAAAAGGAGCTATACCAATCCACTTTTGATCTTCTTTAGGCCCTGTGACTGGTTCTATTTCCGCAAAGTTTCCTTTTCCTTCACCATAAATAGAAGAGAAATTTAATAGTACCGGTAAACCTAGCTTCTCAAGTACATCGGCATAACGACGAAAAGAACTCTTCTGATTTTCCATCACCTTATCATGACGGCGAACCAGCTTCTTTTTGCCTGCCCTTCCTTTACAAATGGAAGCTACCGGTTTATTGGCAAGACGGAATCGCAAACATAAATACTTAGAACGAAGTACATGATGAAAATCAGCAATGTAATCAAAATGCATTGCTTTCAATTCCGAATAAAGGCTATTCAAGCCCCAAAGCCCCTTGTGCTTGCCTGTTAAATCAGCTCCGACAAAACCCACATTGGCAGGCAACCCCTGAAAGAGTGGCTGCCATACAGCACGACTTAACACTGTTATTTCATGCTGCGGGTATTGCACAGCCAGCGAATGTATTACCGGGATTGTCATGGCTACATCGCCAAGAGCTGAAAAACGAATAATGAGAATACGCGCCATTCGTTATTTTTTCGCATAAAGCACCGGATTTAATGC
The DNA here is from genome assembly GCF_003435205.1 of Bacteroides sp. AF32-8BH. NCBI lineage: Bacteria > Pseudomonadati > Bacteroidota > Bacteroidia > Bacteroidales > Bacteroidaceae > Bacteroides > Bacteroides sp. AF32-8BH. The sequence goes on along the minus strand of NZ_QVLZ01000004.1, from coordinate 225,880 downwards.
CGGGTCATTATACATCTTCATCTGTTTATATACTTTCATATATTTTCTTCCGGCTTCGATATCAGCCAACAGCTGTTCAATAGCCGTAGAAAGGTCTTTGCGTTGTTCCAGCAGGATATTCAACTTAGTCTGGCATTGAGCACGGTGTTCCTCGGTAGTGTCCGTACGTTCCACCTCCTGCTGCATGTGGTAAATTTTCAATGCAAGAATTGACAAGCGGTCAATTGCCCATGCAGGGCTTTCCGTATTGATCGTTGCGTCAGAGAGAGGTTTCACCTCTTTGTATTTGTCTAAAAAGTAGCTATCAATTAATTCCACCAGGTCTGTACGGTCCTGATTTGATTTATCAATTCTTCTTTTCAAGGCCAATGCTTCTACCGGATCAATCTGCGGGTCACGGATAATATCCTCAAAATGCCATTGCACAGCATCAATCCAGTTCTTTAGATATAAATAATACTCAATAGTTTTCAACTCGTAAGGATTGTTCATCGGAGCATCCACACTATCCGTTACATGGTAATCTGTTGTCGATTTCCAAAAAATCTCGTTGCAAAGGTTACTAAATGTCATAATCTTAACTAGCTAATAGATATATAATAGGGCAAATCTATGTAATATTTTTCAGACAAGCAACCGTTTCTTACTTTTTTATTTGTTACCTTTGTGGGTATAAAAGATGAATTGTATATGAAAATTATTATCGACAATAAAATACCTTATATAAAAGAAGCGGTACAGAGAATAGCCGATGAGGTAGTTTATGCACCGGGGAAAGATTTCACTCCGGAGCTCGTACGGGATGCGGATGCACTTATTGTCCGTACCCGCACACATTGCAACCGGGATTTATTGGAAGGTAGTCGAGTGAAATTCATAGCGACGGCAACCATAGGTTTCGACCATATTGATACGGAGTATTGCAAACAGGCCGGTATCGAATGGACGAATGCACCGGGATGTAATTCGGCTTCTGTCGCCCAATATATACAGTCATCGCTTCTTGTATGGAAGTCCGTCAGGAATAAAAGACTGAATGAACTGACGATTGGAATCATAGGAGTAGGAAATGTCGGAAGTAAAGTAGCTAAAGTTGCCCAGGATTTTGGCATGCGTGTTTTATTGAATGATTTGCCACGGGAAGAAAAAGAAGGTGCAGAACGATTCTCTTCACTGGAGAAAATAGCGGAAGAGTGTGACATCATCACTTTTCACGTACCTTTATATAAGGAAGGAAAGTATAAAACGTTCCACTTGGCGGATGAAGTTTTCTTTCAGTCACTCAAACGGAAACCTGTTATCATCAATACCTCACGGGGAGAAGTCATCCAGACTGATGCTCTTTTAAAAGCCTTGAACAGCCGGATGATTTCGGATGCCATCATTGACGTATGGGAGCATGAACCGGAAATCAACCGTGATCTACTGGAAAAGACATTTATCGGAACTCCTCACATTGCAGGTTACTCTGCAGATGGAAAAGCAAACGCCACACGTATGTCATTGGATGCCATCTGCAATTTTTTCCAAATAAAAGGGGATTATGAAATTAACGCACCCGCACTTGTCTCCCCCATTATTCATGCAAAAAACCACGAAGAAGCAGTCCTCCAAATGTATAATCCAACCGAAGACAGCAACCGGCTAAAAAATCAACCGGAGCTATTCGAAACCCTACGCGGAGATTATCCTTTGCGGAGAGAAGAGAAAGCATACATTATTAAGTATTAGGTATTAAGTTTCAAGTAAGTATCAGACATTAATCGCATCGACTGAAAAATTTAATAAAATTCTGTCAAAGGATTATCTGTACGACGTAATACTTAATACCTGATACTTAATTCTTATTATTTAATACCTGTTCTATGATTTGCGGGAAGTGTTCATATTCCAAAGCATGCACCTTCTTAGCTACATCATCCGGAGAATCAGTCGAAAGAACAGGGCAAGTAGCTTGAAAAATCGTATTTCCTTCGTCGTAATGCTCATTTATATAATGTATAGTAATGCCGCTTTCTTTCTCACCGGCAGCCACTACCGCTTCATGAACCCGGTCACCATACATCCCCTTGCCTCCAAACTTCGGCAGAAGAGCAGGATGTATATTTATAATTTTATCGGGATAAGCATGCAAAAGTAAATCAGGCACACGAACCAGAAAGCCAGCCAGCACGACAAAATCAATGCGGTACTCCTGCAAAATAGCCAAAATTTCATCTCCGGCTATCCAATCCTCCTTTGGAAACACGTTAGAAGGCACTCCCAAGCGATGCGCACGTTCCAAAACATAGGCGTCACTTTTATTAGAAAGCACCAACGAAACCTGAACGGAATCGTTTTTTTGGAAATACCGGATAATATTCTCGGCATTTGAACCGGAACCGGAAGCGAAAATTGCGATGTTTTTCTTCATAACTCTCAAATTCGATGCACAAAACAGTGAAAAATGTGCAAAACATTGCATTTATTTAGTCAAATATTTGCGCAAAACGATAAATATTCATTCCTTTGCACCGCAAATTTAAAGAAATAAAACTAATTATTAATTAAAAACTTAAAGTTATGTCTGAAATTGCATCAAGAGTAAAAGCGATTATCGTTGATAAATTAGGCGTAGAAGAATCAGAAGTTACTAACGAAGCAAGCTTCACTAACGACCTGGGAGCAGATTCTCTTGACACTGTAGAACTTATCATGGAATTCGAAAAAGAATTCGGTATCTCTATTCCTGATGACCAAGCAGAAAAGATTGGTACTGTAGGTGATGCTGTATCTTATATCGAAGAACACGCTAAGTAATTCGATTTCATCAATATGGAATTAAAAAGAGTGGTAGTAACAGGCCTTGGCGCCATTACTCCCGTTGGCAACAGCGTTCCCGAATTTTGGGAAAACATTGTGAACGGGGTTAGTGGAGCAGGGCCTATTACTCATTTTGATGCGTCGTTATTCAAGACCCAATTCGCATGCGAAGTGAAAGACTTCGATGCAACGAAATACATAGACCGCAAAGAAGCAAGAAAGATGGACTTGTATACTCAATATGCCATCGCTGTTGCTAAAGAAGCGGTGAGTGATTCCGGTCTTGACGTCGAGAAAGAAGACTTGAACAAAATCGGTGTTATTTTCGGCGCCGGTATTGGTGGTATACATACATTTGAAGAAGAGGTAGGCAACTACTACACTCGTCAGGAAATGGGTCCGAAGTTTAATCCGTTCTTCATTCCAAAGATGATTTCGGATATTGCAGCCGGACAGATTTCTATCATGTATGGTTTCCATGGTCCTAACTACGCGACTTGTTCAGCATGTGCTACTTCAACCAACGCTATTGCAGATGCCTTCAACCTGATTCGTTTGGGTAAAGCAAATGTAATTGTATCCGGTGGTTCGGAAGCAGCAATCTTCCCGGCAGGTGTAGGCGGTTTCAACGCTATGCACGCCTTGTCAACACGCAACGACGAAGCTTCTAAAGCTTCACGTCCGTTTAGCGCAAGCCGCGATGGTTTCGTTATGGGCGAAGGTGGCGGTTGCTTGATCCTGGAAGAACTGGAACACGCTAAAGCTCGTGGTGCAAAAATCTATGCAGAAGTTGCCGGTGTAGGTATGTCTGCAGATGCACATCACTTGACTGCTTCTCATCCGGAAGGTCTGGGAGCGAAACTGGTGATGATGAATGCACTGGAAGATGCGGAAATGGATCCGAAAGAAGTAGACTATATCAATGTACACGGTACATCTACTCCGGTTGGTGATATTTCAGAAGCAAAAGCAATCAAGGAAGTATTCGGTGATCATGCGTTCGAGTTGAACATCAGTTCAACCAAATCAATGACAGGTCACTTGCTGGGAGCTGCCGGTGCGGTAGAATCTATTGCAAGCATCCTTGCCATTAAGAACGGCATTGTTCCTCCGACTATCAACCACGAAGAAGGTGACGACGACGAGAACATCGACTACAACCTTAATTTCACGTTCAATAAAGCACAGAAACGCGAAGTTAATGTTGCCTTGTCCAATACATTTGGATTTGGTGGTCACAATGCGTGTGTTATCTTCAAGAAATACGCAGAGTAATATCGTGTTACGTAACGAAATAGATAAGATAAGGCTCTTGTTCCGCAAGGATAGAGAGTCTTATCTTTGTTTTTACCGGATACTCGGGTTCTACCCGCGCAATATCCAGCTTTATGAGCAGGCTCTCCTGCACAAATCGACTTCTGTCCGCTCCGACAAGGGACGTCCCCTCAACAATGAACGGCTGGAGTTTTTAGGTGACGCCATCCTCGACGCCATCGTGGGAGATATTGTCTACAAACGTTTCGAAGGGAAACGGGAAGGTTTCCTAACCAATACACGTTCCAAGATTGTACAACGGGAGACGTTGAACAAGTTGGCCGTTGAAATCGGCCTGGATAAGCTCATCAAGTATTCTACCCGCTCTTCCTCTCACAACAGCTACATGTACGGAAATGCTTTTGAAGCGTTTATCGGAGCTATTTATCTGGATCAGGGATATGAACGTTGCAAACAGTTTATGGAACAACGGATTATCAACCGTTATATCGATCTGGATAAAATATCCCGAAAAGAGGTTAATTTCAAATCCAAACTTATCGAATGGAGCCAAAAGAACAAAATGGAGGTTTCCTTTGAATTAATCGAGCAGTTTCTCGATCATGACAGTAACCCTGTATTCCAAACTGAAGTACGTATTGAAGGACTTCCGGCAGGAACAGGTACGGGATATTCCAAGAAGGAGTCTCAACAGAATGCCGCCCAGATGGCTATAAAGAAGGTAAAGGAACCGACATTTATGTCAACCATCGAAGAGATTAAAATACAACATTCGGCAACTGCTACTGAAATGGAAACAGAAATGGAAGTTGAATTTGCGACTAATTCTGAGACTGAATTGGCAAGCGGGCTTGAGAATGAGCCCGAAACCGAACTGAACACAAATCCCGAGATAGAACCGGAAAATGTTTCAGAAGAAAACATCCTCGTCGATGAGATTTCCACAGTGCAGGCCACAGAAGCTCCGGCAACTAGCCAAAGCAAATCCCCATGCGACGACCCTGAATCACCAAATCGTGATCTTCAGTAACTAATTTCAGTTTTCCTGCAACTTCTTCAAGAGGAATAGATGCTATATCGTCTCCTTGTAAAGTCACCATACGCCCGAATTGGCCATTGGCTATCAATTCTGTTGCATGCCCGCCCATGCGGGTAGAAAGATTGCGGTCGAAAGGAGTAGGCGAACCACCACGCTGGATATACCCCAAAACTGTTTCGCGGGTTTCTATACCGGTTTCATATTCAATTTCCTGCGCGATATATTCAGCAGCACGTTTACGCCCGTCAGTCTGAATTCCTTCCGCTACCACTACAATAGAATAGGGTTTGCCTTTCTTTAGTCTTTCCAGAATCGTATTGCCGATATTCTTAATGTTATAAGCGATTTCAGGAACGAGAATCACATCCCCTCCTCCTGCCATACCGGAATACAAAGCAATCCAACCGGCTTTATGCCCCATCACTTCAATCACCATCACCCTTTTATGAGAGCTTGCGGTGGAATGTAGACGGTCAATGGCATCGGTAGCAATACTTACCGCCGAGTCGAAGCCAAAAGAGATGTCCGTGCCCCAAATATCATTATCAATGGTTTTAGGAACAGATACGATGTTAACTCCCATTGCAGCAAACTTGGCTGCAGTCTTCTGCGTTCCATTTCCACCGATACAAACGACACAATCCAGCCCAATTTCATGGATATTCTGAAGAATTAAAGACGGTTTGTCAACATCAGAGACAACGCCTCCTTTTTTGAAAGGCTTCTCACGAGAAGTTCCTAACATCGTTCCACCCAGATTGAGCAAACCGGAGAGCGACTTGTCTGTAATAGATTCGACATCTTTAGTCAGCAAGCCCTGAAAACCGCTGTGAATACCTACCACTTCCATTCCGTAATAATTGATGGCAGTTTTGCACACGCCACGAATCGTGGCATTAATACCGGGACAGTCCCCGCCGGATGTTAAGATTCCAATTCTCATTGTCGCATTTTTTAGTCTAAAATTCGGGATTTATATGAAAGTCGTCAATTTTTAACGATTATTTCCGTCGTAAAGATAGAAAAAAAAGATAAATAAGTTACTTTTGCACGACTAAACATTATTATGTTAAAGCAGAAATGAATATTACAAAAATTATTAGTAAGACTTTCGATTCCCGTTTAAAACAGATAGACCTATATGCTAGTCAGGCTAGTGAGATACAGCATCGTGTGTTAAGCCGCTTAACACGCCAGGCCGCTCAAACTGAATGGGGAAGAAAGTACGATTATTCCTCTATCCGTAACTATGAAGATTTCCGAAAACGTGTTCCTATCCAAACATACGAAGAAATCAAACCTTATGTAGAACGTTTGCGAGCCGGGGAACAGAATCTGCTTTGGCCATCGGAGATACGCTGGTTTGCAAAATCCTCCGGAACGACTAATGATAAAAGTAAATTCCTTCCCGTCAGCAAAGAGGCACTGGAAGACATTCATTACAGAGGAGGAAAAGACGCGGCAGCTCTTTATTTCCGCATCAATCCGGATAGCCATTTTTTCTCCGGCAAGGGACTGATTCTCGGGGGTAGCCATAGTCCGAACCTCAACTCTAACCATAGTTTAGTAGGAGATTTATCCGCTATTCTGATTCAAAATGTGAATCCGCTTATCAATTTCATTCGTGTACCTAGCAAGAAAATTGCATTGATGAGCGAATGGGAGACCAAAATAGAAGCAATCGCCAACAGCACTATTCCGGTAAATGTGACAAGCTTGTCCGGCGTACCGTCGTGGATGCTGGTACTTATCAAACGTGTTCTTGAAAAGACAGGAAAACAGGCTTTGGAAGAAGTATGGCCCAACCTGGAAGTTTTCTTCCACGGTGGAGTGGCTTTCACTCCTTATCGTGAGCAATACAAGCAGGTAATTCAAACACCGAAAATGCATTATGTAGAGACTTATAATGCTTCGGAAGGATATTTTGGAACTCAAAACGACCTCTCTGATCTTGCCATGTTATTAATGATCGACTACGGAATCTTCTACGAATTTGTTCCGCTGGAGGAAGTAGGAAAAGAGAGTCCACGAGCTTATTGCCTTGAAGAAGTCGAGCTCAACAAGAACTATGCAATGGTCATTTCTACTTCTTGCGGCTTATGGAGATACATGATTGGGGATACAGTGAAGTTTACCAGCAAGAATCCCTATAAGTTTGTCATCACAGGAAGAACAAAGCATTTCATCAACGCATTTGGCGAAGAGCTGATTGTCGATAACGCTGAAAAAGGATTGGCAAAGGCTTGTGCCGAAACCGGAGCACAAGTTAGTGAATACACCGCGGCACCTGTATTTATGGATGAGAATGCCAAATGCCGGCACCAGTGGTTAATAGAGTTCGCTAAGATGCCGGATTCAGTAGAAAAATTTGCAGCGATACTTGATGCCACACTGAAGGAGGTCAACTCCGATTATGAGGCGAAACGATGGAAAGATATAGCTCTGCAACCATTGGAAGTAATCGTTGCCCGTGAGGGATTATTCCATGATTGGCTGGCACAGAGAGGAAAGTTGGGAGGACAACACAAAGTCCCCAGATTAAGTAATACGCGCGAATATATAGAAACAATGTTAGCGCTGAATGACAGCATTCTTTCGGAAGAATAACCAAAAACCAAGACATAACCGACACTAGTTTTCTTTATTACAGAGATTACTTGTACAAGGAGAGCGTTTCGAAGCACCTCTCCAATTTCTTCCAGGCACGGATTATGCGAATTACATGGATAAAGTTTATTCTCTTTCCGTGTTTATCCGTGTAATCCGTGCCTAAATTATGTCGGCTAATTACCGGGCGTTGACTATTATCCCTCCTCCCAATAATAAGCCATCTTTATAGAATGCAGCAGCTTGTCCCGGAGCAATGGCGGTTAAAGGCTCATGAAGTTGCACATGCAGTAGATGATCTGGTGTAATGGTAATCGTAGCATGGTTTTCCTGTTTGCGATACCGTATTTTCACAATGATGTCAGAATGCCCTAAAGTACGCTCCTGATTGACAAGATTCCAGTCTTTCAACCACATTTCTGTTTTCTCCAGAGCTGAAAGAGAAGCTAATACTACTTCGTTCTTTTCAGGATTAATCTCTTTCACAAATACGGGACGGTTCAAATGAATGCCCAAGCCACGTCTCTGTCCAATGGTATAAAAAGGATAACCCTCATGCCAGGCAATAAAATCTCCCTTTTCATCGACAAACCTTCCTCGTTTCACTTTATTGAGTCCTGCCTGATTGCTTCCAACCAATACTTGCCAATCTCCAACCAATGCTTGATTCTCCCCCATCATCTGCTCTTCTTCTGCCAATGCCTCATTATTTTGAGCCAACCAGTTTTTCAGAAAAGTTCGATAGTCCATTGGGCAAAAACAAACGCCTATACTATCCTTTTTAGTTGCCACCTTCCGGAACCCATGTTCCGCAGCCCAGACACGAGCTTCCACTTTCGTAATATCCCCCATCGGCAACAACATCCTGCAAAGAATATCTTGTTTCAATCCCCATAGAAAGAAGGTTTGATCCTTATCCGAGTCGGCAGCGTATGTTATATAAAAGGTATTATTTAGTTGTATATTCTGTGCATAATGCCCGGTAGCGATGTAGAAAACGCCTATTTCATCGGCAATTTTAGCAAGCAGAGGCCATTTCAGGTAATTATTGCACAATATACAAGGGACTGGAGTCCGTCCTGCCAGATACTCCTGCACAAAATATTCAATAATCTGTTTACTGAATATTTCACGGGCATCGTATGTTATATGCCGTATTCCTAAACGTTCTGCCAGATTACGGGCATCTTCCAGATACTCTGTCGAGCCATTCAATTCATAAAAACGGAAGGTTACTCCGATCACTTCATAACCGGCTTCCAGCAATCGCATAGCAGCAACAGAACTATCTGTACCGCCACTCATTCCAAGCAATACTCGTTTGTTTTCCTCCATCATGCTGCAAAATTAAGTATTTTCCCGTATCTTTGTTTGTTAAAGTCTAAAAGAGAATGAAAGAGAGACCAACTAACGGACAAGTTATAATCGTTTTCACAGAGCATCCGATACTCGGCATATTGCTGATTCCCTATATTGCGGAAAAGCTGGACGATGGTACCTTGCAATTGGTAGAACAAGCATTTCACGCCTCTCCCGAAGCTATGAGCAAGATGAGTGAGGCAGAAAGACAAGCTATTCATATCGCCTCTTATTATACAGAGAAGCATCTAATGAGTGTCTACTCCCGCGAAAAAACAGTATCGCGTTTTTTACATAAATTATCCGAAGATCCGGAACGAATAAAGAATGATATCCGTCCATCTATCGAAAAGAAACTGTTGGAAATGCTGATACTGATACGGGACAACGGACTGCCTTTTTATCAGAAACAAGCCGGCAGTAAAATACTATACGCCCATCATGCCTATCACATAAATCCTCATAATGCAGAAATTCGTGTAACGTTTCATGTTGACAATAAAACGTTTCGTTATCAGTTGCAGTGCTATTATGAAGGACAGCCATTCTCTTTAAGTGAGTTGAAACCTGTGGTTGTACTGACATCCGCACCAGCCACGCTATTATTGGGAATGGAGCTATACTTCTTTCCGCACATTGAAAGCGCACGCATCTTACCTTTTACAAAGAAAAGATCGATCAGCGTAGACGCTTCCCAAATTGAAAAATACATAGATAACATTGTTATCCCGATTGCTCGTTATCATGAAATCGAGACTCACGGTTTGAGTATAATGGAAGAGAAATGCCCCTGTGAAGCAATTCTCTCATTCGAAGATACCACGTACAACGGACAAGCATTGCAGCTTGGTTTCCGTTATGGAGATCAGACATTTACATCGGATAGTGCCCTTGAAATGAAAAAAATCATTTATCGGAAAACATCCGGTGAAATCTTCTTTTTTCGCCGGAACATTACTGCTGAAGAACAAGTCGTTCAGCTCTTAACGGATGCAGGCCTGCAACAACTCAATAATACACATTTCAGCCTATCCCCTGAAGCTCCGGAGAAAACGATCGTCGAATGGATCAACAACCATCGGGAGATGTTGCAGCAGTCCTTCCATCTCACCAGCAATATGGGAAACACACCTTATTGCCTGGACGAGATACGCATCGAGCAAAGTTGTGACGATGAGGTCGACTGGTTTGAATTGCACATCACCGTTGTTATCGGCAATCTGCGTATTCCTTTTTCACGCTTCCGCAAACATATCCTGGAGGAAAAGAGAGAATATCTGTTACCTGATGGCCGCATGATTCTCCTGCCAGAGGAATGGTTCAGCAAATATGCGAATTTACTAGAGATGGGAATTCAAACGGAAAAAGGAATCCGCTTGAAACATACATTTGTAGGTGCCGCACAGACCGCCTTAGGTGAAGAGGAATTAAAGAAATTTCCGGTGAAGCAACAGATACAAAATATTGCCGTACCCAAAAACCTCAAAGCAACGTTACGTCCCTATCAGCAGAAAGGATTCTCATGGATGGTACATTTGCATAAACAAGGATTTGGCGGATGCCTGGCAGATGACATGGGGCTTGGGAAGACACTCCAAACTCTTACTCTATTACAGTATATATATAAACCATCTACCCCCAGACAACCGGCTACCCTGATCGTTGTCCCCACATCGCTACTTCATAACTGGCGACGGGAAGCCAAACGCTTTACAGCACTCTCGATGGCGGAATACAACAACACCATGGCTATAGACAAGGAACAACCGGAAAAATTCTTCGGTCATTTTCACTTGATCTTTACGACGTATGGCATGATGAGGAATAACATTGATATACTCTGTTCATACCGTTTCGAATACATCGTGCTCGATGAAAGCCAGAATATCAAAAATAGCGAATCGCTCACCTTCCGGTCAGCCATTCGACTACAAAGTAAACACCGGCTTGTACTTACTGGCACTCCCATCGAAAACTCATTAAAGGACCTGTGGGCTCAATTTCACTTTATACAACCAGACTTACTGGGTACGGAAAATGCTTTCCAAAAGCAGTTTATAATGCCGATTCGTCAGGGGAATGCCCGTGCAAAAGTATTATTGCAACAACTGACAGCCCCATTTATCCTCCGTAGAAGCAAGAAAGAGGTAGCTCCGGAACTTCCGGCACTTACCGAAGAGACCATCTACTGCGACATGACTGAAGAGCAGAATACTTGTTACGAACAGGAGAAAAACAGCCTGCGCAACATCCTTCTTCAGCATCCTCAAAGTACCGACAGGCTTCATTCGTTTAGTGTATTAAATGGCATCTTACGTTTACGACAACTATCTTGCCACCCGCAACTTATCCTTCCCGACTATACCGGAACATCCGGAAAAACGGCACAGATAATCGAAACATTCGATACGCTACAGAGCGAAGGCCACAAAGTTTTAATTTTCTCCTCATTCGTCAGACATCTGGAGGTGCTCGCCGAAGCTTTCCACGAACGGGGTTGGAAATATGCCTTATTAACAGGATCGACCAACAACCGTCCTTCCGAAATCGCCTATTTCACCGATCAAAAAGACGTCCAGGCATTCCTGATTTCACTAAAAGCAGGAGGCGTGGGACTTAATCTGACTCAAGCCGACTATGTATTTATCATAGACCCCTGGTGGAATCCTGCCGCCGAATCGCAGGCGATCGCCCGCGCCCATCGTATCGGGCAGGACAAGCAAGTAATTGCTTACCGCTTCATTACCCAAAACAGTATCGAAGAAAAGATTCTTCACCTACAAGATGAGAAACGAAAACTAGCGGAAACATTTGTTGCCGATAGTGAGCCATTACCTATATTAAGCAACGAGCAATGGGTAGACCTGCTCTAATAATACATAAAGTCGCAATCTATCACAGAGACGTGTAAAATGTATTATTTCATCGTATTCCTGAATTTTTTTATCCATATACTCTTATTTTATCCGGTTATCTTTGCCATTGTGAAAATTATAAATAACCCGAAATAATAAACGTATGAAAAACAGGAGCATTACCTACCTATTACTATTTGGTATTTGCAGCATGCTATTCGTTCTGCAATCTTGCCAAGAAACGGATGACCTGCGTTCTGAAATTGATTCGCTAAAAAATCGCGTCCAAGTATTGGAAGAAACAGCTAATCAACTGAACACTTCTATCGAAAGTTTACAGTATTTATTAAATGATCCGGTCATCGTGGGTATCACACCTATCGAAAATGGCTATACTGTAGAATTAAGTGACGGAAAAAGTATCACCGTCATGAGTGGAGAAAACGTTAATGCGCTAGTCCCCACTTTATCCGTAGATAACGAAGGATACTGGATTTATAGCACTGATGGAGGCACCACCTACATGCCTCTAAAAGATGCTAATGGCAATAAGATATATGCCATTCCAACCAGTAAGCCGACCGATCCTAACGGGCCGTCCACCCCTATTCAATCTCCTAAACTAAAAGTAGATGCAGAAGGCTATTGGCTAGTTAGCTATGATAATGGAAAAACTTATCAGTATCTGACCAATAATGACGGCAGCAAAATTGAAGCCATTGAAAGTGCCGGAAAAAATTCGATCTTTGACAAGGTAGAATATGATACTACCAGCAAGAAACTAACCATTATATATGGTAGCGATAAGACCATTGAACTTCAAGTGATCGATACATTCTATCTAAAGATAAAAGGTATGGAAAACACTCCTATTTTCCCGTTAAACGAAACACGCCTTTATGAAGTGGAACAACAAGATGTTACAGGAGCGGTGATTAAAGCTCCACAAGGATGGAATGTCGTTTTAAAAGATAATGAACTTTCCATTACTTCACCGAAAGCAAATGATATAGAGAATAAAGAAGAAACAATCAATATTATTATTACTTCTTCTAAAAACTATATCCGCATAATATCTTTCAAAGTACGACTACTGACAACAGGCTACGATGCCAACACATGTGATGTATGGAACAAATTTAACTTAGGACAAGCAGATAATGTACTGCTAGATTTCTCTTATGCTGGTTATAAACATGGTGAAGTCGCACCTCCCGATGTATGGTCTTTAGGTTACACTGTATATAATGTAAAAGATTACGGTGCTATTCCCAATGACGGCAAGTCCGACCGGGAAGCCTTAACCAAAATATTAGCCAAAATAGGCTCAAAAGTGGACAATGCCAAGGCGATAATCTATTTTCCTAAAGGAGAATACATTCTGCATACGGCAGCCGATGATGTAGATGGAAAATCACAAACAATTCAGTTATTAATGGGAGGAGTAATCCTGAAAGGTGACGGACGCGACCAAACTGTCATAAAAATGGATGCCCCTAACCAACCGACCAATCCAAGTGTCATGTATTCCTCACCTGTCATGCTGGAAATCAAGCATAATAGTGGATTATCCCCTATTACCGAGGTTACGGGAAACGCCGAAAAGGGGACTTTCTCAGTAGAAGTGGCCTCCACCACAGGTATTAAAGTCGGAGATTGGGTATGTTTACAACTGGCTGATAATAGTCCGGAACTTATCAAAGCAGAATTAGCACCTTACCAACCCACTTCAAACATGACTAATCTACATGAAGATGGCGTACAGGTCTTCGATTATCATTTAGTAGCAGCCATCGACGGGCAAACTGTTACTTTCAAAGAGCCAATCATGCATGCTGTAGATCCACAATGGAAATGGACTATCCAAAAATATCCCCACTATGAGAATGTAGGTGTGGAAGATATGACCTTTGAAGGAAAAGCTAAAGTTGACTTTACTCATCACGGTTCATGGGAGGACGATGGAGCCTACAAGCCTATCAATCTTATTCGCCTGACAAATTCATGGATGCGCCGCGTGGGCTTTCGTAGCGTCAGCGAAGCAAGTTCGATCGTCAACAGTTCCAATGTATCCGTATACGATGTGGTCATTGACGGAAACCGTGGTCACGCAGCTATCCGTTCGCAAGCCTCGTCACGCGTATTTATAGGCAAAGTGACGGACAAATCAAACGGATTCCTTATAGATAACAAAAATGTATACGAACAAGGAGCAGGCCAATACCACGCATGTGGTGTATCCAAGCAAAGTATAGGTGCTGTCATTTGGAATGTAGACTGGGGAACTGACGGTTGCTTTGAGTCTCATGCCACACAACCTCGTGCAACGCTGATTGACCGTTGTACAGGTGGTTTTATGAGATTCCGCCAGGGAGGTGATTACAACCAAATGCCTAATCACTTAGCCGATTTGACTTTGTGGAACTTTAATGCCAAGAACAATGTTGCGGATTCTCCATTCATCTGGTGGGACAACAATTCTCTTTGGTGGAAGTTCCTTCCTCCTATCGTAGTGGGATATCATGGCGGTAGTATTCATTTCGATGAAAGCCAAATGAAGTTGAATGAAGAACAGGGTAATACCGTTACTCCATATTCACTCTATGAAGCCCAATTACGCAAACGTTTAGGTGCAGTTCCGGCTTGGTTAAATTCACTCCAGTAATAACTTTAAAAACAAGATACAATTATGAAGAAACTTTGGTACGTATGTATGTTACTGACTGTATGTCTGGTAGGATGCAATAAGACAGACGACTTATGGGACGACGTTAACGATTTAAAGACTCGTGTTACCGCCCTTGAAAAAACCGTTCAAGATTTGAACTGGAACATTGAAGCCGTACGCGAACTTTGCAAAGAAGGCGCTACCATTACTGATATTGAATTAAAGGATGGTATATATACCATTACATTAAGTAATGGCAAGACACTCAAACTCGTTGAAGAAACCGGAGCGGGTGCCTTGATTCCTCAAATGGGCATCGACAACGATGGTTATTGGACGGTAAGCTATGACAACGGAAGCACTTTCACACAACTGAAAGATAAAAGCGGGAATCCTATAAAAGCAACGGCTGAAAATGGAAAGACTCCTCTTTTCCAAATCGATGCAGCAACAGGATACTGGCAAGTCAGCTACGACGGTAGTACTTATGAGAACGTAAAGGACTCTGCAGGCAATCCTGTAAAAGCAACCGACGGGGAAGCCGTAAAAGATAAATTTTTCAACTCTGTAGAAAAGGTTGGCAACAACTTCAATATTGAATTAAGAGATGGCACAAAGTTATCTATCCCTATCATCAGCAACTTCTACTGCAAGTTTGATGAAAGTATTGTAGGTATACAAAGAATCGCAGCAGGATCTACGAAAGATTTCATTGTACACATGAAGGGAGTAGAATCTTATATCATTACCGCTCCCGAAGGTTGGGAAGCGACTTTGTCTGAACCGTCCGCAGATAACGATGAAGGAACATTGACAATAAAAGCTCCTGCAACAGCAAAAACTCTATCGCGTGCCGTCGCTGATAATACCAAAGACGTATCTATTCTTGCAACTTCAGGAGCATATGCTGCCATCGCAAAAATACAGGTAGAGCTTGGAGAAGCAGAAACACGGATTGACTATAAAGCAAAATTCGATAACGGAGAAAGTATAACAATCGGTGATATCACATTTGATAAAAATACTTATCCCGATGCAGAAGTAGTAGAGTTGGATGGAACAGAACCAGAACTTGACAGCTATATCAATAATTCCAAGAAAGTCAAAATCTTATTCTTAACAGGAAATAATGATTTTACAACAATCAATCCTGTAAACCTTAATAATACAATTATTATCATTGGGAAATATTCTGATTCTAAACCTGTCATTAAACCTAGTAGGGTTTGGAAAACAGTCTCTGGAAATATCTTCATAAAGAATATTCATTTAGATATGAGTAGTTTCACTACTGATGGACAATATTTCAACAATTCGAATACTTCAAGTGCTACTGATTTCACAGCTTTGATCATAGATGAATGTAAGATCAGCGACGTTAAAAACCCAATTTATCAAGATACAGCAAAAGACAATTTGAATGGTA
Source organism: Bacteroides sp. AF32-8BH (assembly GCF_003435205.1). NCBI lineage: Bacteria > Pseudomonadati > Bacteroidota > Bacteroidia > Bacteroidales > Bacteroidaceae > Bacteroides > Bacteroides sp. AF32-8BH. The sequence continues at coordinate 209,849 of NZ_QVLZ01000004.1, read as the reverse complement.
TCAATACGATCATTATTAATAGAACTCGTATTATGGTCAATGCAGACAACAAAGCTCTCATACATCTATATACAACCAAAAACTTGGCTCCATACAAGAAATTTGCATTTACCAATAATATAGTATACAGTAAAACACCTTATGTGGGTCAAATATTGAATTGGGGATTACAAACAGACTTTACAGAAGGAAATCTTACTGCAATAATATCTAATAATACAGTAATTAATATTGCAGGAAACAATCCATATTTCAGACATAATAAAGGTAGTCTCACGATGACAAAAAACATCTTTTATGTAGACTCAAGTTTTGCAAAGAATAGCAACCTTTATACTTACGTGGGAAATGATACTCATCCTGTAAGTGTAACTACAGTAGATGTTAAAGATAATATCGTATATGGATTAACAAGTAACAGTAAATGGTATAATTACCATAGCAACTGTGATGCAAGTGCGAAAGTTGACCCCTATGTATTGACTCCTCACGCCACTGCACCACTGACCATTACTGATGTAGAAAACGGTATATTTGTCTTGGCAACAGATATGGATGGATACGGAGCAAACATAGAATAAGAAAACATTACAACATCAATAAAAAAGGATATCCGAATTTGGATATCCTTTTTTTATTGACTAATATCCCATTCCGAACTGCCACAACGGCACCACATTCATAAAGCCTCTTTCAATATCATCCTTCACCACAAATCCTTTCTGTACCTCCTGAATCTGCTTTTGTCCCTTTTTCTTTCCTCCCACCTCAAATGTCATATCATCAATCAAGAAATCAGAAACAGGAGAAGCTACTACATCCGAAAAAATACGGGTCTGGTTCAAAAAGAAAGTCTCCCTGATATTTCCAATATTAGAATTATCTTGAGCCAGACTATATATCAAATTGGTATTATCCAGATAAATTTTATCTACTTTCCCTAACCCGCGTATTCCGCCGGTAGCATCTCTCAACTGCGCTATCAACCCTGCCTCTTCAATATAAAGGCAATAATCGGATATATTATTACGGCTCACTTCAAGAATTTTAGCTATACTGCTAAAATTAGGCTTGAACGGCACACTCTTAGCAATGATAGCAAGAAGTTGCTTAAGTTTACGCCCAGTGGAAACATTCATATCAGCAAATTGAGGTATGTCCGACTCCAAAGTCAAATTGATGATCTGTCGCAAACGTATATCAAAATCTTCCTCCAATGCAAAAGGATAGTAGCCTTTCTGCAAATAGTCATGAAAGAGTGGAAGCGGATGCTCCAAACCCGGAATTTCCACTTTATGCGCTACAATATCCTGCAAACTGTATATTCCAGAAGGAATACGATGAAATAAATACAAATACTCACGAAAAGAAAGTCCCTGCATCTGATACATGACAGCGCGACGACTCAAATCTGAAGCTCCTTTATTAATATCCAATACAGATGAACCTGTAAAAACAATATTCAACTCTGAATGATAATCGTAAATCAATTTAAGCTCTTTCGACCAATCTTTATATTTATGAATTTCATCAATAAACAAATACTTGCCTCCCATTTTTACAAAAGCATCTGCCAAGTCAAGCAAACGATGGCTGGCAAAATAAAAATCTTCAGCCGTCACATATAAAGAGTCATTTAAATTCAGCTTTTCTTTAATGTGCTGTAATACAAGAGTCGTCTTCCCTACTCCTCTAGGTCCCGTAAGCCCTATCATGCGACTATTCCAATTTATCCTGGAATAAATATACCGGTGAAACTCAATATTAGTCTCCCGTATCATCTTGTGAAAATACTCAAATAACTTATCCATATAGCATTGGTTTATAGACAAAGATACGATTATTTGCACTATAATAGTGCAAATAACAAAACAAATTGCACTTTCACAGTGCAATTTCAGCTAAAGCCACATCTTTTCCCCCACCACCTTGCAGAAAAACTTTTTTAATTTATCTTTGCATCCAAAACAACCCTACATGAAATACAAACTTATCGTGCTCGATCTTGACGGCACACTCACCAACTCTAAAAAGGAAATCACTCCCCGCAACAGGGAAACTCTGATACGTATGCAAGAGCAAGGAATACGACTGGTATTAGCTTCCGGTCGACCTACTTATGGTATTGTGCCATTAGCTAATGAGTTACGTATGAATGAATTCGGTGGATTCATCCTGTCCTATAACGGAGGAGAAATCATTAATTGGGAAACACAAGAGATGGTATATGAAAATGTGTTGCCTAATGAAGTTGTTCCAGTGCTCTACGAATGTGCCCGTACCCATCAACTAAGTATATTAACCTATGACGGAGCAGAGATAATAACCGAAAACTCTCAAGATCCATACGTATTAAAAGAAGCCTTTCTCAATAAAATGGCAGTTCGGGAGACAAATGACTTCCTGACAGACATCACGCTTCCCGTAGCCAAATGCCTCATCGTAGGAGATGCCGATAAACTGATTCCACTTGAAGCCGAACTTTGTCTCCGGTTACAAGGTCGCATTAATGTTTTCCGTTCAGAACCCTATTTTCTCGAATTAGTCCCGCAAGGTATCGACAAGGCTCTTTCTTTGGCCGTCCTGTTAAAAGAAATAGGAGTAGCACGTGAAGAAGTTATAGCCATAGGTGATGGCTATAATGACCTATCCATGATTAAGTTTGCAGGACTGGGGATTGCCATGGGAAATGCTCAAGAACCTGTAAAGAAAGCAGCAGATTACATCACCCTGAGTAACGAAGAGGATGGTGTAGCCGAAGCAATCAATAAGTTTTGCAATCAACAATAGCCAAACATTTACTGACATGCCGGCAGAGTTTTAGTTTCTCGGTGAGAAACCTTTGGTTTCAAGGAATGAAACTATTGGTTCCTCGGTGTGAAACTGTTAGTTTCATACCGGGAAACAAATCACATTACTGGTAAAAACGACCCGACACTTAAAATCAACCGATTAAAGATAGGGCGCATATTCAGATTTTATACTAACTTTGCGGTTCCAATAAAACAAATATAAAATGTTATGGAACATCAACTTACCATTTACAACACCTTAGATAGAAAGAAAGAGTTGTTTGTACCGCTTCATGCACCTCATGTAGGCATGTATGTGTGTGGACCGACTGTTTACGGAGATGCCCATTTAGGACACGCCCGTCCGGCTATAACCTTCGATGTGTTATTCCGCTATCTCACCCACCTAGGATATAAAGTACGCTACGTACGAAATATTACCGACGTAGGTCATCTGGAACACGATGCCGATGACGGAGAAGACAAGATCGCCAAGAAAGCACGTCTGGAAGAGTTGGAACCAATGGAGGTTGTTCAATATTTCCTGAACCGCTATCATAAAGCAATGGAAGCGTTGAATGTACTTTCTCCAAGCATTGAGCCACATGCTTCAGGACATATCATTGAACAAATCCAACTGGTACAGAAGATTTTGGATGCCGGATACGCCTATGAAAGCGAAGGCTCCGTTTACTTCAATGTAGCCAAATACAATAAAGATTACCACTACGGAAAACTTTCCGGACGTAATCTGGACGACGTCTTGAATACCACCCGTGACCTCGACGGACAAAGCGAGAAACGCAATCCCGCCGACTTTGCCCTTTGGAAAAAGGCACAACCTGAACATATCATGCGCTGGCCGTCTCCATGGAGCGATGGTTTCCCCGGATGGCACGCCGAATGTACCGCTATGGGACGCAAATACCTGGGTGAACACTTCGATATTCACGGAGGAGGAATGGACTTGATTTTCCCTCACCACGAATGTGAAATCGCACAATCGGTAGCCTCACAAGGTGATGACATGGTTCACTACTGGATGCACAACAACATGATTACCATCAACGGAACCAAGATGGGTAAATCACTTGGCAACTTCATCACGCTGGACGAATTCTTCACCGGTACTCATAAGCTGCTGGCACAAGCCTACACACCAATGACAATCCGTTTCTTCATCCTGCAAGCTCATTACCGCAGCACGGTAGATTTCAGCAATGAAGCACTGCAAGCATCCGAAAAAGGCCTGCAGCGTCTGATGGAAGCCATTGACGCATTGGATAAGATTACTCCCGCATCGGCAACTTCAGAGGGAATCAACGTGAAAGAACTGCGCGCTAAATGCTACGAAGCAATGAATGACGACTTAAATACACCGATTGTCATCGCACAGCTTTTCGAAGGCGCCCGCATTATAAACAATATCATTGCCGGTAATGCCACCATCTCCGCCGAAGACCTGAAAGACCTGAAAGAAACATTCCATCTGTTCAGTTTCGACATCATGGGATTGAAAGAAGAAAAAGGCTCTTCAGATGGTCGTGAAGCAGCTTACGGCAAGGTAGTAGATATGTTACTGGAACAACGTATGAAAGCGAAAGCCAACAAAGACTGGGCTACTTCCGACGAAATCCGCAACGCACTGACAGCACTCGGATTTGAAATCAAAGATACTAAAGACGGTTTCGAATGGAGACTGAATAAGTAACAAGAAAAGAAAGTGCTCAACGCACCGTGTAAATACAAAGAAGACCGGCTCCCCATGAACCGGTCTTCTCTTTTTTCATAGAAACATGATGACTAATACCTCTCTTTAAATTCTTGTTTTCTCTTATCTTATTCACTAATTATTTATTTTCCATGAGCATTTCGACCGGCTGTCCATGCTGACAGGTTACTGTCAGTACGGTCTGGTCTCCCTGCTGTTCCAACCGGACATTTTCCATCGGGCTTGTCAATCTCCAATGTCCTTTAAGCCGTATCTCCTTAGTAATAGGACGACTGGGCTCTTTCGTTGTATACGTCTTCTCTTCTATATTCAGATTCGGATCACAGACGCTTAAACGGATACCCTTATCAGATTCTTTTGCATACATCACCATTGTTTCCGCAGGAATAGCGACGACCACTTTATCAGCGGCAGGCTGATAAGCTTCAAAAGCGGCATACGCCGTGATACCAGTCTTTTTATCATAAACAACGTGAGCAGTCTGATCGCGTTGCAACACCTCGTATGCAGGAGTTTTACGCAGTTCGTCGAGATCGGAAGCAGAAGGCTGTATCAATACCATATATTCATAAGTCCCCTCTTTCGGTGCCTTGCCATGTTCTATCCAGGCAGAAGAGAATTTTCCCTTAGTAACTTCACGCGTCTTTTCGTGCCGTGATTCCTGTTCTGCCACCTGTGCGCGAACGGTTCCGTCCACTACATGATAATAATTGTCATAACCATCATGAAGCCAATAGTTATCCTCTCCTACTTTGGGCTCCTTACCATTATATTTTGTCTGGAAAAGAGTCGTTTCCGTAGGATAATCCGCATTGGAGTTCGAAATACCTGTTCCCAGGCAAACCATCCGGTTATCAAAACAGAATACGGATTTACGGGCCACAAAGTCTGGTGTGAAATTCTCATAATCCCGTTCTGCCAATTTCATAGCGAACATTCCATTTTTACCATCTAAAGAACTGCTTCCGGAGAAATTCTCTTTGGAGCGTGCCATAGTCGTTCCTTTCAATGGGCTATCAAGCAAATCGAAAGGCAAATGAATGGTAGTTGTACCCGGCAAACGGTTCCAGTCCCATCCCTCCTGCACAAAACCGCTTCCGGCACGTGACACGGGATTTCCTTTCCCCATAATCTGCACGGAGCCATAACTCTGATAACGTCCGTAACGGTTATCTTTCGTATAAATTTCAGAGCCCCATACGTCAGTGGTATACCCTTTCAATGTCACCATCCAGTCCGCACGACGGAAAATGCCTGCCGAACCATAGTTGTAAACGAAGAATCCCTGTGGAGCCTGTGCCGGTTGAATACCTTCCTTCTTGAAGAAACGCGCATTCGGAGTATCACTATTGCGTATCAGACGTAAATAGTCGGCAGCCAGACCACGATCAAACGTATTTCCCTGACCGGACAAATCGCCAGATAAAGCGATATTGGCAAATGCTTCGATATCATCGCTTCCCATCTTCCCTCCAAAAGGATGACGGCCACTGATTCCGATGCCCCATTCATAGAAATTGCAATAATTGCGCATAGCAATAAAGGCTGATTTCATGTGTTTGCGCGCATCTTCGGTCAGTTCAAAACTTGTACCATTGGTAAATGCAATATATTCTCCTACAGTCGCAAGTACTCCAGTGGTATATCCCGGATAGAAACCGCCATGATGGAAAGTCGTACCGTCTACCTTTATACCACCGATCGTTCCCGGAGTATAACGCAAAGAAGAAGATAACCAACGTGATAATCCGCTCAACGCTTGCGCCTGTTCTCTTGCATCGGGAAACATCATAGCGGAAATAAATTTCGCCATCAATAACGTATGCCAGGAATCCAACAATTCATCACGTGTTGGAGAGCATGGCTGACGAGTTTCTTGCAGAGCCGCCCAAAAACGCAATGTGGAGAGATAAGCATCCCGATGAGGATGTTTATAGATAGCATCACGCATCAGCCAGGCAGTTGTATATATCTTACGTACCTGATAACCATAATGATGATTGGTACCCATACCGCTACCATAGGCAAATCCCTGATCGATAGCATAGTCGAATACGGTAAAGTAGTTTTTCTTTGATGTTTCGTTCTGGTTATAACAAGCATCATAGGCAAAACCGGAAAGCATCGTTTCAATATCGTTCCATGACATTTCTCCTTTCTTCTTGTCCTGTTCATCAGGAGCAACAATAGGAGTTCCTATAAATCCCGTTCCGGCGATGGATGGACTGATAGCCGCTTTCTCAAATGTTTTATAGGCAGCATTAATCGGTCCTTGCGGAGCCTTTTTCACTTCCAGAAAGTCAGTCAAACGTTGTTCGATAGTCTTCAATTCTTTCTTTTGTTCGCTTGACAATTTAGAAGGCAGAGGAATATCATACGACTGTTGTTCCCATTTCCACACGAGACACCAATGCCACAGGTCACGATTAGACAGCCCATTATTGGTAGGCAACTGTTGGTCGGGAGTGGTACGAAGATTCATTTTCTTTTCCGGAAAAATCAGACGGTCAAGAAAGATACGTCCTTTCCGTTGCGGGGCAACCAGTCGATAGGCTACGATCTTCTTATCTTTCTTGTCGCCCTGCATATACTCAAAAGAGATCCAGCAAGCCCGCCAACCTGCTGCCTGCAAACGATAAGAGAACCAATAAGAGACTTCTCCCTCCTTATTCAGAAACTCAAAACGAATAGAATCCTGCTGTGGTTTCTCATTATAAATCCACAAGGTAATGCCGAACTGCTTCTCGTTTCTCGTATTCAACGATAAAGGAGCAATTTGAACATCCAGCGTAGAACCGGGCTGAAAGTCCCATTCCAGACTACTTTCACCCTCTTTGTAAAAAAGAGAAGAGATTTTCACTTCTCCCTTTCCGGAAACTGTAAATGCTTCGGGCACTTCTTCTTCAAATCCGATGAGTTGAGCGAAAGCTGAAGGAATGATTCCCAAAAGGAATAATACTATAAAACAACTGTTTTTCATTACTATTTTCAATTTAAACGCGGATGCGGATTAACACCTATTATTGTCGCAGAGATTTACTCCTAAAATTGGAACTTATTTGAGTTAATCAGCGTTTTATAAATTACTAATCGCTAATAAGGAATCCGATCTGACAGAATCTTTTCCGTATACCAAGGATCATTAATTTCCTTCAACATAGCTCCCATTTCACCGCAAAGTTGTGCCACAATCTCCTTATTTTCTTCCAAAGGCAGGTTATGCAGTTGATATGGATCTTTTACATCATCGAATAAGAGGCTTTTCTTCAATTGCTTCGTATCACGGTCGATATATAACGCCAATGTATATTGAGCCGTCTTGATACCTCTTGAAGAAGGGAAGTAAGTCTGCACCAATCCATTTTCATCTTTATCGCCATCTACATTCTGAATATACAGTGCACCTGTAGGACGAACAATTTCAGCCTTTTCATCGAAGAAAAGAGGAGCGAAATTACGTCCCTGCACTTCCGCCGGAATAGAATCACCCAGTCCGCACAAGCCAAGCACCGTAGGCATAATATCAGGAGCGGAGAGCAATAAATCATCCACCCTCGGCTGAATCTTACCGGGAAAACGAACCAGGAACGGAATATTCATGGATTCAGAATAAGGGGAATTCTTCGGATCATCAGTGCGCTGGCTACACATCGTCTCACCATGATCGGAAGCAAAGATTACGACTGTATTCTTGTCCAATCCCAATTCTTTCAATGTCGTCAAAATCTGTCCGAAAGCACGGTCTACTCCGGTAACGGAAGCGAAATAATAACGTGCAGACTCCGCTTTCTTCATCTTCAAATCGACATTCGGACGAATCAACAGACTATCCAGAGACTGATCTTTATAAAGATTAAAATCCTGCTCTTCACAGTCATTCAAGGAGCGATACGGGCTGTGAGGAGGATTCATGCCCACCATTATGAAGAAAGGTTTCTTGGTATCACGTACGTTACCGTCATTTTTCAGATAAGAAATGACTTTGCCTGATTCGTGCAAAGGTGACCATTCCTTCGGATCGTGTCTCTTACCATCCGTATCCCAATAATGCGGGTTCTTGTGTTCGTCAAATGTTCCGTAAGAATACCAGTAGTTAAAGCCGTGCCGGCGTTCTTTCGGTGTATAGGCATCCCATGCCGGACGTTTTTCTTCCACATACTGTCCCGGATGTTCGGGATCGTTCGGAGTCGGGAAGTCAGCGTGAAGTTTACCAAAATAAGCACAGTCATAACCTGCTTTGCTGAATACATCACCGATACATTCCGCATCCTCGCGCAAGGAGCTGATCGGACGTGTAGAGTTGCAATTCAATGGTACACCGCTTTTGTTCGGATACATACCGGTCAGTAACATTCCACGATGAGGGCTGCTCAACGGACAGTTGCTCTGTGCAGACGACAAGACCATAGATTCACGTGCAAAGGCATCCAGATTAGGAGTATGCACGGGGTCTCCTTCAAAGTTTACTTTATCCCGGAATCCGTCCTGCCTCCAGAAGCCCATCGCCTGGTTACGGTATTGATCGGGAAATACATAGATTATATTAGGATGCTCCGCTTGTTGGGACGCTTGCTTCGGAGCCTTGCAACCTTGTGCGGCAAACAGCGTCAAGCCTCCTACAAGAAGGTTTATAGGTTTATTCATGATAGTTTATGATAAATAATTAAAACAGGTAAATGACAAACGGTCAATAGAAAGTTATAGATAATAAGTAGCGAATGATAAACGGTAAACATGTTCCGTCAGAATCCGCTAAGCATTCACCGTTCACTGTTTACCGTTCATTGTCTATTTCTTATTTCTTTTCCAAATCTCTTTTACGCATCAGTCCTTCCAAGAAATAATAGTCAGCATAGTTCAGAGGAGCGTCAATTTCCTGACCGTGAGGAATACTGCCAACCGAATGCATCAGGATAAAGTTTCCATTTGTTCCAACTTCTGCGCGATAAGCAGGTGAGCCCAAACTTTCCATTATCTTATCAGCCGTTTCTTTGTAGTGGTTGCCCGGCAGATAGCCATCCAGTTCGTAAAGGGCAGAGGCTGTACAAGCTGCTGCAGAAGCATCACGCGGTTCGTTCGGAATATTCGGAGCATCATAATCCCAGTATGGTACGAGGTCTTCCGGCAGGTTCTTATTATTAAAGATGAAGTTATAGACTTTTTGTGCCTGGTCGAGATATTTCTTGTCTTTCGTGTAACGATAGCAAGTAGTGTATCCGTAGAGTGCCCAAGCTTGTCCACGGGCCCAAGAAGATTCATCCGCATATCCCTGTGCAGTTTGTCTCTTACGCACTTCTCCTGTCTCCGGATCGTAATCTACCACATGGTAGCAGCTGTTGTCCGGACGGAAGTGGTGAGCCATTGTTGTATCAGCATGTTTCACTGCAATATTGTAGAAAGTAGAATCTCCGGAAAGAGCTGTTGCTTCAAATAAGAGTTCGAGATTCATCATATTATCAATAATCACCGGACATTTCCATCCCCGTGTTCCCTGCCAACCTTTATCGGCATCCCATGACTGGATAACGCCTGCATTCGGACGAAAACGAGTGGACAATGATTTGGCAGCTTCTATAATGACGTCTTTGTACTCTTTCTTATCTGCCATGCGATAGCCGTTCAGATAACTGCAACCAATCATGAAACCTACATCATGATGCCATTTCAGATATTTCACAGAATCAAGAGCTTCTGTGTATTTCTCAGCCAGCGGCAACCATTTCTTATCACCCGTCAGGTTATAAGTCAACCATATACTACCGGGAAAGAATCCGGAGCACCAGTCTTCCATCGGTATGTAAGAGATACTCCCATCTTCGTTGATTGTTCTCGGATTCAAGATTTTACCGGACTTCTCGATAATGTCCGTCTGGATTGTGTTCTGTGCCACAGCGTTGTCGATGTTGTCCTGAATAAAGTCTACTTCAACCTTTTTTTGTCCACCGCAACTCGTAAAGATCAATAGGGAAAGTCCTAATGCGCTAAGAATTGTTTTCATAATACAGGGATTATTTGTTAAGTGATTAATTTTCCTGATGGCAAAAGTAGTGCATTTAAATAGAATTGACCGACCTAAATAATCCAAATGAAGGACAATTTTGGTACATTTCACTGAAAAATGAAGGAATGGATAGAATTATATATTCAAAAAAACAGAGTCCAGATACAAAGAAAGTATCTGAATTCTGTTTTCTCAATTATATAATATTGCAAACTATATCTATAATTCGAATGGCTACAGATGAGTTGCCTTGTTCAGCCAAATAGCTAATCCGGCTTCTTACTTTAAACTTTCACAAATTTCCGTATTTGCCCTCTTCAATTTCTGTTCATCCAGTTTTATTACTTTGCGGTCGTATGTCATCAATCCGTTCACTTCGATCTCAACATCTGTAGTCTGTGTATAAACAGCAGCCGAGAATCCGCGTGCAATCATATCCTTCAGCATATTAGCATACTTCAGATACTCATCAGTAGCTTCTTTGGAAGTACTAAACTGAATATACCCCCAATTACGATTCGGCTCCCAAAGATGCTCCTTCAGCACTAAACCAATTCCTCCATACTCTCCGAGTACAGTTGCACGCTGTGCGTCATATAAATACATCTCCGGACCGGGATAATTATGCAAATCGAGCATATCACCACAGGTATAATGATTACCTCCACTGGCAGGATTCACTAAACGGGAAGGATCATATTGCTTTGTCCATTCTGCTATTTCAAGGGTTTTAAACTGCCCCCAAGCCTCATTGAAAGGTACCCATGTGCCAATACAAGGATAAGAGTAAAGGCAGTCGATAATTTCTTTCCATTCTTTACGATAAATAGCCTCTGATTCAGCAGACCGTTTGAATTCTGTTCCCTCAAAATACTTCCGATTCTGCCACTCGGGATTCTTATCGCCACTCGGCATATCCTGCCACACAATAACCCCTAAACGATCACAATGCGTATACCAACGGGCAGGTTCTACTTTTATATGTTTGCGAATCATATTATATCCAAAATCTTTTGTCTTTTGAATATCATATACTAAGGCCTCATCCGAAGGTGCCGTATACAAGCCATCCGGCCACCAGCCCTGATCTAAAAGACCAAATTGAAACAAGTCCTTATTATTCAATTGTAGACGTACAATTCCATTTTTATCGCGTTTCGTTGAATATTTACGCATGGCAGTATAGCTCTTAACCTTATCGATCAACTTATTTTCTGAATACAGACAAATTTCCATATCATATAAAAACGGAGAATCCGGCGACCACCACTTTACATCAGACGGCATAGCAATTTCAACCGGAATACCATTTACGGAACTTCCTACAGCCACCAACTGCTTTCCTTCTAATACCTTCACCTCCAATTTATCTGAAAGCATCTGATGATCTGTCATAACCTCTACTGTCAACTTATTCCTGTCAATATCAGGAGTCGTTTTGATATTGCCAATCGACCGGATTGGCACAGGTTCTAGCCAAACTGTTTGCCAAATACCACTGACAGGAGTATACCAGATACCTCCCGGCTTACTAACCTGTTTTCCTCTAGGTTGAGGACCTTTATCAGTCGGGTCCCACACTTTCACGATCAATTCATTTTCCCCATTCAGCAAGGCAGGCGTGATATCAAAAGAAAAAGGAGTAAATCCTCCTGTATGTTGTCCCACCTTTACCTTATTTACCCAAACATCCGCTTTCCAGTCAACAGCCCCAAAATGCAATAAGATCCTATGTCCTTTCCATTTGGAGGGAACCGAGAATTGACGCTGATACCAAAGTTCATTCTTCTCCCCAAGACTTTTCCCCACTCCGGACAAGCTTGATTCTACAGCAAAAGGAACTAAAATCCGACCATCATAACTTTGTGGCATAGCTTGACCTACCGGAGAAATAGCATAATTCCACAATCCGTTCAGATTTATCCAGTCAGCACGTTCCATAATTGGGCGGGGATATTCGGGCAACACGTTTTCAACATCTATTTTCGCCGCCCATTCCGTCATAATTCGACCGCCAACCGGTTTCCACTGTGCAAATAGATAAACACTATTAATAAGTATCACTAAAGAACATACAATTTTTCTCATCTACATTATTTCTATTAAGAGTATTTTTACTAGGTCAAGTTATTCCAATATAATATCAAACTGATCGTAAGGTGCCGTACGATGTGCCAGATGCCTGGTCAATTTTGAAATCCCAAACAAGGGAGAATAAGTACGTACTTTGATCGTTTTACCATCCGGCATAAATTCCAGAATGCGAAGCCAACCATCCCCTCCGTTCCCTTCCGGACCGCCTCCTACATATTGTACATTAAACGTCATTTGTGATACATCTTTCCCGGCACTGTTCTTATCCACCCGATAAGCCACATTATTCTCATATTCACCGGTGCCTCTTCCCACATGTCCGCAAAGTACGAGACGGATATTGGAAGAAGGATAAATAAGTTTCTCCCAAATAGCCTGCCCCGAGTTTTGTGGAGAAATCTTATACCCATCTTTCGTAACGCGCTTATTACCTATATCAAGATAAGAATGAGTGATAAAAATCACCTTATGATTCTTGTATTCCGGCTTGTTTACCAAATCTTTCGCCCATTGCAGAACTTCATCACGAGGCACAAACTCTACTGCTATAACCAAAATCTTTCCCCATCCCGGCTCATCAAACTCAAAAGCCGAATTCTCTAAAGACGCCCTGCCTTCACGATTAGGAAATTCACTGACACAGATATTCCGCCAGGTAGAATTTCGTTCAAAAGGAATATAATCAGGAAAATAAGTACGACCGTTTTCTGCGGCTTTGTATCCATAATCATGATTGCCTGCGGCAATAATATAAGGTACTTTGTTATCCAGTCTTTTCAAAGCCTGCGATGCTGCCTCCCACATTTCACGACTGGTCTGGTTCAGCATCTTACGGTTTAATACATTATTATCATTCTGCTCCACCAAATCGCCTGTACAAAGGACAGCTTTAATTTTAAGCGACTCTATATTGTCCGCAATCCATGCGGTACAAAGATCAAAAAGCGGCTGGTTAATATCATACTTGGTATATCCCTGTGGATCACCGAGCAAAATCATAGAAAAGGATTCCGGATTGACCAATTTCTGGGGATCAGCCCGATGCTGCGCCGGGAGACAAGTGACAGAAGCACACAATATCCCGGCCAATAAATAGTTGAATAGTTTCATAGATTACTCTTTTTCTTCTTCGTTTTTAAATACAGGTGCACGAGATACGGATGCCGGTGTGCCATTAGTAATATAAGGCCAGCCATCACTGCTCCATTGTATGCGGTCACACATCAATTGACGACCATTATCTATTTTCGCTTTCTGCCAGGCATGATAGAAGAACCAGTCATTACCCTCGTCATCCGTGATAATTTCGGAATTGTGTCCGGTTCCGGCAAACAGGTTATTACCCTGTAGAATTACTTCATTATAACTACTATTTTCTTTCATCACAGTACCGTTTTTACCCACATAAGGACCTTCGATATTTTTAGAACGCCCCACCACTACACGATACGTACTTCTTTCCTCTTCACAACAACTACCCGTAGAGCCAAATAGATAATAATAATTCCCGCGTTTATGAACCATGATGCCTTCTATTGAAGGACCCGCTATCTTTTCGGAAACAGCCCCTTTAATGGATAGACCGTCAGCACTTAACTCTACATAACGGATACCTCCTTCATAGCCTTTAGAAGTACTATTATAACTTCCCCAGAAAAGATACTTCTTACCATTATCTTCAAAATAACAAGGGTCGATGCACTGCATAGTACCAGAATTGTAGTCAAGAAGTTTTCCGTGATCCGTAAAAGGTCCTACAGGAGAGTCGCTGACCGCCACCCCGATACAACTATTCTTAGGCAAGTCCCAGTGCCCGAGAGTATAATAGAGCACATATTTGCCATTGATATAGTTAATGTCCGGAGCCCATAAGCGAGTGTCCGGCTGCCAGTTCGGTTTTTGCAGAAAGGCTGCCCCAGCATAAGTCCACTGTGTCATATTAGTAGATTTGTAAATCGGAATATAGATATTATCCTGTTGGGTAACATACAAATAAAAGTTCCCGTCTGCCGCATGAATTATTGTCGGATCAGGCAACTGTTTGCCGACTATAGGATTGGAGAATGAAACAGGGTTAGGTGTACTCCCCCCACCCCCATTTCCATTACCGTTACCCGGCCCATCCGGTTGTTCGTCAGAGCCACCGGAACATGCCATGATACACAATGCTGTTGCAATTAAAAAAGATAATTTTTTCATATATACTTTATTAGTTAAAACTAAGATTAATTTATCCAACCTTCATTCTGTTCCAAATTCGAGTTCATTTCCATTTCTTTAGCAGGAATAGGCCAGCTCCAGCACTGATCTCCCAACCAGTACCAGGTATAAGTCGTTTCACCCCACATCTGCATCAGACCGTTACGATTATTATCAAACTTCTTATCTTTCCACGTTCCCCAACGCAATTCATGGAAATACATGGAATCTTCGCCACCGATTTCCCAGTAATACTCATTCCGGATACGTTCACGCAAATCACTCTGCCCGTTAACTTTCGTAGCAGGATAAGTTGCATTATTCAATTCGACATGCCCTGCACGACGTCTTACTTCATTAACACATCTGATTGCTTCGCTTTCATGGGTACTTCCCCATTCATTTAGCGCTTCTGCTTTCAGGAGCAATACTTCCGCATAGCGTATTAATGGAATATCCAATCCATAAGTATCACGTTCTGTCTGTTCCAGACCTTCAGGTACAAACTTTCTCCATAGATAGTAAAACTTATCGTTTGTATCAGTACGGATATCAAAAGGCTCTGCACTGTCCGAGCCACGATAAGGCCAACGCAATGTATAAGTATGAGCTATTCCAGAAGAAGCACCATTGTATTGTGCGTAAGGGGTAATGACAGCCATTTGCAGACGTGGATCACGGCTCTCGTAAGCTTTTTTGATACGTGCTTCATTGCCACTATCCAGATATTTGCTCATATCGGCCCCATAGGCAGTCATACGTTCCTTTTCTGCCGCGGACAGTCCGTCACGTAGAAAAAACACCACACGTTCTTTTTCTTTCATCGTACTATAGCCCGGCAAGTAGTTATCCCAATTAAATTTTTCTCCGGTTGCCGTTTCAAAGGATTCTACAAAATGCGGATTAGGCAAATAGTTATTCCACATAGAACCTGCTGTACAACGGTTGCCGTAAGTGATGTTCCTTGTATTGGAGAAGCCGTATTGCTTGATGCATTGCACAGAGAATATCATTTCTTCACATTGTTCATTTGCTATTTTCAACAACTGCTTATAACTGGTAGCACCGGCCTTAGTATATAACCCGAAACCACAGTCAGCCACAGAATTAAAATCATCAACCGCCGCCTCCCAATTCTTCTGCCACATATATACTTGTCCGCGTAATGCATAAGCAGCTCCTTTGGTTACCCGTCCATAGTTAGAGTCACCCGAATTATATTTACCCGGTAGATTGGGTTCATTCACACAATCTGTCAGATCCTGGAGTATAGCCGCCCAAACATCCGCTTCTGAAGAACGGGCTTTGTTACCGTTTTCAGGACTCGTGATTGCATTCATATATAACGGCACTCCTTTATACAAGATATTCAAGCGCATATAAGCAAATGCACGCAAGAATTTACATTCGGCGATAGCCCGTTGCTTCTCTCCGGTCGACATATCAGGAACCTGACCAATATTATCTATCACATCATTAGCACGATAGATAAAAGTATAAAAACGTTTATAAATATCACTGAACAGGCCACTTGAGGGAGTAGCTGCTCCTGTACAATTAGGCATTCGCTTAATCCAGTTCTTGTCTGTATCCATCACAGAAGAATAAGCATCCCATGGAATCCGGTGCGAATCCAAAATGCCGGAGTTAGGACAATATTGATCCAGAAAGACATTATATACGCCGATAACAGCCTGTTCGGCCAAAGTTGCTTTCGTCCAGATACTACTACCGCTTATGTTATTGGTAGGAGTAGTATCTAAAAAGTCCGCACCGCATCCAGCCATAGAGAAAGACAGCAAGGCAATAGATGCACATCTTACTAATTTCCGAAATATTTTTATTTTGTTTTTCATCATAAAATCGTTTTAGAGTAAGTTTAGAAAGTGATATTTACACCGAATGCATATTGTCTCATAGTAGAATATCCCACTGCGGTACGCATTTCCGGGTCCATTCCTTCATACCCGGTAATGGTAAATAAATTTTCACCGGAAGCAAAGAAACGGATATTCTGTGCATATACTTTTTTCGACAGGACAGCAGGCAATGTATATCCGATAGTCAGGTTCTTCAGTTTAATATAATCCCCTTTTTGCAAATGTACTGATGACTGTGTCATACCACTTTGGTCGTTACCGGAGTTATTTGTCAAGCGAGGATTCTTTGAACTCAAGTTCGTGCGCGGATCATTGGGATTTTTGGGATCAAAGAAATAGTGATCGTTTGCTATTGCTTCCCCAATAGCATATCCTTTGATGGTAGCACTGCTGTTCAATGCCAAACGATAGTAGTAAATCTTGAAACCTGCCGCACCGGACCAGTTCATGGAGAAATCGAAGCCTTTCCAATTAGCGCTTGCCTGCAGACCGAAGTTATACTTGGGCACATTGGAGCATCCCTGAAACTCATTATCAGCGTCATTACCATATACACCGTCGCCATTTAAGTCAGCATAGATGTAATCACCATACCAAATGCCACTCTTACTGACGTTCTGACGCGGATAGAACTTATACCCTGCCCCTACCATAGCATTCAGCCATTTCATGTCGTCTACTGTACGGATCATTCCGTCTCTCGGACCACCGTTGATATTGACTGTTCCATCTGCGTTAAAACCGTTTCCACTGCCCTTATATGGTTGCAACATATAGTATTCATTAATCATTTTACCCTCTATTACACGGGTAGATCCTCCGGTAGAGACATCGCCGATATTGGTTTGATAAACACGGTTCCCGTTTTCATCTGTCACCCAGCCACGCTGCAACTCTCCTTTGTATTTACTGACCTTGTTCTGGTTATAGGCAAAGTTACCGGATACACGATATTCTACTTTACCGATACGGTCTTGCCAATTCAGGGTCATTTCAATACCGCGGTTAGTCACTTCCGCAATGTTCTGACGAGGGCCACTGGCTGTCCCAAGAGACATGTACATATCAGGACGATATAAAATTCCATCCGTTACTTTATTATAAAATTCAGCCTCGAACGTCAGACGGTTTCTAAGAGTTGCAAAGTCGACACCAATGTTCGTAATAGCAGTGCTCTCCCATTCCAACAGGTTATTAGAGATAGAAGTGACTGCCAATCCGTTATTAAGACTACCACCAAACGCGTACTTTGCCGAGTTATATACAGCCTGCCATTCGTAGTTACCAATCGCATTGTTCCCTAACTTACCCCACGAAGCACGTAATTTCAGATTGTCGATAGGAAGTCCTTTCATAAATCTCTCTTCACTGATTCTCCACCCGGCAGAGAAAGATGGAAAAAGCCCCCAGCGATTATCCGGAGCAAAACGGGAGGAACCGTCATAACGCATATTAACCTCGAATAAATAACGGCTGTCGAAAGCATAGTTAATACGACCGAAGTAAGAACGGGATGTAAATTCCTCACCTGTACCACCTATGGAAGAAGGAGTAGTAGCAGAACTTGAATCACCCACAGACGAATCTATTAATCCAAGTTTGGCAGTGTCGGTAGTCCGTTTGACAAAACGTTCTTCTTCAAAGCCCAATAACATACCAATATCATGCTTATAAAAAGTCTGGTTATAGTTGAGCAAGTGCGTTAATTTCCAATGGTTTTCACGGACATACGCCATACGGGTATACAAATCGGCAGGATCTTTGGGGGCAGCTATCCACTGATCTGTACTAAAACTATATTTCCCATAATCCGTATTTACGGACATCGATTCATAACGGTAATCTTTATAGTTCAGATTAACATCGTATGAAAAGTGTTTCAGAAACTTCACGTTGGCATAGAAAGTAGTAAAGAACTGCGTGTTTTTGATATGCCCTTCCGATTGTGCCATGTCCCACAGAGGATTGTGAGATTGCGGATCTTCCTCGTTCGCTTCCGGCGCACCATATTTTCCGTCATAATATGGATATACGCCCGGTATCATTTTTTGGGTATTGATATTGGTGAGTGAACCGGTATCGCTTTTCTTCTGGTCAGTGTGATACCCCCATACGCGAGTACCAATACGTAACCACTTAGTAATATCCGAATAAACATTGGCACGCAAAAAATAGCGTTGGTATCCGGTATCCTTGATTAATCCCGGATTGTCAGTATAAGATATAGAAAGATTATATCCGGTACGTCCCTCCTGTCCAGTGACGGAAAGCGAATGTTTCATCATCCAGTCGTTACTATATATCTCATCGTACCAATCTGTATTAGGATAAGCTACATAATTAGGATAGCCGGAAGCCGAAATGCCATTCGGATCTTTTTCCGCCTCACGCCATTGATTGATGGTAATGTCGCTGAAAGGAGCAGATTCTCCTATATTAGTAGCAGCTTCGTTCATCAATTCCATATACTTGGCGTAGTTAGATACCGTTTTTATCAGTTTGGTAGGTTGATTCAGTGAAAAAGTAGCATTGTAGGACACGCTGACCTTTCCTGTTTGTCCGGTTTTGGTAGTAACCAGAATAACCCCATTTGCCCCTCGGTTACCATAAATAGCACACGAGGCCGCATCTTTCAGGATGGAAATAGAAGCAATATCGTTGGGATCTACATTATTCAGACTTTGTTCCATCCCATCCACCAACACGAGTGGTGAAGAACTGTTCAGGGTACCTACCCCCCGAATATTGAAAGAAAAGCCTTCATTATATGGAGTCCCGGAGCTTTGCATCACCTGCAAACCGGCTGTCATACCGCTCAACGCCTGCGAAGCACTGACCAAAGGACGGGAAAGTGATTCCTTTTCCAAATTTACCGTAGCAACCGAACCGGTCAGGTTCACCTTCTTTTGTGTGCCATAACCAACCACTACTACTTCTGAAAGCATTTTCACATTCTCTCCCATTACAATGTTGAATGTCGTCTTGCCGGGCGACAATGAAATTTCCTGCGTGTCAAAACCGATATAAGACACTTGCAATTTCTTAGCGTCCTCCGGTATTTCCAGTTCAAATTTCCCTTCCATATTACTCACCGTGCCAATATTAGTACCGGGAATTGATACCGATACTCCAATTAACAATTCATCATTGACATCGCTGATGACACCATTGATACGTCGTTTCTTATCCGATTTCTGAACGACAGGCCGGGTGATAATAATATGATTATCTTTTATTTTATAAATCAACTCCTGCCCTTTCAGAATCTGATCCAGTGCCTTGCTTATCGGTTGATTATCTACCTTTACAGTTACCTTACGGGTCAGGTCCAGATCATTTTTCTCATATACTAAGGATACATTTCCTTTGACCTCCAACTCCCGGAACGCTTTGCGCACCGTTACGTCCTGCAAATGTAAGGTCACCTGCTGTGCGTGAACCGACAGTGGAAGAACTGCAGCTAATAGCACGAAGAACATGTATTTGATGATTTTACTCATTGATTTAAGTTTTTATGTGTATATCTTTTGTTACTAACTCATTGTTTTACAATATTCTTATTTAAACATTATCCAGGATTGCGAACTAGCCTCATTATCCGCATTTTTAACATTGCCGTTCGTTTCCCAGTCGTATCTACCGGCTACCTTTCCTAAAGGCACCCCTCTACTATCATCCCGAATAACAACAGGACTATGATAGTTCTCACCAAACACAATGGCATCCGTACAACCCACTTCCTGCAATGCCACAGCAACTTCCCGTAAAGAAGAGCCATCACTAAAGACATTCCAAGCTGCTTTTACCGAGTTATAAGAATTCGTAAAACGATTACTTACAAAAATGACCAAGTCTCCTTCTTCCGTGATACCGACAGCCCGGCGTCCTACAGGCTTGCCATCAAAAGTCCAGATGCTTACCGGATTAGCAGCCCATGAATTACTTCCTGACAATGCTCCATCCATTCCTCTGTTACGGGTCGAAGTATTTCTTCCTTCATTAGTGGCAAATGTCTTGTAAAGTTCTGCATTTTCTCCGGCAATCATGATCTGCCCTTTTTGCAACGGATAGGAATATCCACTGACAGCACTGGTTGGAGACCACTGTACTCCATTGGCAGCTTGTTTGCCGGCTCCGCCGCTGGTAAACTTATACAAGTTATTATCTATCACTTCTGCATACGAAATCTCCGCTTTTCCATCAGCTGTAATTCCCAGAGTTCCCGGACAATACTTCAAAGAAGTAGATAGGTTATATCCGAGACGCGGTGCGGATAGCAGCCCACTATCATTCCACCCGAGGCTATAAAATATCGGTACCCAGAATTGCCCGGACAATCCCGGAACAAACAATGAATAATCCATATTATCATTCATGATAGCTGTTGTACGATGTTGAGCAGTGGGTTCAGCCCATGTTACATTGTCTTTATTCATATCCCAGCTAACCTTCATATTTATTCTACCGGCAGGAATAGTTATCAACCATCCCGTATTACCGCTCCTTCCATGCAAGTTTTTATTTTCATAGACAATCATGAAATCAGGAATACAAATACTACTGTGTTGGCTTTTTAGATCAGCAGTAATATTTTTCCAGTTTACCCCTGCGTCAATAATTCCATTTACAGCACTCAACTGATATTTTTTAGTCATGTTGTTCGTATTGTCTTTTACAGTAATAGTAAGTGTGCTACTTAGGTCAACAATCAGGTTCCCATTTTCATCTTTTTGACTGGAGGGATCCGTAGAGATGATTTCTGCGTTATCTGCCAAAGTCGGCATCAACACTACGTTTGCAAATACAGTGTTTTGTTTGAAACGTAACGAAGCGATGCCATTAATAAAGTTAGCACTAACCTGCTCTGTGTTACAAGTAGCCGTTACACCTCGAAGCAACTGGGTAGAAGTGCTGAAAATGGTATATTCAATATCATCTGCTCCATCATTCACTTTAATACGGGTGATACCGCTGCTCAAGTCCAGTACAGCATCAGTAGTGAGCGGATCAATGGGCTTTGCCCATTCATCCGCCAGTTTGAGTTTCACATTCACCGCACTTTGGTCGTCCAAAATGCGAAAATCTAAGGCTATGACCCTACTGTTCTGGTCAATAAGACCATTTATCCAGTTCCCTGTGCCATCTTCTGCCTGTATGGCTACCAATGGTTCTTTTACGTACCCCGGATCTTCGGATAAGACAACACCTTTCAGTTCATCTTCTCCGCATGACGTGAATATAAACACAAGGAATGTGCTTAATAGAAAATGTAGTTTCTTCATACAATATTATTTAAATAAGAAATAGCTTATTTTCTGTTATTCCTGAAAACAATCTTTATCCTGCATGACTAAACTAAAACAGCTGTTTGTATACCTTATAACTTAAAAAAGAGTGTCGCGCTATGCTCTTTTACAATCCTTCTTTTTACCATTCATAGAGATTCAGGTTAAAATATGCTTTATTGGCCTATTCATTAATATGACAGCCAGATTAATAAAAAGTATAGTGAGAAATGATTTTTTTATTCGTTCAGCCCTTCAACTCATCTTTTTATTAGTGAGTTTGGTCATCTTACATTTTTTCAATACCTTGCCCCCGAATTATCCATCGGAGAAACAGAACCTGTGAGTATTCACCTTAATATATTAACTAATAAATCAAATATACGATTTCTGAAAGACATAATGGAAAAAAACCTGGAAACAGAGATTATCGAGGCCCTGAAATCGGGTAAAGAGGAGGCATTCCGATACATCTATAAAACTTACTATACAGATCTTTGCCGGATAGCGAGAGGGTATTTGACAGACTCTTATCTATCAGAATCTATAGTAGAAGATTTGGTGTATAGTCTATGGGAAAACCGCTCTAAAATAACAATTAACACCTCATTGAAGAACTACCTTTTCAGAAGTGTAGCCAATAAGTGTATCAATTATCTTCAGCTTGAATATGTGAGAAGGGAAACGGCCTGCTCGTCAGAAGACCTGGTCATTTACAGCGATTTATGGTCCTTGGGCGAAAATCCGGTTGAGCATTTAGAGGGTAAAGAGCTACATTCTATTATCCAGAAGACGATTGACGGCTTATCTCCGGAAACCCGGAAGGTATTTTTATTGAGTCGTTTTGAGAACAAAAGACAAGAAGAAATTGCCGAAATCATGGGAATCACTATTCATACAGTGAAATATCACATGCGAAGTGCACTGGATAAACTGAAGGAAGCAGCAAGATCTTATCTTGCCCTGATTGTAATGTTTATTACGAATATATTTAATTAATATTAAAAAGCAAAGTAATTCACTATACTTCTTCTATTGACAAACTGTCCTGATGATAGCGCAGGTATATGATTTTCAATAGATATTAAGTTTAAGATGGTATGAAAGAAGAATTTGACAGACTGATATATGATTTCCTCTCGGGAAGTATCACCAAAGAGGACTTGCATAAGTTGAACGAATGGATATACTCCGATCCGGAGAATCAGAAATATTTTGAACAGCAGAAACGAATCTGGCTTCTGTCTGCCGAGTATAAAAATGTATCTGTACACGAAGAACAAGCCTATAACAGATTTGCGAAACGAATCCGCAAACATAAGAGTGCTCCGGCAGGAAAGATGAGAAGAGCCTTATTTGTGAAGTATGCAGGTTACGCAGCGGCAATCATTATATTACTGTTTACCACTCCTTTTATAATTTATAATTTTACAACACCTGATGATTCTTTGATTTCCGAAGTATACGCTCCAAGAAAATCGAAATTAAAAATGAAGCTTCCTGACGGTTCTATAGTGTGGTTAAACGCAGATTCCAAGCTTTCTTACTCCGAGAGTTTTAGTCGAAAGAATCGCAATGTCCGGCTGGAAGGCGAAGGGTATTTTGAGGTAGAGCATGGAGAGCATCCATTTGTTATACAAACAGACTCCGCACAGATCAAGGTACTGGGTACTAAGTTTAACGTTAAAAATTATGGTGATGAGAATTATATAAAGGTATCACTCCTAGAAGGTTCCATTGTCTTATTGTGCATCAACCAAGAGTTTATAATGAAGCCTAATCAAACGATGACAGTTAATAAGCTTGACCAAACTTATAAGCTGACCGAGAGTGCTGACTATGCTGAACAGTGGATCAACTGCAAAGTATTCTGGGATGAAGTTCCTATGTCGATCATTTCTAAAGAGTTGGAGCGCCAGTTTGATGTGACATTCGCATTTGAGTCAGAGCAACTCAAGAATTTGATTTTCCATGGAAGTTTTATTATAGAAACAAATAATTTGGAGAAAATATTGGATATTATGTCTGAAACAAATAAATTTAGCTACTCAATTGAAAAAGATAAGGTATATATCCATTCATTGAAAAAATAAGAAACGATTAAAGAATCTTCAAAAATAATATCATGACCGCACAAGAGTTTTTTAAGAACGATCTGTTTGCCGAAAATGCAGGAGTAGTACTGCTGGAAGTACGCAAAGGTTACAGTAAAGCCAAATTAGAAATAAAACCCGAACATCTTAACGCAGGTGCCCGCACACAAGGAGGAGCGATCTTTACGCTGGCAGACCTTGCGCTTGCCGCAGCTGCCAACTCGCACGGCACACTAGCTTTCTCTCTCTCGTCCACTATTACTTTTCTGCGTGCCAGCGGCCCCGGAGATACTCTCTTTGCCGAAGCACGCGAACGCTATATCGGTCGAAGTACAGGTTGCTATCAGGTAGATATAACAAACCAAGACGGAGAGTTGATTGCAACTTTTGAATCTAGCGTATTCCGAAAGGATCAGAAAGTGCCTTTCGAAGTTCAGGAATAAAACAGGAAAGCGCATCAACACTTTTAAAAGTATACCTTTTAGAAACAGATAACGCGGATGATACGGATAAAAAGATAATAAATCCGTGTCATCCGCGTTATCCGCGTCTAAAAAATAACAGGTTGGCAGGGCCATTTACTTCTGATATGCCTTCGTTTTTTCTCTATATCTATTTAACGATAGAAGTCAGCGGATGCCGGTTACCCGTCACATTATTCAGGAATGCTTTTGCCGAACCGAAGTTCAGGAATAAATCCAGACGGACAGGAAGATGGTTCAAGTCGTCCGTCACGAAGAAAGTAATCACCTCCTTTTCTTTTCCTTTCTTATCATATTCTACCAATGAGAAGATCAGGCAACGGTAAGTAACTCCATTCTCCGCTTTCACATTTTCTTTTCCACGGTAGATAAGCGTTTGCTCTTCCACTTTACGGCCCGTAGCCATCGGGAACTTGATTTTGTCTCCCACCTTATAATCTGCAGGGTCGTAAGAACGTGCCTGCGCCAAGATGCTTAACATATCGTATATACAACGGCTATCGCTAGCTTCAGATTCATCAAACGCTCCATCCCGGTAAGTACGTTTCTGGTTTACGAGGCAAAGACCGTCCTTATAAGAAAACCAAGCCTCATCGACCGTGTAACGTTTTCCCTCTTCGGCACCTTTGCGGAAATAGCGCGGTTCCAGTTTTTCACCGATCACACAAGTCAGCGTATCGCGCATCTTGAAAAAGAAGTCTGCCCGTTTACTGCCCAAAGCAAGCAGATTGATCCGGTAGGCTGGCTGCGAATGATAAGTGGTCGCATTCGTTGTCAGACTGGCGAGTCCGGCTTTCACCCAGACAAACTTCCAGTTGAAGTATAAATCATACATTACATGTTCGCCGGATTGAAACGCATCATTCTTCGCTTCACATTGGGCACTGGCAGGGAGGGCGAAGATTCCCGTCAGTAATGCCACCAATCCAATAATAAGGTTACGTCGAACGTCAACGACGGCGGTTCTGATTATTTCGATCCCTATCTTTCTTTTTCTTGTCTTCATCTGGTTTTTGTTTTTTAAGTTCGTCCGGTTTCTGCTTATCCACTGGAGTCGCATGAATATCCCACGGTTGGGTCACATCCCACAACGCTTTATATTCCAATATCGTCGGATAGTAGTAAACAGCCTCCGGCTGGATGCCTTTAGCAAAGTCTCCCGTGTCCCATTCACCATTTCCATTTGTGTCATTGATTAATCGGGCTGCATATTTTCCCGGATTCAGGAAGTAGAAATCGACCATTCCGTCCTCTTCCACTCTCCGCTTACGGACCACTTTGTCCTGGGCGTCAAGCAATTCGACAAAGGCCAGTGAATCCGCTCCCGTCACATTGAAATGAAGCGTGAAATATTCATCTTCACTACGCACCTTGAATCCTTGTTTTATCTTATCGGTAAATAATCCGTATATTCCGTGGAAGGCAGTCGAGTCTACCGAGAATTCATATTCCAATGTCGGTTCCCAGTCATAATACAGATTAAACTTCTTCAGATTCACTGAATCCTGCTCAAATTCGAATGGTATATCTTTCCAGAGCGTATCTACTTTTTGCCGCAGATGTATGGCGGCAGTGTCGAAACTGGCTATCGGTTCTTCAAAATTCAAAGAAATAGATCCATATACATCCATTGACGAAGGGGCATTGACATTCACCGGCAAGAATTTCGTCGGTTCGGGTTCATCCTCTTCCCCTTTCTTTTTCTTCTTTTTCTTTTTGTCCTTATCCGGCTCCTCTTTCTTATATTTCTGTTTCGAAACGAGGTTCAGCGTATCTGTACGGGGCACTAGCTGATTCAAAGTATCTGTATAAAGATAAGTCAGACTCATGGCCAGCGTATCCTGCTTGAAGAGCAGAGAATCTTTCACCCAATAATGGATCGTATCGTTCCGCTGATTCTTTTCGATGACAAAAGCATCCTTTTCATCGAAGTTCAAACCTTTCAAGACAGGCAAAGTGTCCGCCTTACCGGCAAAATAGAAAGTGAACTTTTGAGGAACCAGTCTTTCCGACTTGATAAGATATTGCGAATAGTTGAGCTCTTTAAAAGCACGGAGAATGACATCATCCGGCAAATAATGCATATATTTCTTCTCAACAATCGTGTCGTAAGTCAATGAGTCCACCCAAGCCGTATCCATGCGGATGCGTTCTTCCATGCGGGGAATAATCAACGAATCGTGGAAAGCGATCATCTCACTCTTCTGGTTGAAGGTAAAATTCTGGTCGGCATCCATCAATCCATAGATGCGATATTTGCCGGGAGCTACACCACGGATGGAGAAACGTCCACGGCTGTCTGTACGTGCCACACGGTCGAAAGGCAATTTGTTGAAAGCCGAATCGTTCAGGTTGGAATGTAGTCCGACAAGCATACCTTTAATAGGCTCCAGGTTAGAGGCATCGAGCATCGTTCCTGCTACTTCCATCGTATCGATTTCCGTACCGGTAGAGAACGTAAATGCAAAGTTACCCAACGGATTACCTTCATTATTGTCGACAATTGCATCCGAGAAGTCAATCGTATAGGTCGTGTTAGGCTTCAGAGAGTCGAGCAGGTTGACTTGTATTCTCTTGCCGGAAGCCTTGATTTCCGGTTGCTGTATCTGGGGAGGGGAAACAACGACTTTCTCGGT
Source organism: Bacteroides sp. AF32-8BH (assembly GCF_003435205.1). NCBI lineage: Bacteria > Pseudomonadati > Bacteroidota > Bacteroidia > Bacteroidales > Bacteroidaceae > Bacteroides > Bacteroides sp. AF32-8BH. The sequence goes on along the minus strand of NZ_QVLZ01000004.1, from coordinate 182,655 downwards.
CGCTTTCTCCAGCTTAATAAACTCGTCGAACATCAAAGAGACTTTAGTCCTTTTATTATTCAAAGCCCCCGCCTCCGGAGTGCTGCCGATGAAACGGGGCGGCGTCTCATCGTATGGTCCACCGTCCGGCCGTCCAATACTGGCGCAGGAATATAACATCGCCCCCAGCGTTACTACCGGAAGCACCTTGCGAACTATTTGTTTTATCTTTTGATTCTCAAATTGTAACATGCTGCAAAAATAAGCGTTCTTATTCAATAAACACCACACTTTCTAGCTAATTTATTAAAAAAGGAAAGGGTGACTTAAGGTAATAAACAATATTTGCGACGTTTTTATTTTTTTCCTGCTAATATAATTAGTTTTATTGCCTAAAGAGATTACCTTTGTTGCCTAATCTTTTTTCGTTCCACTATAGTGTTCCGCAAAGAACACTATAGTTTCCCTTGCGGAGCACTATAGTGGGACGAAAGAGAAACTATAGTGGAACGAAATAAAAGTAGCAAGTGAAGTAAATCCGGATAGGCAAACGGATTTATCAATGTGCCTACACTAAATAAAAACGAATATGAGTATACAATATGACCTTTACGACACACCTGACATTCAACAAACAGGCGACGCACAACCGCTTCATCCCCGCGTAGTATTCAAAGGAACCGTCGATCAGGAAGAACTTCTAGACCGTGTACACAAATTCACAGGAATAAGCCGCAGTTTACTGGCGGGCGCCATGCAGTCTTTCCAAAACGAGTTGAGAGACCTGATTGCCAACGGATGGATTGTGGAACTGGGAGATATCGGATATTTTTCAGTGTCTTTGAAGGGACCTCGTGTAATGAAGAAAAAAGATGTACACGCACAATCCATAGAACTGAAAAATGTCAATTTCCGGGTAAGTAGCCAGTTTAAGAAAGAAGTAGGCCAGCAAATGAGACTGGAACGTGGAGAATCGATGACTCGTCACCACAGAAAAGGGCACAGCGAAGAAGAATGTTTGACAATAATCAACCAGCATCTGAACAAATATCCCTGCCTGACCCGCACCGACTATAGCCGATTGACAGGACACGACAAAAAACGTGCTTTGAAAGAACTGAATGCTTTTATCGAACGTGGACTCTTAATCCGTTATGGAACAGGCAAACAGGTGGTTTATGCAAAGAAAACAGAAAGTTAAGTTAAAATCATCTAGCAGAATTACCTGGAATTCCAATTCTGAACTGAACAAAAAAACAATAATTCAGTGTAGGGTTCTTTTTATATTAATCATATTTATACTGACTTTTAGTAAATCAGAACTATCTATGAAATTATAAAACAAGATTACTTGCTTTATCAATATTTATTGCTACTTTTGTAGCGGTTTCCTTTCATACGTAGAGAGGAACATTTTATTTTTTTATAGAGAACGATTATTTATTGCATTCAACCATAAATTCGGCAAAAATTTACCGCGAATGACAATAAGTGATGTCAGGTCTCGCGCACACTTCTGTATATAATTTGTTTATATACCCAATGGGCGTGGGACTATCACTTATGTCGCGGAGGGTCTTTGCCGAGCCTATGGTTGGCGTACAGTTGATAGTTTCCCACGCTCTCTTTTTTAAACCGCGCACCATAGGGAAATGATGCGACAAACATAACAAAGATATGTACGATGACCTGAAAGAAAACATTATTCTAGTAATGCAGCACCCTATCGCGCGCCGCCCCATCTCCAACTTATCAGATGAAGAACGAGAAAAAGCATTCGACTTGTTGAACTATCTTTCAACTTTATCCGTTGACGAAAACTATACCTTATTAGATTACATCCAAATGGCACGTCTTGAATATGCACTTGGAGAGCTTGAGTATAAAACAACCAATGATACAGAAAAAGTAATACGACATTTTAGAACCGCCCTCCAACATCTGGAGAAAGGAGGGTTCGACTTAAGTATAAGCAAGTGGACAGAGTTAGTCAGCCTGCGAACCAAAGAAGACACGGAATAATTCAGAATCATAACCCTTACCAGTATATATAGAAGATAGAAAACAAAGCGAAAAAGATTGCTTGTGCAAGTAGTCCTTTCGTTCTATCTTCGAAGAGGATGCCTTCCCCACACTTGATACCCCAATATCTTGATCGGCATCCTCTTCTTCTATCTTTCTGCCAAATCTTTTTTACATAAAATTCCCCAATACAGCAGTATTCTACTTATTAACTAATTTATTAACGCACAATTCTTTTTCAGCTTGGTCATGAATTTCGGAAACCATATCTTTGCGTCGTGATCACAAAACAACAATAAAACAGATTAACTAACTATTAAAAGAAGAAAGACTATGGCATTAAAGTATGTTGTCAAGAAAAGAGTTTTCGGCTTTGACAAAACAAAGACTGAAAAGTATGTAGCACAGAATGTAATTACCAATACGGTAAATTTCAGAGATTTATGCAAGGAAGTATCCATGTTCGGTATGATTCCCGAAGGCGCAGTGAAGCACGTGATTGACGCACTGATTGATGCGTTGAACACGAACCTCAACAAAGGATTGTCTGTGCAATTAGGTGACTTCGGATGTTTCCGTCCGGGCATGAGTTGCAAAAGCCAGAAAGAGGAAAAAGATGTAGATGCCGATACCGTTCGTCGAGTGAAAATTGTATTTACGCCGGGATATAAATTTAAGGATATGCTGGATAATGTAAGTATTTACAAGACGGAAGGAAACGGCGGCACCTCTTCCGGAAATGGAGGGGGAAATAAACCGGAAAATCCGGACGAAGGCGGTAGCGGTGAGGCTCCGGATCCTGCAGCATAACGTATGAATCATATCTATATATGTATTAGTTATACGCAAGTCTACGTATAAACAGCGTATAAGAACTGACTAATATAACAGCCAATTTTTATTAACGTGAGATACCTTTTCCACCGCGGTGGAAAACTGTATCTCACGTTTTTACTGATTAGAGTAAGTAAAATACTCTATTTTCTAGCTAATTTATTAAAAACTAGCCTTAATTGAATGATTTTTTGACCTTCACTGAATAAAATATTCCCTATCTTTGACTCCCGAAATTCAAACCTAATACAAAAAACCCATGAAGAAACAACTACTCTCTTGCTGCTTGGCTGCATTGGGACTGACAGCAATTCAAGCGCAAAGCTTCAACGAGTGGAAAGATCCGGAAGTGAATTCCGCAAACCGCTCCGCTATGCACACTAATTACTTTGCTTTCGCATCGGCTGATGAAGCTAAAGCCGGCATTAAAGAAAATTCCGCAAATTTCATGACCCTGAACGGTCTTTGGAAATTCAACTGGGTGAGACACGCAGACGCACGCCCGACCGACTTTTACCAGACTAATTTCAACGACAAAGGTTGGGATGATCTTCAAGTTCCCGGTGTTTGGGAGTTGAACGGCTATGGTGACCCTATCTATGTCAACGTAGGATATGCCTGGAGAAGCCAATTCAAAAACAACCCTCCGCTAGTGCCGACAGAAAACAACCACGTAGGCTCTTACCGCAAAGAAATCATCCTTCCTGCCGACTGGAAAGGCAAAGAAATTTTCGCACATTTCGGCTCGGTAACTTCCAACATGTACCTTTGGGTGAACGGACGTTACGTAGGATATAGCGAGGACAGCAAACTGGAAGCCGAGTTCAACCTGACCAACTACCTGAAACCGGGTAAAAACGTGATTGCTTTCCAGGTATTCCGCTGGTGCGACGGCAGTTATCTGGAAGATCAGGACTTCTTCCGCTACTCTGGCGTAGGACGTGACTGCTATCTTTACGCACGTGACAAGAAATACATCCAGGATATTCGCCTCACTCCAGATTTGGATAGCCAATATAAAGACGGTACGCTGAACATAGCCATTGATCTGAAAGGAAGCGGCACAGTTGCCTTGGACTTGACAGATACTCAAGGTAACAGTGTAGCAACTGCCGACCTGAAAGGCTCTGGCAAATTAAACACTACCCTATCCATCTCCAACCCGGCCAAATGGACTGCCGAAACGCCTAATCTCTACACGCTGACCGCTACACTGAAAAACGGCAACAACGTAGTAGAAGTAATCCCCGTTAAAGTAGGATTCCGCAAGATTGAGCTGAAAGGCGGACAGATACTCGTCAACGGGCAACCGGTACTCTTCAAAGGAGCCGACCGTCACGAAATGGACCCGGACGGCGGTTATGTCGTTTCTCTCGAACGTATGTTGCAGGATATCAAAGTGATGAAAGAATTGAATATCAACGCTGTACGTACTTGTCATTATCCGGACGACAACCGTTGGTATGACCTTTGTGACCAATATGGTCTGTATGTAGTGGCCGAAGCCAACGTAGAATCTCACGGAATGGGTTACGGCGATCAGACACTGGCAAAGAACCCGAGTTACGCTAAAGCTCACATGGAGCGTAACCAACGCAATGTACAACGCGGATACAACCATCCGTCCATCATCTTCTGGTCACTGGGCAACGAAGCCGGCATGGGACCGAACTTTGAGAAATGCTACACTTGGATTAAGAACGAAGACAAGACACGTGCCGTACAGTATGAGCAAGCAGGAACCAGCGAATTCACCGATATTTTCTGCCCGATGTATTATGACTACGACGCTTGTATCAAATATAGCGAAGGCGACATCCAAAAGCCGTTAATCCAATGCGAATACGCGCACGCAATGGGTAATTCACAGGGAGGATTCAAAGAATACTGGGACATCATCCGCAAATATCCGAAATATCAGGGTGGATTTATCTGGGACTTTGTAGATCAGTCCTGCCACTGGAAAAACAAAGACGGAGTAAATATCTATGGTTATGGCGGCGATTTCAACAAATACGACGCTTCGGACAACAACTTCAACGATAACGGTTTAATCAGCCCCGACCGCATGCCTAATCCGCATGCTTATGAAGTAGCTTATTTCTATCAGGATATATGGACCACTCCTGCGGATCTTGCCAAAGGTGAAATCAATATCTTCAACGAATATTTCTTCCGCGACCTCTCTGCATATTATATGGAATGGCAATTACTGGCAAACGGGGAAGTAGTGCAAACAGGCATTGTATCCGACCTGAAAGTTGCACCCCAGCAAACTGTGAAAGTGCAAATTCCGTTTGACGTGAAGAATATCTGTCCTTGCAAGGAATTGTTGCTGAATGTGAGCTATAAACTGAAAGCCGCCGAAACGTTGCTGCCGGCAGGAACGACTATCGCTTACGACCAGTTAAGCATCCGCGACTACAAAGCACCGGAACTGAAACTGGAAAATCAACAGGCTTCCAATATTCCGGTTATCGTGCCCAGTATTTTGGACAACGACCGCAATTACCTGATTGTTAAAGGTGAAAACTTCTCTATGGACTTCAATAAGCACAATGGTTACCTTTGTCGCTACGACGTCAATGGTATGCAAATGATGGAAGACGGCAGCGCATTGACTCCTAACTTCTGGCGTGCACCGACCGACAATGATTTCGGAGCCGGACTGCAACATAAATACGCTGCATGGAAGAATCCGGAACTGAAACTGACTTCTCTGAAACATGCTATTGAAAACGATCAGGCAGTGGTTCGTGCAGAATATGACATGAAGTCGATAGGTGGAACATTGTCACTGACTTATACTATTAATAATAAAGGTGCAGTGAAGGTTACTCAAAAGATGGTGGCAGACAAGAGTAAGAAGGTTTCTGAAATGTTCCGCTTCGGTATGCAAATGCGTATGCCTGTCAACTTCAACGAGGTAGAGTACTACGGCCGTGGTCCGGGAGAAAACTATGCTGACCGTAACCACGGAGCCATGCTAGGCAAATACCGCCAGACAGTAGAAGAACAATTCTATCCTTACATCCGCCCGCAGGAAACCGGAACCAAAACGGATATCCGCTGGTGGAGACTTCTGAACATTAGTGGTAACGGATTGCAATTCATATCGGATGCTCCTTTCTCTGCTTCTGCCCTGAATTATACCATCGAGTCATTGGATGACGGTGACGGTAAAGATCAACGTCACTCACCGGAAGTAGAAAAGGCAGACTTCACCAATTTCTGTATCGATAAGGCACAAGCAGGGCTTGCTTGTGTGAACAGTTGGGGAGCTATACCACTGGAAAAATACCGTCTTCCTTACCAAGATTATGAGTTAAGTTTTATTATGACTCCTGTATATCATAAAATAAAGTAAAAAACATAGTTAAAAAACACGGTATCAGAGAACAAGAATACCGAATTTAAAGTACTTTTGCAGCCGGAAACTAATTTAACCGAATTAGTTTCCGGCTTTTTCTTCCTTAACCCCCTTAATCTATATGGACGAACAGCACACTGGCAACAAACGCATTAAATTAAAAAACAGATATTTATTAAGTATGAAAAGTAGAATTGTTTTATTTGCATTTTGCGTAGCCCTCTTGTCTAGTTGTGGCAATAAGGGCAATGACACAGGAAAGGCTCCTGAATATGCAGTACAAGAGTTACAAAAAACAACTGCCAATTTAACAACCGCTTATCCGGCTACAATCAAAGGTAAACAAGATGTAGAAATCCGCCCCCAAGTATCGGGCTTCATCACGAAACTGTGCGTAGACGAAGGAGCAACTGTACGTAAGGGACAAGTGTTGTTCATTGTTGACCCGACTCAATATGAAGCAGCCGTACGCACTGCCAAAGCAGCAGTTGCTACAGCCGAAGCAGCAGTGAGCACTCAACAAATGACGTATGACAATAAGAAAGAGTTGAACAAGAAGCAAATTATCAGTGACTATGACCTGGCAATGGCAGAAAACTCTCTGGCACAAACCAAAGCACAGTTGGCACAGGCAAAAGCACAACTGACCACTGCTCAACAGAACTTGTCATTCACACAAGTTAAAAGCCCGTCAGATGGTGTTATCAACGATATTCCTTATCGTATAGGGGCACTAGTAAGCCCTTCTATCGCTACACCGATGACTACCGTATCCGAAATTGACGAAGTATACGTATACTTCTCAATGACAGAAAAGGAATTGCTGGCAATGACCAAGTCCGGTAGCACAATCAAAGAAGAAATCAGCAAGATACCGACTATCAAACTGCAACTAATCGACGGTTCCACATACGATGTAGATGGAAAAGTAGACGCTATCACAGGCGTTATCGACCAATCTACCGGTTCGGTAAGCATTCGTGCTATCTTCCCGAATAAGGAACATGTATTGCGTAGTGGAGGCACGGCAAACGCTCTGATTCCTTATACCATGGAGAATGTAATCACTATACCGCAGTCTGCAACAGTAGAAATCCAGGATAAGAAGTTCGTTTATGTTCTGCAACCGGACAACACAGTGAAATATACAGAAATCAAAATCTTTAATCTGGATAACGGGAAAGAGTACTTGGTTACTTCCGGTTTGAATTCAGGAGATAAAATTGTAATCGAAGGAGTACAAAACCTGAAAGATGGCCAGAAGGTTCAACCTATCACACCAGCGCAGAAAGAAGCAAACTATCAACAACATTTGAAAGACCAACGCGACGGTAATTTAGCCACAGCCTTCAACTAATAATCAGATAATCATATGAAATTAGATAGATTTATTAACCGTCCGGTACTATCAACCGTTATTTCTATCCTGATAGTCATCCTGGGGGCTATCGGATTGGCGACACTGCCTATCACGCAGTATCCGGACATCGCGCCTCCTACCGTTTCGGTAAGAGCCACCTATACGGGAGCCAGTGCATCGACCGTATTGAATTCCGTGATTGCTCCATTGGAGGAACAGATCAACGGTGTAGAAAACATGATGTATATGACCTCAACTGCGTCAAACACAGGTTCCGGTGAGATATCCATATATTTTAAACAAGGAACAGACCCGGACATGGCCGCTGTCAATGTACAAAACCGTGTCTCTATGGCACAAGGTCTGTTGCCTGCCGAAGTAACTAAAGTCGGTGTAACCACCCAAAAACGCCAGACTTCCATGCTGGTAGTATTCTCTCTATATGACGAGACAGATACATATAGCGAATCATTTATTGAAAACTATGCTAAAATCAACCTAATCCCACAAGTACAACGTGTTCAAGGTGTAGGTGATGCTAACGTTTTGGGTCAGGATTATTCTATGCGTATCTGGTTACGACCGGACGTCATGGCACAATACAAGCTCGTACCTAGTGATGTTTCCACTGCTCTGGCAGAACAAAATGTCGAAGCAGCTCCAGGACAGTTCGGTGAACGAAGTAACCAAACTTTCCAATATACTATCCGCTATAAAGGACGTTTGCAACAGCCTGAAGAGTTTGAAAATATCGTTATCAAATCTCTTCCTGACGGTGAAGTACTCCGTCTGAAAGATATAGCAGAAATTCAGCTGGACCGTTTGGGATATAACTTTACCAACCGGGTAGACGGCCACAAATCTGTGACTTGTATCGTATACCAGATGGCAGGAACCAATGCGACACAGACCATCAGTGATATTGAAGCATTGTTGGATGAAGCATCAAAAACGTTACCTACCGGATTGAAACTGAACATCTCCATGAATGCCAACGACTTCCTCTTCGCTTCTATCCATGAAGTATTGAAGACGTTGATCGAAGCATTTATCCTGGTGTTTATCGTAGTGTATATCTTCTTGCAGGATTTACGTTCGACATTGATTCCGACTATCGCCATTCCGGTAGCTCTGATCGGTACTTTCTTCATCCTGTCCCTGGTAGGATTCAGTTTGAACTTGTTGACGTTATGTGCGCTCGTGCTTGCTATTGCGATTGTGGTCGACGATGCGATTGTGGTCGTCGAGGGTGTGCATGCCAAGCTTGACCAAGGTTATACATCTGCCCGTCTGGCTTCTATCGATGCCATGAATGAATTGGGTGGTGCTATCGTATCTATTACGTTGGTCATGATGGCTGTATTCGTTCCGGTAAGTTTCATGGGAGGTACAGCAGGAACATTCTATCGTCAGTTCGGTATGACTATGGCTATCGCTATCGGTCTGTCCGCATTGAACGCATTGACTTTGAGTCCGGCTTTGTGTGCCGTTCTTCTGAAACCTCACAAAAAAGAAGACGGAACAACGGAAGACTCCACATTGAAAGAACGTATGAAAGTAGCCTATACGGCAGCCCATACAACTATGATCAACAGATATACCGAAGCTATCGGGAAGATGTTGCATCCGGGAATTACACTTACTTTCACGCTTATTGCCATTCTCGGCATGATCTTTGGTTTGTTCAGTATCAATCCGATAGTTACTGCTATTTTCGTAGTGCTTAGTATTCTGGCACTGATTGGAATGAGTACGAAGAAGTTTAAAAACAGATTCAACGATACATACGAATCAATCCTGAAACGTTATAAGAAACGAGTACTGTTCTTTATCCAGAAGAAATGGTTGTCTATGGGATTAGTTGTCGCTTCCATTGCGATACTTGTATTCTTCATGAACACCACCCCGACAGGTATGGTACCTAATGAAGATACCGGAACACTGATGGGAGCAGTAACATTACCTCCGGGTACTTCTCAAGACCGTTCCGAAGAGATTTTGGCACGTGTAGACAGTCTGATCGCTTCCGATCCTGCGGTATTGTCACGTACAATGATTTCCGGATTCAGCTTTATCGGTGGTCAGGGACCTTCCTATGGTTCTTTCATTATCAAACTGAAAGACTGGGACGAACGTTCCATGATACAGAATTCAGACGTTGTGGTCGGCTCCTTATATATGCGTGCACAGAAGATTATCAAAGAAGCACAAGTATTGTTCTTCGCTCCTCCTATGATCCCGGGTTACTCGGCATCTACGGATATTGAAGTGAATATGCAGGATAAGACCGGTGGTGATCTGAACAAATTCTTCGATGTGGTTAATGATTATACGGCAGCATTGGAAGCACGTCCGGAAATTAATTCAGCAAAGACTTCCTTCAACCCGAATTTCCCGCAATACATGATTGACATTGATGCGGCAGCTTGTAAAAAAGCTGGCATCAGCCCGAGCGATATCCTCACTACTATGCAAGGATATTACGGAGGTTTGTACGCATCCAACTTCAATCGTTTCGGTAAGATGTATCGTGTTATGATTCAGTCAGATCCGTTATCACGCAAAAACCTGGAATCTTTAAAAAATATCAAGGTGCGTAATAGTGCAGGCGAGATGGCCCCGATTGCCCAGTTCATTTCTGTGGAGAAAGTATATGGTCCGGATATTATTAGTCGTTTCAACCTTTATACCTCTATGAAAGTAATGGTAGCTCCGGCAAGTGGTTATACATCCGGTCAGGCATTGACGGCTCTTGCCGAAGTTGCTCAAGAAAACCTGCCTACCGGTTATACGTATGAACTAGGAGGTATGGCGCGTGAAGAGGCTCAAAGTAGCGGAAGTGCTACCGGACTGATTTTTGTACTCTGTTTTGTATTCGTTTACTTATTGTTGAGTGCACAGTACGAAAGTTACATTCTTCCATTGGCCGTATTATTATCCATTCCGTTCGGTCTGTTAGGCAGTTTCCTGTTTGTGAACGGTGTAAGTGCTATCGGTAATATTTCGGCATTGAAGATGATTCTGGGTACGATGTCAAACAATATCTATATGCAGATCGCGTTAATCATGTTGATGGGTCTGTTGGCGAAGAATGCCATCTTGATCGTAGAGTTCGCCCTAGATCGTCGCAAGATGGGTATGAGTATCACTTGGGCAGCTGTATTGGGTGCCGGTGCTCGTCTCCGCCCGATTCTGATGACATCATTGGCGATGGTAGTCGGTTTGCTTCCGTTGATGTTTGCCTTCGGTGTAGGTGCCCACGGTAACCGTACACTAGGTACTGCCTCTATCGGTGGTATGTTAATCGGTATGATTTGCCAAATTTTCATCGTTCCTGCCTTGTTTGTTATCTTCCAGTATCTGCAAGAGAAAGTTAAACCGATGGAATGGGAAGATATTGACAATGCAGATGCCGTAACAGAGATTGAACAATACGCTAAATAATGAAATTCGATATGAAGAAACAGATTCTATATATGTTGTGCGCAACTGCTCTCTTGAGCAGCTGCCACATCTATAAGTCGTATGACAGACCCGAAGATATCACTACTTCCGGCCTGTATCGCGATCCGGTAGCGGATAATGATACACTGGTTTCGGATACAGCCAACTTCGGTAATCTGCCGTGGAGAGAAGTCTTCACCGACCCGCAACTCCAGTCACTCATCGAAACGGGACTGAAACAAAATACTGACCTGCAGAGTGCAATACTATCAATCAAAGCAGCCCAGGCTCCGTTGTTGGCAGCCAAACTAGCCTATGTTCCAGCTCTGGCCTTGTCCCCACAAGGTACTATCAGCAGTTTTGATAATAGTAAAGCAAGTAAGACTTATTCACTTCCGGTAACCGCCAGTTGGGAGATTAGTCTCTTTGGAGGCTTGCTAAATGCCAAACGAGGTGCAGATGTTGCCGTTAAGCAGGCCAAAGCTTACAAACAAGCTGTACAAACGCAGATTATTGCCAATGTTGCTAATCTGTATTACACTTTATTAATGCTTGACCGCCAACTGGAAATCACCAGAAAGACAGCAGAAATATTAAAGCGTAATGCCGAAACAATGGAAGCAATGAAAAATGCTGCTATGTATAATATCAATTCGGCAGGTGTCGAACAGAGTAAAGCGGCTTATGCACAAGTGATGGCCTCTATTCCGGAAATAGAACAGAGCATCCGCGAAGTGGAAAATTCTCTATCAACTCTTCTTGGAGAAGCTCCCCGCCATATCCAACGCGGTACCATCGAAAAGCAAATTCTACCATCCGAATTTTCAGTAGGCATACCTATCCAATTATTATCCAACCGTCCGGATGTAAAAGCGGCTGAAATGTCACTAGCTTCTGCTTATTATAACACGAACTCCGCACGTTCCGCTTTCTATCCACAAATTACACTTAGTGGATCTGCCGGATGGACAAACAGCGCAGGCTCTGCTATCATTAATCCGGGAAAATTCCTGGCTACTGCCATCGGCTCACTGACACAGCCTCTCTTTTATCACGGAGCAAATATCGCTAAACTGAAAATGGCCAAAGCGCAGGAAGAACAGGCGAAACTCTCCTTCCAGCAAACGCTGTTGAATGCCGGTAGTGAAGTCAGCAATGCGCTAAGTTTATACCAAAAGACGAGTGAAAAGGTAGAATCTCGTCAAATGCAAGTAGAATCTGCCAAAAAAGCTTCGGAAGATACAAAAGAATTGTTTAACTTAGGGACTTCAACCTACCTGGAAGTATTGTCTGCACAGCAGGCTTACTTGAGCGCACAAATCTCACAGGTTTCCGATTGCTTTGATCGGATGCAGGCTGTAGTAAGCCTTTACCAGGCACTGGGTGGTGGAAGAGAAGAATAACTTTAAACATATACTATTATGATTAGTCCGTTAGCTTACGTAGATCCCGAAGCAAAGCTGGGCAAGAATGTAACCGTTCTGCCTTTTGCCTACATTGAAAAGAATGTAGAGATCGGGGATGACTGCGTCATCATGTCTTACGCTAGTATCCTGCAAGGTACTAAAATGGGAAAAGGAAACAAGGTACATCAGAATGCTGTCCTCGGAGCGGAACCACAAGATTTCCACTATACTGGAGAAGAAAGCAGCCTGATTATCGGAGATAATAACGATATTCGTGAGAATGTAGTAATCAGCCGCGCTACATTTGCCGGCAATGCTACCAAAATCGGAAACGGAAACTACCTGATGGATAAAGTACATCTTTGCCATGACGTACAAATCAACAATAACTGTGTGGTAGGTATCGGCACCACTATTGCAGGAGAATGTACGTTGGATGATTGCGCTATCCTAAGTGGAAATGTCACTTTACATCAATATTGTCACATCGGAAGCTGGACACTGGTACAAAGCGGCTGCCGTATATCTAAAGATGTACCTCCATACGTTATCATGTCAGGAAATCCGGTAACATATCATGGTGTAAACGCTGTAGTTCTTTCTCAACATCACAATACATCGGAAAGAATCCTTCGTCACATCGCTAACGCATACCGTTTGATTTATCAGGGTAATTTCAGCGTTCAGGATGCCGTACAGAAGATTATCGATCAGGTTCCTATGAGTGAAGAGATCGAGAATATTGTAAATTTCGTAAAAAACTCGGAAAGAGGTATTGTGAAATAAACAATGTAACATCTATAAAAAGAAAGGGTGATGCTCAAAGAAAAGCGTCACCCTTCTTTTTTATAGATGGATGACGCAATAGATAATATTTTTTTAAATAGACGATACTCCAGTGATTCAGTTAAGCAAATGATTTATCTTCAAATCCGGAAATTCAATTCATCATTCAAATTCCAAAGTACCGAAGAAATCGGGACGGTGGAAATCCGGTTGGTCAATCTCTATCGGATTCCATGAAAGGAAATGAGGAGTCTGCAACTCATCACCGCACTTATAGAAATTAGCTTTTATCTCCTTTCCATCGAGTGATTCAATCTGATGCTTAAAGAATACAGCATACGGAATGATGAGAGCAACTTCCCAGTCTGTCTCCTCGACACGTTCTGCAAAAGGCTGATTACCCAGACTTGACCAACGTTGCACAAGAGCAGTCACTTCTTTCGGTGCATGTTCCCGGTTGTTACGAACTGGGCCAGCACCTATCAGGATAGTTCCGATGCAATTACATTCTATATTATAATAGATCCCATCGCCTGCAGGTATAGAAAAGAATTCTACACAGGAGTCAGTCCATACAGAACCGTTATCTTCGCCGTACTTGGCACGTACACTCTCCTCTTTCACTTTAAAGTGTAGTAAAATTGAGTTCTGCGTGTGAGCAATGCGAAAGTTCACTTTGGGTTTGTATGGATATTCAGCCCAATTGACACACTGAATTGGCTGAAAATCTATTTTTTCTTCATCGAATAATTTAGGAAGCGAACAAGCCTCCACGTTAGCCGCACTAATTTTCTTTACTTTCATATATCTTTCGTTTGAATGATACAAATATAGTTACTTTCTTCTAATAAGATTCACTGAAATCGAATAAAAACAATATATTTGCATAGATGTAAACACCTTAAAAAATAAATTAGTGAGAAAAGTAATTCTTTTATTTCTGCTATTTTTAAGCGTAGCCGCAGTCCGCACACAAGGTCAAAACATCACTTTCAGTCATTTGACCACGGACGACGGGCTTTCCCAGTTCTCTGTTAATAGCCTTTATATTGACGAACGGGGAATTATATGGATCGGTACGCGTGAAGGACTTAACCGATATAACGGTAACGATATTAAAAGTTTCAAACTCAATAAGAACGATCCGAACAGCTTGTTCAGCAACACTGTGTTGCGCATCACCGGGAACAAAAACGGGAAAGTATACTTGCTCTGTACGGACGGGGTGGCAGAATTTGATCTGACGACACAAAAATTTAAGACGTTGCTGCAAGGCAATGTGGACGCTATTTATTATAATGAGAGATTATATATAAGTAAAAGAGAAGATGTATTCGTGTTGAACGAAAGCACAGGCAACTTTGATCTTTACTACCATCTCGCCGGGAAGAATATCTCTTTATCCTGCATCCATCTGGACAAAAAGAAGAATCTCTGGATGGGAACGACTAGAAACGGGCTTTATTGCCTGTCGGAGGGCAAGGAGCTTTCACAACCTATTACGAAAGGAAATATCGCCAGCATCTATGAAGACTCTGCCAAGGAGTTATGGATCGGCAGTTGGGAAGAAGGACTTTACCACATAAAAAAAGACGGAAGCATCGAAAACTTCCGCCACGATCCGAAAAGCCCGAACAGCCTCTGCTCCGACTTTGTCAGAAGTTGTTGCGAGGACAACGCAGGCAACCTGTGGATAGGTACATTTCACGGTCTGAACCGATACGACAAAAGCACAGGTAAATTCCATCTTTATACCGCCAATAATGACAAACCCGACGGCCTCACCCACTCTTCTATCTGGTGCATCGTGAAAGACGAACAAGGTACAATCTGGCTGGGAACTTACTTCGGAGGCGTCAATTACTTTAACCCGGAATATGAAATCTATACCCGCTACAAAACCGGAGATACAGAGAAAGAAGGTCTAAGTAGTCCGATCGTCGGCAGAATGACTGAAGATAAAGACGGGAACTTATGGATTTGTACTGAAGGCGGTGGCGTGAATGTGTACGACCGGAAAAATAATACCTATCGGTGGTATCGCCACGAAGAGGGCAAAAATAGTATTTCCCATAACAACGTCAAAGCAATCTATTACGACCGGACTAATGAAATCATGTGGATAGGTACACACTTGGGAGGATTGAACAAACTCGACCTGCGTACCAATCGTTTCACAGCCTACCGGATGAAAGCGGGAGATCCAACTTCGCTACCTTCGGATATCGTCCGAGACATTGTACCTTATAAAGACAAGCTGGTTGTCGCCACACAAAACGGTGTTTGTCTTTTCAATCCGGCAACAGGTGCTTGTCAACAACTCTTCAAAGAGACGAAAGAAGGAAGAGGTATTGGCATGGTAGCCAGTCTTTATATTGATAAAGACGGTACACTGTGGATTGCGGCTACCGGGGAGGGTGTTTATTCTTACCGGTTCGACAGCGGTAAACTTACTAATTATCCACACAATCCCGCTAATCCGAACAGTCTTAGCAACAATAACATCAACAGCATCATGCAGGACAGTAATGGTAATCTATGGTTCTGCACCTCCGGAAGCGGTCTCGACCGTTACCGTAAGGCAAGTGATGACTTTGAAAACTTCGATGTACAGACAGATGGTTTATCCAGTGACTGCATCTACGAAGTATGCGAATCGTCCATACAAAAAGGTGACTTATTGCTGATTACCAATCAAGGCTTCTCACAGTTCGACTATCCAAGCAAGAAATTCTATAATTACGGTACGGAAAACGGATTCCCGTTGACTGCCGTCAATGAAAACGCACTATTTGTGACACATGACGGAGAAGTATTCCTTGGCGGTATTCAGGGAATGATTTCTTTCTGGGAGAAGAAGTTACATTTCACTCCCAAATCATATAATATCATTCTTTCCCGCCTGCTTGTCAACGGAAAAGAAGTAGTTCCGGGAGATGAAAGCGGCATCCTGGAACAGTCGATCTGTCATACTCCGGAAATCAGTCTGAAAGCGAATCAATCGATGTTTAGCATCGAATATGCCACTTCCAACTTCATCCCTGCCAACAGAGATGAAATTCTCTATCGCCTGGAGGGTTTCTCAGACGAATGGAACCATACCTACCGGAAGCAAACGCTGATTACTTATACAAACCTGAATCCGGGTAAATATACCCTTGTCATCAAATCACAGAGGGAAGGAATAAAAGAGGCCAGACTGCTGATTATCGTACTCCCTTCATGGTATGAGACATGGTGGGCTTACCTGATTTATACCATTGTCACTATCAGCCTGTTATGGTATCTTATTCAGAACTATAATTCGCGCATCAAACTCCGTGAGTCTTTGAAGTACGAAAAGAAGCATATTGAAGACCTCGAAGCATTGAACCAGTCGAAACTCCGTTTCTTCACTAACATCTCGCACGAATTCCGCACACCGTTAACGCTGATCGTGGGACAAGTGGAAACTTTGTTGCAGGTGCAGACATTTACGCCTAATATATATAATAAGGTATTGGGAATCTACAAGAACAGTCTCCAATTACGGGAACTGATTACGGAACTACTTGATTTCCGTAAACAGGAACAGGGTCACATGAAGATCAAAGTTAGCCAGCACAATCTGGTTAACTTCCTGTATGAGAATTATTTGCTCTTCCTCGAATATGCGAGCAGTAAACAAATCAACTTCAAGTTCAACAAACAGAAGGATGACATTGAAGTATGGTATGACCAAAAGCAGATGCAGAAAGTAATAAACAACCTGCTGTCTAATGCAGTGAAGCATACCAAGGCCGAAGATACAATTTCGATTAATGTATCGCAGGAGAAAGACCATGTCATCATTGAAATAAAAGATACCGGGACAGGTATCGCCGCTGCCGAAATTGATAAGATATTCGACCGTTTCTATCAGACCGAACATCTCAACTCGCTGAATACCGGAGCCGGTACAGGCATCGGACTGGCACTGACAAAAGGTATTGTGGAACTTCATCACGGCACAATCCGGGTAGAAAGCGAACCGGGCAAAGGAAGCAGTTTCATTATCACCCTCAAACTAGGCAAGGAACACTTCACAGAAGAGCAAATAGCGAAAGATGATACGGAAACCATCCAGCAAACAGAGACTATTGTTCCTTCAGTAGAAATAATCCCTGATTCGGAATGGAAAGAAGAAGATAACAAGCGCATCGAAGACGCCAAAATGCTGATAGTGGAAGACAATGAATCTATCAAACAGATGTTAGTCGGTATTTTCGAAACATTCTATCAAGTCAGTACGGCTTCCGACGGAGTAGAAGCATTAGAGATGATACAGAAGGATATGCCGAGCATCATTTTAAGTGATGTCGTAATGCCACGCATGTCGGGTACGGAACTTTGCAAACAGATCAAGACGGACTTTAACACTTGCCATATTCCGGTGGTATTATTAACCGCACGTACTGCTATAGAGCACAATATCGAAGGTTTGAAGATTGGTGCGGATGATTATATCACGAAACCGTTTAATACCAATCTTCTGATTTCCCGCTGCAATAACCTGGTTAATTCCCGCCGGCTATTGCAAGAGAAGTTCAGCAAACAACCACAGGCTTTTGCCCAAATGTTGGCTACCAACCCGATGGATAAGGAGATGCTCGACCGCGCGATGGCCATTATCGAACGTCATCTGGACAATACGGATTTCAACGTTAATATCTTCGCCCGCGAAATGGGTATGGCACGTACGAACCTATTCACTAAACTGAAAGCAGTTACAGGCCAGACCCCGAATGATTTCATCCTAAGCATACGTCTCAAAAAAGGCGCTGTCATGTTAAGGAATAACCCGGAGCTGAATATCACGGAGATCTCTGACCGGATTGGGTTCTCCTCCTCCCGCTATTTCAGTAAATGTTTCAAGGAGATTTATCACGTCAGTCCGCTGGCTTATCGTAAAGGAGAAGAGAGCGAAGAAGAAGGGGACGGAGAAGAAACAGATTAGCAGGCAACTATACAAGCACTCTTGCAAAATAATCTTATATTATTAGGCACGGATCACACGGATTTCACGGATTAAAAAACGATGAGTATGAAAACAACAGCGTTAATCCGTGTAATCCGTGCCTAAATTTATGATATAAACGGTTTCTTAGTCCGGACATCTTCGCCCGAATAAAGAAGGTAACTTCTTAAGTGTACTATTTTGTACTTCACTTGTACATTCCTACTCATTCTTTTTCTTCCATTCGCTTATCTTTGTGTTCATTACATTATTTCCTAAAACATTCAGCATTATGAAAAACGTTTCGCGTCTACTTCCCCTATTGTCCGGCATCGTCACGCTGTCAGGATGCAGTCATGCACCCCAAAAGAGCAATGGGCAGAACAACCAAAAGCCTAACATTATTTATATATTTGCAGATGATCTCGGCATTGGTGATTTAAGCTGTTATGGAGCAACGAAAGTGAGTACTCCCAACATCGACCGGTTGGCAGGACAAGGAGTACAATTCACCAATGCTTATGCAACTTCTGCCACCAGCACTCCTTCCCGTTTCGGACTCCTGACAGGTATGTACCCCTGGAGACAAGAAAACACAGGAATCGCTCCCGGCAACTCTGAACTCATTATCGACACTACCTGCATCACCATGGCAGATATGCTGAAAGATGCAGGATACGCAACCGGTGCAGTAGGCAAATGGCATCTGGGACTCGGTCCGAAAGGTGGAACCGACTTTAACAACCGGATTACCCCTAATGCACAAAGCATCGGTTTTGACTACGAATTTATTATTCCGGCTACCGTAGACCGTGTACCTTGTGTATTTGTAGAAAACGGACATGTCGTAGGACTTGACCCCAATGATCCTATCACCGTAAGTTACGACCACAAAGTCGGCGACTGGCCTACGGGAGAAGAGAACCCAGAGCTCGTCACTTTAAAACCCAGCCAGGGACACAACAATACAATTATCAACGGCATTCCCCGCATCGGTTGGATGACCGGAGGAAAATCCGCCCTTTGGAAAGATGAAGACATAGCCGATATCATCACTCATAAGGCTAAGAATTTCATTGCATCCCATCAGGAAGAACCTTTCTTCTTATATATGGGTACGCAAGACGTACATGTACCACGCATCCCCCACCCACGTTTCGCAGGCAAAAGCGGGCTCGGCACTCGTGGCGACGTCATCCTGCAACTGGACTGGACCATCGGTGAAATCATGCACACACTGGACAGCCTCTACATCGCAGACAACACCATCCTGATCTTTACCAGCGATAACGGTCCTGTTATCGACGACGGCTATCAAGACCAAGCTTACGAACTTCTCAACGGGCATACTCCGATGGGGATCTACCGTGGTGGGAAATACAGTGCTTACGAAGCGGGGGCACGCGTTCCATTTATCGTCCGCTGGCCTGCCCGAGTAAAGCCGAACAAGCAACAAGCTCTTTTCTCTCAAATAGATGTGTATGCATCGCTCGCCTCCCTTTTGGACCAACCTTTACGTAAAGGAGCTGCTCCCGATAGTCAAGAACATCTGAACGTACTCCTCGGCAAAAATAATACAAACCGTGAGTATGTCGTTCAACAGAATCTCAATAACACACTTGCCATCATAAAAGGTCAATGGAAATACATCGAACCGAGCGACGGCCCCGCTATCGAGTATTGGACGAAAATGGAGTTAGGCAACGACAAACAGCCTCAACTTTACGATTTATCCTCCGATCCATCGGAGAAAACGAATGTATCAAAACAATATCCCGACATAGTGAAAGAATTATCTGAATTACTAGAATCCGTAAAAGAAAAATAGTTTATGAGAACAGAAAAATTGTATGATTTTGCACCAATCTTGAATAATTCTATCCATATTAGAATATTCAATCCATCTATCTTTGCAAGCGTAGATTCAATAAAATCACTTAATTTTTAATATATGAAAAAACATTTATCCACTCAAACTAGAAAAAGGATGCTCTCCTCCATCGGACTGATCCTGTTTTCTGTTTCTTTTGTACTTGCACAGGTACTTGTTAAAGGTACAGTGAAGGATAACTTAGGAGAAGGAGTGCCGGGAGCCAGTGTCCAGGTAAAAGGTACTTCGCAAGGAACAATCACTGACCTTGACGGTAAATTTGCTTTTAACGTGCCCAATAAAAATTCGATATTGGTTATTTCTTTCATTGGTTATGTCACAGTAGAAATGAAGGTGGACACTCAAAAGCCAATGGTTATCACATTAAAGGAAGATACAAAGACACTGGACGAAGTGGTAGTAGTCGGCTATCAGGAGATACGCAAGAAGGATCTGACTGGCTCTGTTGCCAAAGCCAGTATGGCAGAACTGCTTAGCACTCCGACTGCTTCTTTCGGCGAGACATTGGGCGGACGTATTGCCGGTGTCAACGTAAGTTCGGGCGAAGGTATGCCGGGCGGACAGATGAACATCGTCATCCGTGGTAACAACTCTTTGACACAGGACAACTCTCCTCTTTATGTCATTGACGGTTTCCCGGTGGAAGACCCCTCCATAGCCGCAGCCATCAATCAGAATGATATCGAGTCACTCGACTTCCTGAAGGATGCCTCTGCTACTGCTATCTACGGTGCCCGTGGTGCCAACGGTGTCGTGATGATTACAACCAAGAAAGGAACAATCGGCCAACCTAAAATTAAATATGACGGAAGTTTCGGTATTCAGCATATCACCAAAACAATCCCGATGATGGATGCCTATGAATTCGTCAAACTACAGGCAGAACGTAGTCCCAAAGATATGGAAACTACTTACTTCATGAATTATGACGGCAAGAAATGGGGACTGGAAGATTATAGAAATATCCCGCAATATAACTGGCAGGATGAAATCTTCCGCAGTGCATGGATGCAAAGCCACAATGTCAGCCTGACCGGTGGTTCGGAAGGAGTTCGTTACAACGCTTCTTTATCTTATTATGACCAGGACGGTATCTTGTTGGAATCAAACTACAAGCGTATACAAGGTCGTATGGGTACTACCATTCAAAAGAAGAAACTGAAAATCTATCTGACAACCAACTATTCAAGCACTACAACCACCGGTGGTTCTCCTTCTCAGAACTCATACAGTGGTATGAATAACCTGTTCTATAGTGTATGGGGATATCGCCCTGTGACAGAACCGGACAGACCATTAAACTCGTTGATGGACAATATTATGGATGATGCGATAAACAATACCAACGACTATCGTTTCAACCCTATCATGTCTTTGAAAAACGAATATCGTAAGACGTACGCGAACTATATCCAGTTCAACGGATTTGCAGAATATGAATTTATCAAAGGATTGAAGTTGAAAGTTTCCGGCGGTTACACGTTCGATACCCGCAAAGGGGAAACATTCAACAACTCGAAGACCCGCTATGGTAATCCGAAATCATCCGATAAGGTAAATGCAGAAATCTACCATTCTCAACGTGCAACATGGTTGAACGAAAACATTCTGACCTATCAGACCAATATCAAACGGAAGCATTTCTTTAATAGTATGGCAGGTGTAACCCTGCAAAATTCCGACTATGAATACTATTCATACAAAACGGTACAGATTCCGAACGAAGCACTCGGCATGGCGGGAATGAGTGAAGGAACTCCCAGTACGACTAAATCATTAAAGAGTTCCTGGTCTATGCTTTCTTTCCTGGGCCGTTTGAACTATAACTACAAATCATTGTATTATGCAACGGTTTCTTTCCGTTCCGACGGTTCTTCCAAATTCCGTGGTGATAACCGTTTCGGCTATTTCCCTTCCGGTTCATTGGCATGGGGATTCATGGAGGAAGATTTTATGAAACCATTGAAGTCTGTTGTTTCTTCCGGTAAATTAAGAGCAAGCTGGGGATTGACCGGTAACAACCGTGTAGGCGAGTATGATACGTATGCTTTATATCAGATATTAAAAGATAAAGTTGGAGATTTTATTTCGATCGGTAGCCTACCGAGTGGTGTATATCCGTTCGAAAACAGCCTGACAAGTGTAGGTACAGTGCCCACTTCCTTAAGAAACAGAAAACTGAAATGGGAGACTACCGAACAGTGGAACCTAGGCCTGGACTTAGGCTTCCTGGACGAACGCATCGGATTAACCGTAGACTGGTATCGTAAAACGACTCGTGATTTGTTGCTGAATACTGCACTTCCCACCTCTTCCGGTTATTTCAGTGCCATGAAGAATGTAGGAAAGGTACGCAACCAAGGTATCGAGCTCACATTGAACACAACCAATATCAAGAACCGTCATTTCTCATGGACTACTAACTTTAATATCGCATTCAACAAGAACAAAGTATTAGAATTGGCCGAAAACCAATCTTCTCTGTTGAGTGCAGCCAAATTTGACCAGAACTATAACTCTCAATACAGCTACATTGCCAAAGTGGGTTATCCGATGGGAATGATGTACGGATTCATCTACGAAGGTACATACAAATACGAAGATTTCGACAAAGTAGGTGATACATATACACTGAAACGCAATGTTCCGTATTTCTCTTCCGAAAGTAATACACAACCGGGTATGCCGAAATACGCAGACCTGAATGGTGACGGTATCATCGACGATAACGACCGCACTATGATCGGTAACGGTATGCCGAAACATACGGGCGGATTTACCAACAATTTCGAATACAAAGGATTTGACTTGAGCATCTTCTTCCAATGGTCGTATGGAAACGATGTATTGAATGCCAACCGCCTGTTCTTCGAGAACAGCAATAAAACACGTGACTTGAACCAATACGCAAGTTACGCAGACCGCTGGACACCGGAAAATCCGGAAAGTAATATTCCGAGAGCTACCGACTCCGGTTCTAACAAAGTGTTCTCTACACGTATTATCGAAGATGGTTCGTTCCTTCGTCTGAAGACCGTGTCTTTAGGATATACACTGCCGAAACAACTGACCAAGAAATGGAAGATAGACAATGCACGCGTATTCGTTGCCGGTCAGAATCTATGGACATGTACAGGGTATTCCGGTTACGACCCGGAAGTATCTATCCGTGAAGGCGCACTGACTCCGGGACTGGACTTCTCCGCTTATCCGAGAGCCTACTCTATCAGTTTTGGTATAAACTTAGGTTTCTAATCAATCATCCTTCAAACAATTACGTATATGAAAACAATAAAAATAATCATCATATCACTTCTTGTCGGACTTAACCTGACTTCCTGCGATTTCTTGGAAAAAGACCCGACATACACCACTCCTGAAAACTTCTTCAAAAATGAAGCGGACGCTACCTCTTGGCTGACAGGAACCTATGCCATTCTGGGACAAAGTTCCTTCTACGGAAATGAGTTCTTATACCTTGTAGGAGGTGACGATCTGGGACACTATGGTGGTGCCAACCGCGGACCTAACAAAAGTGGGTTGATCTGTAACAATGCCAACACAAGTGATCCGGCCGTTGCAGCATTGTGGTACACATTATACTCCGGCATCAACAGAGCCAATATTTTCCTGGAAAATATTGATGCAGTGCCCGATATGAACGATGATACCCGCAAGCAGTACAAAGCCGAAGCCCGTTTCTTACGCGCATTCTATTATTTTACTTTGGTAGAATGTTGGGGAGATGTACCTTTCAAGACTACTTCTACAGAAGATGCCTATAACCTCTCCATTCCACGTACGGACAAACAGACGATTTATGATTTTATCATCAAAGAGATGTATGGTTCTGCCGAGGATCTCAAATCTGCTCAAGATTTGAACTATTTACCGGGACGTGTTTCCAAATCGGCTGCTTGGGGAATGTTGGCGCGTGTATATATGTTCCGGGCCGGTGAACCTAAACGTGACAAGGAAGTGGGTTTGGCTAACAACACGACTAGTGCCGAGATTACAGAATATTTCAAAAAAGCAAGTTACTATGCACAGTTAGTCAAGAATGAGGGTCATTCACTAACTGCCAAATATTGGGACTTCTTTATCGACATTTGTTCTGATAAGTATAACACTGCTCTCAATAAGGATGGTGCCAAGGCTAATGAAAGTATTTGGGAAGTAGAATTTGCAGGTAACCGTTCGACGGATGTACGTGCAGAAGGTAGAATCGGTAATATTATCGGCATTCAGGGTAAGGACCTTTCTTCCAAAGCATCCATCACTGGTAAAGGTGATCCGGGCTATGCATACGCTTTTATCTGGAATACTCCTAAACTGCTGGAATTGTATGAAGCAAACGATGACATTGACCGTTGCAACTGGAACATCGCTCCATTCACTTACACCCAGTCAGCAGGAGAAGGTACTCCGGTAGACGGTCGTGAATTTGTAAAAGGAAAAAGAGATGAAGTGGAACAACAATACTGGGATAAATCCTTCAGCTATGGTAAAACAGAGCCGGGGTCTACTTACGGTGATCGTGAATCGAAGAACGATGCCAATAAGAACCGCAACAGGGCTGCCGCCAAATATCGTAGAGAATATGAAGCAGACAAGAAGAGTAAAAACGATACTTCCATCAACTTCCCTCTTCTCCGTTACTCTGACATTCTGCTAATGATTGCAGAGGCAGAAAATGAAGTCAACCATGGCCCTAATGATTTGGCGTATGAATGTATCAATGCAGTAAGAGAACGTGCAGGAATCAAAAAACTTGCAGCAAATCTGGATGAAGAGAGCTTCCGCAAAGCTATCAAAGACGAACGTGCAATGGAACTCTGTTTCGAGTACACACGCCGTTTCGACCTGATCCGTTGGGGAGACTATTACAAACTGATGCAGGAACAAGTGGACAAGGCACAGGCTGACGAATCCTGGAAGTTCGGAATCAATGTATATACTTACTTCAATATTCCGAAGTCTTACAATTATTTCCCGATTCCTGCCAATGAAATAGGATCAAACGGTGCTATCAAGACGAATAATCCGGGTTGGTAATTCTCTTAATAACTTTAAAAAGAAAAGGACATGAAAACAATATATAAAAGTTTGATGACTATCGCTTTTGCCGGACTATCCCTGGCTTCATGCGACAAGGAATTAAAAGAAGAAACAGCAATGGAAGTGGGTGTGGTGACAGACAGCAATGTCAGCTTCGATGGCAAAACTGTGACTGTAAAGAAAGGAAACCCTGTAACGTTCAGCTTCGATGGTGACCCTGATTTTATCAGTTTCTTCAGCGGTGAGATAGGGCACGAATACAAACACCGGAACAGAATTGAAATGCAACCGGAAGACGTAGAAAAATGTGAAATCAACTTCTCCGTAGTATATGACTATGGTAGTGCGAAAACCATCGAAGGTTCTACTCACATATTAATATCCGATCAATTCGAAGGAATTAGTGGCAACAATGTGGAAAAAGACAAAGAAGCAGTTACTAATTGCGAATGGACAGAACTTGTCAGCCAAGATGAGCTTCCTAAAGCAACCAAAGATACTAAAGACTATTCTTGTCCTTTAATATCTTACTTGGGTAAAGAAATCAGCATTGCTTTCCGCCTCAACCCTCTTGATAATAGCAGCACAATGCCTGTAATACATATTAAAGGCTTACAGCTTAATCTGGAGTTCAACAATGGAAAATCAACCACAATTAATGCAAAGAACTTCGAATTCTCGGCTTTAAATGTAACCTACAATTTAGATGATCTTTCAAAAAACAACACTCATCTTACCAAATTGAAGGAAGCATTAGGAAATAAAAACCTCACACTTGAAGAGATGAAAAGCGCAGAATATGCAGATAAAATAGCATATGCTACTGTAGACGGTAATATTCCTTATTTCTGGAGAATTAGCCAGCCAAGCGATTTCGTAACCAGTGGCGGAGCAGCAGGGTATACAAAAGGAGATACTTGGCTTATCTCCAATTCCATCCTCCTTAACGGTTCCTGCGATCCTGACGCTGGTGTAGCTATCAAGAATATCTCGCAATCGTTGGAGATATACTCACATACCTATGAAGAGGCCGGTACATATACCGCTACTTTCGTAGCCAACAATGCAAACTACGTCCATCAAGGTGGTCAAGTAGTACGTGAACTGACTATAAACGTTGTAGAATAAAAATATATCCCCCAATTTTTCTAACCTTCAATCATAGAAAACGTTTATAAAAATCAGACTTTAATCAATTTAACATCAGAAAGAGAGGGACCGCGAGGTTCCTCTCTTTTACTTTTTCTGTATCTTTGCACAAAAATAAAAATAATGCCAAAGACTCTTCCTATTCATTTTGCCCCATTACAAGGTTACACCGAAGTGTTTTACCGTAATGCTCATGCTGCCTGCTTCGGAGGTATAGATACTTATTATACCCCATTTGTACGACTCGAAAAAGGCGGATTCCGCCATAGAGATGTGCGAGGAATCGAACCCGGGAATAATCAGGTAGCCCATCTGATTCCCCAACTGATAGCCCCTTCTTTTGAAAAAGCAGAAAAAATCTTATCCCTATTCATTGAAAAGGGATATAAGGAAGTCGACATCAATATGGGATGTCCTTTTCCCATGCTGGCTAAACGCCACAATGGTTCCGGCATTCTTCCTTATCCCGAAGAAGTTCAGGCGTTACTTAGCCTGATTACAGAATATCCGCAAATAAGTTTCTCCATCAAAATGAGGTTGGGCTGGGAAGATCCGGAAGAATGTCTGAAACTGGCTCCGATTATCAATGAGCTACCCTTGCGACAAGTGGTTATGCACCCCCGCTTGGGAAAACAGCAATACAAAGGAGAAGTTGACCTTAAAGCGTTTGAGGCTTTTCAGAATGCCTGCAAGCATCCGCTCATCTATAATGGAGATATCAATAGTGTAGAAGATATTCACCGCATTCAGGAACAGTTTCCCGGACTAGCCGGAATGATGATAGGACGGGGATTACTTGCCAACCCGGCATTAGCTTTGGAGTATAGACAAAACCGTGCACTCGAGTTCGATGAAATGAGAGAAAAATTGCAATCTATGCACAAATGCGTATACAATCAATATGCAGAACAGTTGGAAGGAGGAGACGAACAACTTCTGAACAAAATGAAAACTTTCTGGGAATATTTAATGCCGCAAGCAGACAGAAAATTACTGAAAGCAATTCATAAAAGCACAAGTCTCAACAAATATAATCAGGCAATCCTTGCCTTTTTTAATCAACGATGAACTGATAACCAGTAATTTTACGTAATTTTGCGCCCGTTTACAAACATGCACATTATGAAAAAATACATTCTAATCTTTCTTTGTCTGATAACCGTATCAGGCAGTTTCGCACAAATGCAGGATTTCAAGTTCAAATTCTATGGACAGATTCGTACTGACTTCTATTATAATAGTCGTGCTAACGAAGAAACCGTAGACGGATTGTTTTATATGTATCCAAAAGACAAAGTGCGTGATCCGGAGGGGAACGATTTGAACTCAACACCCAACAGTAACTTCTATACTTTATATTCGCGCCTTGGAGTAGACGTTGCCGGTCCAAAACTGGGAACAGCCAAGACATCTGCCAAAGTAGAAGTCGACTTCCGCGGCACAGGCACTTCTTATTCGGTCATTCGCCTTCGTCATGCTTATTTGAATCTGGATTGGGGAAAATCAACTTTATTACTCGGACAGAACTGGCATCCCTTATTCGGAGATGTGTCTCCGCAGATTCTTAATCTCTCCGTAGGAGCACCGTTTCAGCCCTTCAGCCGTGCGCCACAAATTCGTTATCGCTATACAAACAAGAATTTCCAACTTACCGGAGCCGCAGTGTGGCAATCACAATATACTTCACAAGGACCGGAAGGGAAAACACATAAGTATCTGAAGCAAAGCTGTATTCCCGAATTTTATGTCGGAGCTGATTATAAGAATGGCGGTTTGCTGGCCGGCGTAGGCATTGAGTTGTTATCATTGAAACCACGTACGGAGTCTATAGTAAATACAGATAAATACAAGGTAGACGAACGCATCACAACTCTTTCATACGAAGCTCATGTGAAATACACCAACAAAGACTGGTTCATCGCTGCGAAGAGTGTATTAGGATCCAATCTGACACAAGCTTCCGGTTTGGGTGGATTCGGGATCAAGTCTGTCAACGAACAAACGGGAGAACAAGAATATACTCCGATACGTTTCTCTAGCTCTTGGTTCAACGTTGTCTACGGACAGAAATGGAAGCCGGGAATCTTCGTAGGCTATGCCAAGAATCTGGGAACAAGTGATGCGCTATATGCTCCCAAAGGAAATGATGCAAAACTTTATGGAACAGGAACAGACCTTAACCAATTAGTTACGGCAGGAGCAGAACTGACCTACAATGTCCCCCACTGGAAATTCGGGTTGGAATATACATTAAGCTCTGCATGGTATGGTTCGCTCAATACGTCCAATGGGAAAATTCAAGATACCCATGCCGTATGTAACAACCGTATTGTTGCCGTTGCCATGTTTATGTTCTAACCTCTCTACTATACAATTATTTTAATTATATATCTGTCACCTGTCACCGATTGCTGCTTAACGATTTGATTATTAACAATTAACACCGTGACAGCAATAGGTGACAGTAGTGTGACAACAATAATGCCGTCACCAGAAACAGATAAACTACATTTCACAACGCGGAGGTATTCACTCCGGAAGCTCCAGGCAATCCTATTTATTTCATGAATGCATTATCTTTGTTTCACCGCATGAAACAATAGTTTCCATGCCGTTGAAACTATTGTTTCTCGGTGCTGAAACTTTAGTTTCCCGGTGCGAAACCTTTGGTTTCAAGCCTTGAAACTAAAAGTTTCATACGGTAAAACTACTGTTCTCTGTCAGGGAAAGCAAATGATCGCCTGTTGTCTGACTTTTATCTCCTTAACTCCACTTCAAAGCTAGCGCCATCTTTGCAACTGAACTGCAAAATTGTTTGCTTCTTATCAGAAGAAATCACCTTGCAAAACGGAGTTCTTTCTACATTCCATTGCCCTTTTATCGTTACAGTCACAGGTATTTCACCACTGGCATTTTCAATCCATGGTCGTGAATAGATACTACGTTCGATACGTTTCCCATCTTTATCAAACACTTCATCGCTTGGACCGCGATACAAAGCCAAATCCGGTTGTGCCACCGTCAACTTAATCTTATCAACAGATTCTTTATGAGTCATAACCAGACAGGAAGTATCCACACGTTGTAATAAACCACCCGGCAATGTCGTTTCAGGAGTTTCAAACAACACATAAGAAATGATCTGTTCGGAGACGGACTCTACAATATGTGCATTCCGGTCTTGCTGTAATACCCTATAAGTGGGCTTCTTTGCAAATTTCTTCATCAGAGCTTCATTCGTCTGAGGCAGAACAGCGTATTCATAACTTCCGTTTTTCGGTGCCTTTCCATGATCTACAACCAAAGAAACCCAATCACCCTTTGTTTCCTTTCCTGTGTTTTGCATTCGCGAGTATTGAGGAAAGTTCTTCTCAAACCGAATGGGAGTTGGAACATAATAACCCGTTCCCAAATGATCTACGTATACTTTCTTATCTCCTTGATAATTTTTCCAATAATCATGCCCTGCTTTATCAGTAACTGCCAATTGGAAGATAGTCGTTTCTGTCGGGAACTCCGTATTTGTATTTTCAATATCCGAACCAAGACAGACAATCATTCCATCGATGAAATGGTAAGATTTACGTGCCCGATGTGATCCGTTGTACTTATCATGCTCATGTAACTTCATTCCAAAATTACCATTCATCTTCTGTTGAGACAAACCACCGGCAAAAGCCTCGTCGGAGTAAAGCATCTCTTCCATTCCAGAGTAACTATCTACATTGAGCACCTTAGCCTGCAATTGCTCCAATGGCAAATGAATAGATGTCACTCCCGGAATACGGTTCCAGTCAAAACCTTCCTGCTGCCAGCCGCTAGTGGCGGGAGTTACTGTCTGTCCCGGTGCAGCAGTCAATATTTGCAAACTGCCGTGCGCCAGGTAACGACCGTATAGATTTGCTCCCAGATAATGCTCTGCCGCCCATAAATAACGGGAATGTCCGCGTGCCACAGCCGACCAGTTACTACGACGTTGGACAGAGACGCAACCATATCCCATCGCTATATTTCCCTGCGGGTCCGGCTCCGGACGGAAACCTTTCTCTATAAGAAGTTTTGCCACCTTACGTTCTTCAGCATTTGAAACCTTAGGCATATATTCAGGAGAGTCATTTTCAATACTTGGGTCTGAAATCAGACGGAGGTAAGAAGAAGCCATTCCACTATCATATTCCTCCTTTCCATCGGGAGAACCGGCTAAAGCCATCATAGCAAAATGCATAGGAACCAGTTTACCTTTTCCATCCGGATGACGACCGGACATGGAAAGAGGGAAGTTCAGCTTATTGCAGTAGAAACGCATGGTCAACAGTACATTTCTCACTGTTTCATGAGCTAACTCGGAAACAGCAAATTCCGTCCGGCTGAAAAGATAGATCATATTGGTTGCTCCATCGAGTCCGCCCACAGCATAAGCCGGATAGCTATTTCGATGATGGAAGGCACCTCCGTCTACTTTAAACGAACCGGACAATCCCAATGCAGGACGGCAACCAAAATCAATCCAACGGGAGAAAGACCGGAGATATTGTAGTTTTTCCGGTGTATCTTCCATCATTAAAATGCTGGCAATGCGTCCTGTGGTCTGTGTATTGAAAGAGTCCATATCAATTCCATTAACTTCCGGTTTAGGGTATACTTCGTTAGTAATCGCATACCAACGTAACGTACGTTCGGCTTCCTGAAGTTTCCCGGTTTCCCTAAGCACATCTTTCATCAGAAAATATGCCAGGTACAGACCGCGAACACTATAGCCATAATGATGGATGTTTCCCCAACAACTACCATAAGCTACTCCCTGATCGGTTATATGATCGTACATTGCTAAGAATTTCTTCTTCATTTCTTCCCGAATCACCGGATTCTCCGCATTATTATATGCAACGGCAATTCTTTTCATCAGGTCGAAATAAGCACGCATTTCCACTCCCATTTTAGTCAGCATATCTTTATCCCAGTTCGGTATGATCCGTTCATAAGCTTCTGAAGCACGTACCATGTAAATAGGTACTCCCGATACTTGGCCATTCTTATAAGTTATCTGATAGAAATCATATTTCTTACGGATGGTTTCTACTTCTTTATCTGTCGTTTTCCCTTTCGTGTAGATCATATCACGAAAACGCTTTTCCAACAGTTGCATTTCTGCTCTTTGCTTATCGTCTACAGGAGTCAATTCAATATCCGGTTTCAAAAGCGAGTGTTGATAGACAACCAGCCAATGGTTGGTGGTTCCGGCATTGACAAAAGGGACTTGCAGGTCGGCCGTCTGTTGACGTGCATCAACCTTAGTAGCCGTAATCAGATGATCGATGAAAAGGCTTCCTTTTGAATTTGGAGCAATAATTCGGAGTTCATTCATGCCTTCTTCCGGTGTGCCTTGCATATCACGTTCATAGCAGACCCATGCGGCGCGCCAACCACTGAAATTAATACCAAAAGGGAAAGATGTGCATTTTTTGCCGTCTTTCAGAAAATGAAACTCAATAGTCGCATCCTGAGGCACTTCATTATAAATCCACACAATAAAAGCCGAAAGATATAAATCCTTGCCGGTCGGATCTTTCTTCTCAAACTTCAAGTCTTTCTTGAGTTCCAATATACCACCCGGTTCAAATGTCCATTCCAACGAATGTTTTCCATCTTTATAATGCAGATCAGATACCGACAGGCGGGAATGGGTAGCGGTGATACAATCCGGTATTTGCGGTTCTTCAAAAGAAAACATCCGCTCATCTGTTACGACTTGCGCATGAAGGAATGCTGAGCACAAAAGAGAAAACAGAGTTGTCACTCCAAATTTAGTAAAAGGTTGTTTCATCATGGAAATATGGTCTTATTAGGTTTTCAGTATATAAGTCAAAGTATAGTCGCTTTAAAATCTGTAAAGAGTACGTGATTCTGTAAAAGACGTAAACCGAAGTGCCCGTCACCTTCACCACCCGCAAGGGTATAGCGGAACAACTCTGCATCATTCACAGAATAAGTTGTGATTCCCTTTTCCACTCGAATCCGAATCTCATACCACTGATTGGGGACGAGTAAATGAGGGGCATCGGTATATTCTTTCAATAAAGGTTTCACCTTGTCATCTGCCACTCCATAATATTCTCCTTTGTATCGACGGAAACGGGTCGTTGAATTATCATTTCCTCCGTATCCAACGTAGAAAAGGTTTAATGTATTGTAGTTTTTAAAGATGCCGTCACGCCACTGACTACGGGCAAAAAGATCATCAGGGTATTTAGGATCATTGGCAGCCCAGAAGCAGTTCAGATCACTCAAGCGGTCATACTTTCCACCTTGCATCACCATACAAATACGATAACTTATTTCATAATCGCCTGCCAATCGTTGCCGATACCACATAGTCAGTCCGTCCGGAACTATCAATTCTAATGTATCCGCACGTTCTATTATTTGCAAAGCATGGGATGCATCTTCTATTTTCCATTGCTGCACAAAAGAAGCTTTGTGCTGTGCCAAAAGCACCACACTATTTAAGAGAAAAAAAGTAATCAAACTGTAGCCTATAAAAAATCGCTTCGTCATTACGGTATTAGTTTAAAGATTATTCTTCCGAATACAAAGAAACCCCTCTTTTCGAAAAAAGAGGGGTTCAAATTGTACAAAATATCTCAAATAACGTATTGACTGATAATTTGCATTACCAATATCTTACAGTTTTTTCTGGATCAAAGCCCTCATACCAATTCTTATTTGATTTACCGTTAGTATTTACCCAATCAGCAAATCCTGTATACGCTTCTACAAAAGGTACACTCTCATAGGCATGACGTGCGCCAACCGGCATCTTAACTCCCCAAGTGGAACCGTTAGTGTTTGAATAATAAACATCTTTATCTAATGTAGCGTCCTTTGCAACCAATTTATCATATTCAGCCTTATAAGCAGAAGTCGGTGCATAACCCTTCATGTGGATTTCCTTATTGTTAGCCCAAATAAAGAAGTTTTGTCTATTAGTATCAAGAATCAGTTCTCTAAATGCTGCAAGCTGAGCATCTCTATCAGCTCCAGTTAGCCCTTCTTTACCAATCAATCTGACTTCAGCACGCAACATAGGCAGTCCTTCTCTTACTTTTTTCGGTCTTACCTGGAACATATCCTGATTATTATCTTTCAAAGAGCTTAAACCATCCAATGTGATAACAGTACCTTCTGCCTGTGCTTTATCTACAGTCAGGATTGCAAAACGTGGTTCAGTGCGAGTATCATTGCTCCAATTCCAGTTTTTATTTTCAATCTTCACTACATCTTTCGTAGAAAGTTCCTCTTTAGCTAAGTCTGTCATTGTTCCCTGACCACCTTTCAGTACAAGGCTTGCAGTAATCCGGTCAACATACTCACTTTTCAAACCATCCAAAACAACACCTAACACAGTCGGTAATGTTCCACCTACTGCACGAACGTCCAAAGTCAGCAATAATTCCTCCTTGCCTCCTACGGTCTCCATCATTTGTTGACTATGACATTCAGTCACCTTCAAATCATACTCGAAAACAACATCATTGAAATCTTCATCATACCATGAAGCCAATTGAGTAGGCCAACCATCTTCGAACATCACCACACCTGTGTTATGATAAAAAAGATAGCCTTGGTCCGTTTCATTTGTCGGCTGCACTGCATCTTCAGGAAGCGCAAGAGTTACCGATGCCAGACGGTTTGTTTCAAAATTGAAACCAGTACTCTGATCTACACCACGACTAACAGGAGACAAAGCAAATTCTTTTGTAGCTTCTGTTCCCGAAACTGTATTGTATTTCATATACACTTTCTCGCAAGCAGCAGGAACATTCAACGTAAGAGTGCGGGAATCTTTCACTAATACATCTCCCACAAGCAGACTCGCTTCAGAACCACTTTTATCAGAATATACATTCACAAGTGCAGAAGCATTTACCGGGTCAACAGTTCCCGAACCATCTTTACCTTTTTCCAACTCATTATCAGAGCAGGAAGTGGTAACCAACATTGTCCCCATAAGGACATACATCAAACCTTTAATTTTCATCTTAATCTAATTTTTAAATTTATTGTTTGTTTCTGTTTCGCATGAGAGCCTAGCTTATCACACTTATTTTCAGGCTTCATTTGTTAACTTATCAAAAATATATTTAACGCCTAATAGCTTTTTGCTTGCCTTTATTTGTAATTTCAATCCTTTCCATCGAAAATAATCACAAGAGCTAAAATAGGGCTCAAAAGGCCTGTTCATGAACAATGGATAATATATACAAGTTATTTCGTATATTTGCATTAGACAGAACATTCAATACAACAAATATAGAGCTTTTATTCCGAATATACAAGTTCTATATATAAATATATCAAGGGAAATGGATCAAGTACTGTATGGTATAGATTACATAGAATATTATTTCTATTGGATATATTACAAGTTTATTGGCTATCCTTTAATCATAAGAATATGCTCAATTGCTGTAATGTTTTGTATTATTGCGTACTTATTTCTCCTATTCCATATTATATATGGTATATTTAAAAGGCGAAAAGAGAAGCGGAAATACAATAAAGCATTTGATAAGTATTATGAAGAAATGAAATCTATCTCACTAGATTCCAACACATTGAGTGAAGAAGAGATAGCTGACAGATTAGAATATGATACGAAAAAGCGCCCGAAACCTAACGAGTTACGCATTATCACTCAACTATTAACAGAAATCAAGAGTGTGCATGAAGATGAGATCAATGAACTAAACTATCAAACGATTCAAACCGTATTCCAAATCACACGTTTCCTTGAACGCGAACTTCAATTCGGTTCCAAAAGATCAAAGATACAAGCTCTGAAACTTATTCAGTCCATCAATGGGTATGCCTCTGAAGCGGTATTGGTGCGTTTCCTCTATCATCGTGAACTAGAACTAAGAAACTCGGCACGCTACACTTATATGTGGTTAAGCCAGGGTGACCCGTTCCGCTTCTTTGACGAAGATATCGGCATGAAGTTAAGGCAATGGGACATGATGGAGTTACACGCTATCTTGGAACACCGTAAGAAAGTGGGATATAACACACCCACCTTTATTAAATGGGTGAATACTTCAGCTGAAGAAAACGTTAAGATATTCTTTATCAACGAAATCCGGCTATATAATGAAACCGAAAGTGCCCCAATTCTCGCGAAGCAACTCAATGCCCGTTCTGTGGAAATACGAGGTGAAGCGATCAAGACTTTAGGTAAACTAAAATACAAAGAGGTTGAACCTAAGCTGATTGAAATGTATAATGTACAACCGGAAGAAGTCAAACGACAAATCATTTCGGCTATTGCGGATCTAAAGACCGATAAGGCTTTAGGATTTCTTTACAATGCTTATGATGAAGCAGATAACTGGGGAACCAAGAGAGTCATACTCAAAGCCCTCTATGAGTATAGTGCAATGGGAAGGAAAACATTCGATCAATTGGAAAGAAAAGCAGATTCCCACACAGCTATATTGTTTGCCCACACCAAGCATCCGTTAATCAACCAGTTAAACTAGAGAACATGAGAGATATAATATTTACATTCTTCAATTATTTCGTATTCTTTTATACGAGCATGCTGGCGATATTCTTCGTCACATTCGCCTTCCTCTCTTTCATTTCTCTAAAACGGAGAAAGGATTACTATGTGGAAAGCTATATGCGGAAAACAATCAAGGAATCCCCCTATACACCGGGCATTTCGGTAATTGCTCCTGCCTTCAATGAAGAAAAGACAATCATTGATAATGTGAACTCCATGCTTGCATTGGAATATCCGCTTTTCGAGGTGGTTATTGTAAATGATGGAAGTACGGACAGTACATTGGAAAAGATGACCGAATATTATGAACTGGTAGAAGTGCCCTATGCTTATATCGAGCGAATCAAAACCAGACCGTTCCGAAGACTCCTCAAATCCTCCAACCCGAAATACAGCCGACTCATCGTTGTAGACAAAGAAAATGGAGGAACTAAAGCGGATGCATCCAATGCGGGTATCAACGTTGCTTCTCATCCTTATTTTATCTGCACGGATGTGGATTGCATTTTGGAAAAGTATGCTCTTTATCGTTGTATCTCGCCCATTATATCTTCAGAAAAACAAGTAATTGCAGTCAGCGGAACGATGTTGATGGCTAACGGATGCGTCGTGAAAGACGGACAAATCATAGACGTTAGAACTCCCCGTACACCGATTCCACTTTTCCAGAATCTGGAATACATGCGTTCCTATCTGATTGGTAAGATGGGATGGTCCGCAATCAATGGTATGCCGAATGTTTCCGGTGGATTCGGTCTTTTCGACCGTTCGGTAGCGATTGCAGCCGGAGGATACGATGCCCCCTCTTTTGCCGAAGACATGGACCTCATCACCCGCATGGTAGGATATATGTGCGACTTCTCCCGTCCTTATAAGATCGTACAGATTCCTGATACTTGTTGTTGGACGGAAGGACCTCCCAACCTGGCAATGCTTTACCGGCAACGTACCCGTTGGGCACGGGGATTGTTCCAGACACTTAATATCCATCGTAAGATGATTTTCAAAAAGACGTATAAACAGATGGGACTGTTAACTCTGCCTTATATGTTCGTTTTTGAGTTTCTGGCGCCGATCATCGAGCTCGTCGGTTTGATAGTATTTATCTATCTGGCCTTTACAGGAGCAGTCAACTGGAACACGGCATGGATGATTTACCTGACGATCTATACGTTCTGCCAGTTCCTTTCCATCGTTGTTATTACCTACGACTACTATGTCGGGATGCTATATAAAAGAGGATATGAATACCTGTGGATTATCATTGCGTCCATATTGGAGCCCATCTTCTATCATCCCATCATCACTTTCTGTTCATTGAGAGGATACCTCAGTTATCTGACCAATAGAGACTTCAAGTGGAAGAACATGGAACGGAAAGGATTCAAGCAGAAAGAAGAAAGTGCAGACGGTACTGATATAACGGCAATGAAGCCCGAACCTGCTACGATTTAAACAAGAAAGAAAGATTAAAGACAAGATAGAATGAACAGAGAATTTCTCCATAAGATCACCATATTAGGTTGTCTGTTTTTACTGATAACCTCTTCCTCCGGGACCGACAACGGATTCCAGACACCGGAGCAATATGCCCAGATTGTACAGGAGCATTTTGCGAACGAGGAATGGGAAGCAGGGAAAGAGCTGTTGGAGGAGGGCCTTCAGAAATACCCGAATGTTTCTGACCTTGAATGGCTCATGGGAAAATACTGGTTCCACGAAAAGAACTATGACCAGTCGCGTTATCATCTTGTCAAAGCGATAGATGACAATTACAACAACGTCAATGCCAAACATCTGCTGGTAGACGTAGAAGATATCACCGAGAATTATTCCAGTGCTATTTGTTACGTTAATGAGTTGCTGGAAGTGAATCCGTATTGGAGAGGTTTATGGCGAAGAAAGATTGAACTGTACCGCAAGCAGAACAACGATGTGGAAGCAGACCGTCTGTTGAAACGAATCAATCAGATTTACCCGAACGATACGATTCTAAGGAAGGATTATATCTACAGCATGGAGGTAGGCTACCAGCAAATGAAAAAAGGTGGTAACCGAAAAGAGGCTATCGAAAAGCTGACGGAGCTTATCAAAGTATCTCCTCAAAACGAAGAATATTATCTGGACATCATTAACCTGCATTTACAGGAAGGAAACCGGGAAGCTGCTCTAGGCTGGTCATCCAACGGTTTGGCTGCCATACCGGGAAGCGGTGCGCTTATCGTCAAAAGGGCGAGTATCCTTAGTGAATTGGCACGTTATCCAGAAGCTCTGGTGTTTATACGCGAGCAAATGCGAAGAAACAACAGCCCTGCCATACGGCGTATGTATAACGACCTGTTAATGGAGGCTGCCCGAGCAGAGAAGCAGCGGGATCCTTATGTATTATATGGCATGGCCTACGAAGGAGGTAATAAGAACAAGGAAGCATTAGACTACCTGCTGAACACTTCCGTCACCCGGGGATATACCGATGACGCACTCTTCTATATCAGAGAAGCTAAAAAACAATATGGCAACAATGATAAAGGAATTCTTTATAAAGAATATATGCTTTATCGCCAGATGAATGAGGATGATCTTGCCTATTCAACGCTGAAAAAGATGTATGAGATGTATCCTGATGATTATGATATTACGCTTGCCATGAGCGCACAACACATGAAGAAAGCTGAAAAACTGATGGAACTTGGTCTGTACGCAGAAGCATTGCCGCACGTATTGTTCGTTTCTCAAAAACATGTAGACGACAATGAAGTGAACGGTGCCGCATGGGAAAAAGCCTTGAGTTGCTATATCAATATGAAACGTTACAATGAAGCACTTGCCACATTGGACACCATCACTCTTCACTTCCCTGATTACGAAAACGGCACGTTGAAAAGGGCATTTATTCTCGATAAAATGGATAAAACCGAAGAGGCTTTGCAACTGTATCTATCTGCCATCGAGCAGAGTGATGAGGATATGCGCATTTTCTATGTTATCGGATACGAGGAACTAGCAGTGCCGTACATCAAGAAATGTATGGAAGCCGGAGCTACGAAGAAAGCATACGAGGAATCTGTTAAGCTAATTAGCCTGAATCCATCGAGCGATCTCGGATTACGGTATGCCATCAATTCGTCCGGTTTACTCGGAAAATACGATGAATTCGAGAAATATACGGCTCAAGGGATCAATTATTATCCTGAAGAACCGTTCTATCAGGCAAAGAGGGCTACTGTCCTTGAGCGTGACAAGAGATACGAAGCTTCTTTGGAATTCCTGAAACCGATACTCAATAAATACCCGAGTAACAAAGAGATTATAGGCGCATTCTCACAAAGCAGTGAATATCGTGCCCTGCAACTGACAAAGGCGAAAGAACCGGAAAAGGCTCTCGCTGTTCTTGATACAGCTTTGCTTTACGACAGTCAGAACAAATCATTGAAGTACACCAAGGGGGTGGTATATGAAGCCAACCGTCAAGCGGATTCAGCCTATTATTACCAAAAGTACTACGAGCCATCCATCATGGAATATCGCTCTTTCCAACGACACTTATCGGGCCTTAGAAGCATGATGCTCAAGAATGAGATTGCTTTGACCTACCTGCGTGCACGCTACGGAGAAGAAGACATCATTACCTCCGTTGCCACCGCTGAATACACTCGAAAAGGCCAGAAGAACAGCTACACGGGACGTCTCAACTATGCAGGACGAAGCGGCTCGGCAAGCGACAGCATGGAGGCTGAAGAACAGACACCGGGAGGAGTCGGCATTCAGGTACAAGGTGAGTGGACGCATCACTTCTCACCGAAGTGGAGCCTCACGGCCAATGCAGCCTTTGCGACCAAATACTTCCCGGACATAACGGCTGATGTCGCTTTACGGCATTATCTCAAGAATGATTGGGAAATAGGTGCACATGTGGGTTATAGACGGGTAGCCGCCTACACAAAGCGTTATGAATGGAACGATGAATTCTTTGCAGGTGGCACCGGAGACAATGGCTATCTGTTTACGGGTTGGAATGAGTCAAAAACTAACCTACTCACTGTAGGCGGAGAATTAGCCAAGACCATTGAAGTCGTTCGTCTCAACACGAAGATAGATATGCACTTCTTCAACTCCAACTTCTATTACAATGCTCAGATTGGCGCCAAATACTTCCCGGCTAATGACGGAAAGACAAATATCAACGCCATGGCAAGCATCGGATCGGCACCGGAAACGGCCGTACTGGACTATGCGCTGCCCGGCTCTTTCTCTCACACCAATACTATGGTGGGATTGGGAGGCCAGTATATGGTCAGTCCTAACATTACCATAGGTCTGATGGGTACCTGGAATACTTATTATAACCAGACCAACACCGTGCGAGGGACCAGTCCGCTCAACCCGATAGAATCCATATCGACACGCTATAAAAACTTATATAACATCTATGCACAAGTCTATATTTCATTCTGACACGCTTTGCCCCATATTGGCAGGAATGATATGTATTTGCTGCCTTTTATCCGGCTGCCGTATGCAGGCACGCACGGAGATGTTCCCATCTAAAGAAGGGTATCTCGTCACCATTGGTGAGGATCCGACGGACAGAGACACCCGGTGGGCGAAATACCTGTACGAGCATCTCAAGAAGCGTGCAAACGACGATGAAATAGTCGCTTTTGGCGTTTCCGAAATGGACATGTGGCGCATCATCATACAGATAGACCCAACATTGCAGAGAGGATTCAAAGTAGCCTGCAAAGGCTCTGATATCAGACTGACCGCAAGTGACGACAAACAAATGTTATGGCTGCAATACCAACTGATAAAGAAGATCAGCAAAGAAGACCCGCGTATAGACGGTTCGGATCTTCCTCCCGCCCTTATCAATCTCAACGATACTTGCGGAGCTTTTGCATTTGACTATCAAAGTATTTATTCTCCATACGGCCTGAACGCCGATCATACAGGCGTTATCGGCCTGAACAACTTTGATGACAGCTGGGGAATATGGGGACACAACCTGCGAAAAGTCTTGGGAAAAGATGCAGAGAAAGTATATGCCACCATTCACGGGAAGACAGATGACTCACAACTGTGTTTCTCTTCCGAGGATATGTATCGCCAGATAGAAAGTTACATCGTAGATAACTTCGGTGAAAAGGGGAATTTCCGTTTTGTAATCGCACCGGATGATACTCCGTACGCCTGTACGTGTGCCACCTGTACCGCATTGGGAAATACAGAGAAGAACGCAACCC
This sequence comes from Bacteroides sp. AF32-8BH, assembly GCF_003435205.1. Lineage (NCBI taxonomy): Bacteria > Pseudomonadati > Bacteroidota > Bacteroidia > Bacteroidales > Bacteroidaceae > Bacteroides > Bacteroides sp. AF32-8BH. The sequence continues at coordinate 141,576 of NZ_QVLZ01000004.1, read as the reverse complement.
CCGCCGTTACGGAACTGATCCTCCGCCTGTCGCAGCGTTTTCCCAAACACACGTTCTTTACGACTTCCTACCTGACTACGCAACAAGTCACAGACAAGCAGCTCCCGCCTAACGTCGGGGTAATTGTCAGCGCTATCGACTACCCGCCCCGCCGGACAGACGGCAAAGACGAGCAAGACAAGAAATTTGCGGAACAACTCGACAACTGGAAGAAAGTAACGAACAACATCTATATATGGGACTATATCAACAACTTCGACGACTACCTCACTCCTTTCCCCATATTAAAGATAGCCCAGCAAAGACTCCAACTTTTCAAACAACACGGAGCCAGCGGCATATTTTTCAACGGAAGCGGCTACAGCTATTCTTCTTTCGATGAAATGAGGACTTTTGTATTATCAGCCCTTCTTATCAACCCGGAACTTCCGGTTGATGAGTTAATTAAAAGCTATTTCAATCAGGAATACCCGGTATCCAAAAAATGGCTGTACGATTACTACACAGAGCTAGAAAACAACGCCCAATCTGGAAAGCGGCTCGGACTTTACGCCGGTATCAGAGAATCGGAAAAAGGATTCCTCTATCCGGAGAAGTTTATCAAATTCTATGATGAAATGGGAGATTTTGTATCCGAAGCAAAAGGGAAAGAGCGCAAAAAGCTGCACGAGCTCCAGACCGCCTTGTCTTTCACGCGCATGGAATTAGCACGTGACCACGGTTTCGACGCTTACGGATATGCCAAGCGGAATGGAAAGGATATTCAACCGCTTCCCCAAGCTCGTAAATGGGTCACCCAGCTCAAAGAGCATCAAGCATTTGCCGGAATGGAATATTATAATGAGTCAGCTTATGAGATTGACTATTATATAAAGGAATGGGAACAATATATACTTGCTTCCGACATAAAGAAAAGTTTGTTTCTGGGAATGAATCCTTCCACAACCCCTAAACTAAATAAAAATGATTCAAAGAAACTGACCGACGGCACTCACGGTTTACCCGGAGACTATCATTGCGGTTGGGTTATCATTCCGGGAGAAGAATGTACCATCAACCTGCCGGTTAAAGGACTCAATGCATCAGGAACATTCTATATCAGTTTTCTGAATCTTCCCCGCCACCGTATCTATGCTCCACAGCAAGTTCAACTGTTGAAAGACGGAGTAGCCTATAAAACAATAGACTTGAAACCGGAAGACTCCCCAGAAAAAGGAGAAATGATGAAAGCCACTGTTCCGGCAGCCCTGAACGGAACAGAACAATTAAGCATAAAAATCAGTTGTTTAAAGAAACCGGGAACGCAAATGGGTATCGATGAAATTGCATTCATCCCTTAAATGCTGAAAAAGTGATATAACAAAAATAAATGGCAACAATGAATAAATCTATATTCTATATTTTACTACTGACGGCACTTCCGCTCTGCTTTACAGGGTGCAGGAAGGAAGTACGTCCCACCAGCATGACGATAAAAGATTCCGTCAGACACTATTACCCTATCAAGCAAGGTCAGCAACTCGATATCATGTTTACCATCACCAACACGGGAGATGCTCCGTTAATCATTTCAGAAATGCAACCTTCCTGTGGCTGTATCATTCTGGATAAAAGTTCGCATATCATCATTCCTGAGGATGGTATCAGGCAATTCAAGGCAACCTACAACAGTATCAAGAATGTAGGCGAAGTGGTTCACCGCATCCGGATTTTCGGTAATATGCTCCCAAATGGAAAAGCAGAACTAAAATTTGATGTTAACGTAGTCCCCGACGCAGATTATACACGTGATTATGAAGAACTCTATCAGGATTTCAACACTAAAAACGGCATTGTCAGGGAAATGGTAGACGGAAAAGAATCCGAACTAGGATATTATGTAGGAGAACCCTAATAATAAGTATTAAGTATCAAGTATTAAGTATTAAATGACTGGCTAATACTTGATACTTAATACTTGATATTGATACTTATCTCTACGGATGTATTTCTTTGAATGCGGCATTTTCTTCTTTCACATTCTGAATAGTCTGTTTTAACTCCCCAATCGGCAAGTCATATCCATACCAGCCTGTATAGCAATCCACCACATACCATTTCCCGTCAGCCTGCAATTCGAACTCAACACGCAAATCCACTTCGGACTCTTCATAGCCCGCTTCAAAGATTTTGTGTTTCGGTTCATTCAGCGTAAACTTGGAAACATAAATACCTCCCTCTTCCTGGGTGATACGCTCTTCCTTCATAGTTTCACTATCCAGCAACGGCCACTTTTCCCGAGTGAAAGGGAATGTTTTCTCGGTTTCTCCGTCATCTGCCAACAAAGTGATCGGAGTCTTTAATGGGAACTTGATACGAGTATACTGGAAGGCTGCACTGGAAGTAAATTTATCCAAAAAGGATTTGAAATCTTCACCGTCTTGTGTAGTCAGTTCACTATCGGCTTTTGCCTTGGAACTATTACCGCAGGAGATAAACGAAACACCTGCGAGCAGCATCATAGCCAGCAAGCAGCATACAAACTTTTTAGCTCTCATAATACTATATAAATTAAGAGTTTAATTAACGGCGCAAAGATAATGACAAGTTTGGCATCTTGGTTATTTTAAGAACTAAATCTTTGTATGTTTCAAATATTCATAGCCGAAGCGGCAGTACAGACATTTCCGCTTATCGCAATACTCTTTTTGTAACTGTATCAGTGCCTGACTATCCGCCGCACTGACTACCGGAAGTCCGGCATCGCTCCACGAACGAATGATGTGATTACTCTCCGCCTTCAATTCTTCCAGAAAGCGTGCGGCACGTTCACACATTCGTTCATCTGCCTTGTGCAAACCATAGGTATAAAGAAAAGGAACCACCGTATTAATGACAATCAAATCCTTGGAACGCTCTCCCATCGTCTTTTCCTTTTGAGAAGATAGTCGTCCGAATAGATAATGATTCTCCCAATAGGGAGACGTACGGGTATCCAGTAAAGCTCTCACGTCCGCCAGAGTTTCCGCTTCCAACAAACGTGAAAACAGCTTGTCTCCTTTCTGATAAAGATAAGCCAACTGCGCCAGGCGAATATGCGGAAAGTTTTCCGGACGAAGCCGGAGAAAACGCCATAAAGTAGCATCCATCCCCTGCCCGATTTCAAATTTATGCTGTAAATAACGAAACTCTTTACAAAGACGAAGACTATATTCGTCTTCCTGTTCTTTTTTCAGAAATGTTTCTTCCAACAACCCAGCCAAACCATAGAAAAAAGCTTCTATCTGAAACAAATCATTCCGGTGCTTACCCAACGCACGAAATGGCAACAATCCCGCCCACGTTTCAAAAGTATCTCCATTCAAGCCGAAACCGAAATTACGGGCAAGGGTGATAAAGAAAGCATCTTCCCAATTACTGTTACAATGTTTGAGACGCTGTGTGATTAATTGCGCTTTCTGCTCCAAACGTTCCGTTTGCAAAGCGGTCAGCCAAGAATGAATGGTAAGTTTGGGAAGAGAGGCAAGGATGGGATGGCAAGCCGGATACTGATCGGCTACACAAAGTTCGTGGTAATGTAATTGCACATTGTCCGGACAGGTAAGTAATAGTTGCGGTATCTGTTCACCGTTGGAACGGGTTATTTCCGTATCTGCTTCACTCACCACATGGAGAATCACAGAATCATAGGCTTTGTCGCAATCATGCCCGTGGCGAAACCAGTCGGAAGAATGTGTATGTATTTCTATATTCCCTACCCATAAGGCACCGTCAATCTTTAGTTTCGCGTTGAAAAAGTCGGGACCGGCGTTGGGGTTTTGCAGACCGGGGTCAATCACTTCTACCGGTAAGCCGTTGGTGGTTTGCAGTACTTTCAGGGGAAATAATTTATGTTTCCACACGTAGTGGAGAAGATGTTCCATGTTAACAAGACGTTAATGTGCGCTGCAAATGTAATAAAAATCTTATCTTTGCGACTATTATTTTGAATATAAGTCAGAAAACAATGAAAATAGCACTGATCGGTTACGGAAAGATGGGCAAAGAGATAGAAAAGGTTGCCCGTAGTCGCGGACATGAAATCGTCTGCATCATTGACATCAATAATCAGGATGACTTCGAATCGGAAGCATTCAAATCGGCCGATGTGGCCATTGAGTTTACCAATCCGATGGTAGCTTACAGCAATTATATGAAAGCGTTCAAAGCCGGTGTGAAACTGGTATCGGGCAGTACCGGATGGATGGCCGAGCATGGCGAAGAAATCAAGAAGCTCTGCACGGAAGAGGGCAAAACACTCTTCTGGTCGTCCAACTTCAGCCTGGGAGTCAGCATCTTCTCCGCTCTCAACAAGTATCTGGCTAAAATCATGAATCAGTTCCCTGCTTATGATGTCACCATGAGCGAGACACATCATATCCACAAACTGGATGCTCCCAGCGGAACAGCCATTACATTGGCGGAAGGTATTCTGGAAAAGCTGGACCGTAAGGACAAATGGGTGAAAGGCACTTTCCTTGCACCGGACGGAACCATTAGCGGAACCAACGATTGCGCCCCTAATGAACTTCCTATCGCCTCTATCCGCGAAGGAGAAGTGTTCGGCCTTCATACCATTCGCTATGAATCTGATGTAGACAGCATAACTATCACGCATGATGCCAAAAGTCGTGGCGGATTTGTATTGGGAGCCGTACTGGCAGCCGAATATACTGCCACACACGAAGGTTTTTTGGGCATGAGTGATTTATTCCCATTCTTGAACGACTAAGATTTCAGAAGCTAGTTCTAAACAAATATAACATTATGAGACAAGCCACACGCGCACAATGGATCAAATGTGCCATTGCTATTCTACTTTACCTCGTCTTCCTCCTCTGGGTACGGAGTTGGTGGGGATTGATTGTTGTTCCTTTCATTTTCGATATTTATATCACAAAGAAAATACCTTGGTCTTTTTGGAAGAAGTCGAAGAATCCGGCTGTCCGCAGTGTGATGAGTTGGGTGGATGCCATCGTATTTGCGTTGGTTGCCGTCTACTTCGTCAATATCTACATCTTCCAGAATTACCAGATTCCTTCCTCTTCGCTGGAAAAATCATTGCTGGTAGGCGATTTCCTGTATGTAAGCAAGATGAGCTACGGTCCCCGCGTACCGAACACTCCCCTTTCTATGCCGTTGGCACAACATACGCTGCCTGTCTTCAATACTAAATCGTATATCGAGTGGCCACAATGGAAATACAAACGGGTACCGGGCTTCGGCAAAGTGAAGCTGAATGACATTGTGGTTTTCAACTTCCCGGCAGGAGATACGGTGGCAGTGAACTACCAACAGACAACGGACTTCTATACGCTGGCTTATGGTGAAGGACAACGCATCTACTCCAAACAGATTGAAATGGATAGCCTGACACGTTCACAGCAACGTGCAATCTATGACCTCTACTATGACGCCGGACGTAAACAGATTCTAAACAATCCTCGTACTTACGGTGAAGTACTGTGGCGTCCGGTAGACCGTCGCGAGAATTATGTGAAACGTTGTGTCGGCTTGCCCGGTGATACATTGCAAATTGTAGACGGACAGGTGATGATTGACGGTAAGGCGATTGAGAACCCCGAAAACCTGCAATTCAACTACTTCGTACAGACTACCGGCCCGTACATTCCGGAAGATATGCTCCGCGAATTAGGCATCAGCAAGGATGACACCATGCTGATAGAAGACTCTGGCTGGGAAGGCGGATTATTGGATATGGGACTGGACAACCGGAATGCGCAAGGCAAACTGAATCCGGTATATCATCTTCCATTGACTAAAAAGATGTATGACACTCTCCTTGGCAATAAAAAGCTAATCAGCAAAATAGTAATGGAACCGGAAGAATACGCCGGACAGATGTATCCGCTGAACCTTTATACCAAATGGAACCGCAACAATTACGGTCCGATCTGGATTCCTGCCAAAGGAGCTACCATTACCCTCACAGAAGACAACCTGCCTATCTATGAGCGTTGCATCGTAGCCTACGAAGGCAACAAGTTGGAAGTGAAACCGGACGGTATCTACATCAACGGTGAAAAGACCAATGAATATACCTTCAAAATGGATTATTACTGGATGATGGGTGACAACCGTCACAACTCTGCCGACTCCCGTTATTGGGGTTTTGTACCCGAAGATCACGTAGTGGGCAAGCCGATTGTCGTATGGCTGTCGCTTGACAAAGACCGTGGATGGTTTGACGGTAAGATTCGCTGGAACCGCCTCTTCAAGTGGGTAGACTGATAAGTGTACGGATAGAATAGAGTGATAAGGTGATAAATATTGATGAACATTCGTAAATTCAAATGGATACTAGCATTTGCCGGAGCAGTAGTCGTAGTGCTTCTGCTCCGGGGATTTGCTTTTACGTCCTGCCTTATCCCTTCCACCGGTATGGAAAACTCCATTTTCCAGGGTGAACGTATCTTAGTGAACAAATGGAGTTACGGATTGCGAGTTCCTTTCATGTCGCTCTTTTCTTATCATCGTTGGTGCGAAAGTCCTGTACGGCAACAAGATATTGTAGTGTTCAATAATCCGGCTGGAATCCGGGAACCTATCATCGACCGCCGGGAAATCTATATCAGCCGTTGCCTCGGAGTTCCGGGAGATACATTATTGGTCGATTCTCTTTTCTCCGTTATTTCTCCAGAGGCACAATTCAATCCGGATAAGAAAAGGCTTTATTCGTACCCCGCGTCAAAAGAAAATCTGATTACCTCACTCATGCATACTCTTTCCATCACCAACGACGGATTGATGGGAAGTAATGACAGTACTCATGTGCGTAGTTTCAGCCGTTACGAATATTATTTGTTGGAACAGGCAATGAATGGGAAAGAGAGTTTTGTCCAACTTTTGTCAAACAGGGAAGATGCCGAACCGAATCCGCTGATTGTTCCCGGAAAAGGGAAATTTATCCGGGTCTATCCCTGGAACATAACCTTACTGCGGAATACCCTCGTGATACACGAAGGCAAACAGGCAGAAATAAAGAACGACACTCTCTACGTAGACGGCAAACCTACACAACACTGTTATTTCACTAAAGATTACTATTGGATGGGGTCTAACAATACCGTCAACTTTTCCGACTCACGGCTCTTCGGGTTTGTCCCGCAAGACCATATCATCGGGAAAGCCTCCATCATTTGGTTCTCCAAAGAAAAAGAGACAGGCTTGTTTGACGGATACCGATGGAACCGTTTCTTCAGAACGGTGAAATAATCTTCCGGAACATAAAAGAAATAACTCCTTAATAATATCCTTAATTAATATCCTTATTATAGAGCCCCCTAAACGTATTAAAATGAAAGAAATGAAAATAGCTTATTTATCTTCAGCTTATCTCGCTCCCGTCGAATATTATACCAAACTTCTGGCTTATGACAAAGTGTTTGTAGAGCAACACGACCACTATATCAAACAAACCTATCGTAACCGATGCACCATTGCCGGCCCATCCGGCGAATTAGCTCTTTCTATCCCAACCGTAAAACCCGACACATTGAAGTGTCCGATGAAAGATATCCGCATCTCCGACCACGGCAACTGGAGACATCTGCACTGGAACGCCATCGAATCAGCCTACAACAGTACTCCTTTCTTTGAATATTACAAGGACGACTTCCGTCCCTTCTACGAAAAGAAATACGAGTTTTTAATCGATTTCAACGAAGAACTATGCCGGATGGTCTGTGAATTGATAGATATTCACCCCACTATGGAGCGTACTAGCGAATATAAGATGAAGTTTGCTCCCGGAGAATTCGATTTTCGGGAAGTCATTCATCCCAAAAAGGATTTCCGAGAAGTGGATACAGAGTTTATTCCGCAACCTTACTATCAGGTTTTCGAGCCCAAACTGGGTTTTCTTCCTAATTTGAGTATCATAGACCTGTTGTTCAATATGGGACCGGAAAGTCTGTTGGTACTAGGCAAGTAATGACTCCACTCTTCTATACGTATGTAGCCAACAAAGGTGCACCATGTCGTCACATTATTTATACTCGTACAGTTTGACGTGTAAAATACTGAATTCTCCGACAGGAATACGTACATGCCTTCCCTGATGGTCCTGATCGCCATTCAGGCGCCGGATATATTTCAGTGAACCATCTTCGTTCACATTAACTTCATCTACAGAACCGATACCGGCTCTCATACCACCTTGCCAGCTATTTTCCGTTTTTGATGCCTTTCCGCCCACACTGGCAAAACCATCCTCGCCCAATGCCGGTGAACTTTTCATTTTATTTTCCCCCTGTTTCTTAAATTCAAGTACCAAGCCACTGCCGGCAACGATATACTCATCTGGAGCCAGACGTAGCAAAACACCTCCCCCTTCAGGCCATACAGTGCCATCCCGGGCACGTGGGTCCCATGGCAGAGTGAAGTAATGACGGCAGGTAATCTCCAAATCATCGTATGAAAGTATTCGTTCTTTATTCTCTTCATCAAACAAAAGACCGTTCATCACTCCTTTACCCTGATATTTTGTCAATAAAGGCATCAGTTCTTTCAATTTAATATAGCTCTGTACCAAAGGTGCATCTGCTCTATCCGAACCGCTTTCAATAGAGAAAGGACAAAAGCCAATCGCATCATGCTCACCAAACACATAGAAAGCACGTACTCCATCATTGTCTTCCAACCGAATTTCAGGTATAAAGAGAGGATTATTGTGCAGTTTATACTTTGCCACCCAATCAACGAAACCTTTATCATATAAATCCGGAGCCAGAAAATCAATGTTGGGTGCTGCATAATGCCATACATCTATCAAATGAGCCAATGGTCCTGCCGACGGATATTCTCCCGGTTTCCGCCCCCTACTGTTCATTGCTGCATTGACATACAACGGAATATTATAGATAGAACGTGCTAACTTTGCCATTCGTTCTACATACTGCGCATACGACCAGGCCATAAAAATTTCATCCGTATACACGTCTGCACCAAACACTTCCTGCCACGTACCTTTCTTCTTGAATCCCTGGCTCTCCCATTTTGCCAACATTTCGGGATGCAGAGATCTCTTGTTCTTTTGCAAATAGTCGATGAAAAGGGACGGAACTGATGCATAAAACAGTTTATCCGCTTCTTTGGAATAATCGCGGGCATCTTCCAACATTCCGATTTCGTTTTCTATCTGAATCATGATAACCGTTCCCTCTTCCTTATCCACAGAAGCAATGTGTTTCATCCATTGGGAAAAAGCACGGCTATCCGCCTGAAACACATTCTCCGAAAAGGAACTGGCTATTTCGAGGGGCTTCCCTGCTTTCGTATAGGCACGCGGGTATTTCTTATAATCTTCCTTAAACCAGATCGGAGCATAGCAACTCATTGAGTTTTTCCACGCACCGAACCAAAGGAAAACCACCTTCAAATCATTCGCACGGGCTTGTTGAATCACTTTATCCGTCAGGGTAAAATCAAATTTACCTTCCTGTGGTTCTGTTAAATCCCAATATGCAGGAACCAGTACCGTATTCAGACCCATACGCTGCAATTTCGGGAATATACGTTCAATATCTTCAATAGAGGAAGCTGAAGAATTTCCCAATTCACCGCCAATCACTAAGAATGGTTTTCCATCTACCATAAGTTGTGTGGTACTTCCCTGTTTCTGCAAATACGGAAGTTTCTGATGTGCCTGAAGAGGCAAAATAAAAAGGAATAGAATCCCAAAAAGTGTGTTTCTCATAACAATCAGCTTTATCATATTATCTGAAAGCAAAGTTACAACAATATAAAAAAGGAGCACAACGTCTTGTGTTCCTTTTCTATCGGGCAGGTTACAGATGCTTTATGTTACGTTACATTTGCCTTTATCTATACATTATCTCCGATTCTTATACCCTCTATTTGCATTTCCTAAGTAATTTTTAGAGAAAACTGTTTATATCGCTACTTCTTCACAGTTCTTCTCTTCATTAGATTCTGCTGCATCCAGCCGATTCAACAAATAGCGTACATTTTGAAGATGTATATCGTTATTCCGATCCATTTTCTTAAACTGCCAACTGTTTTTAGTGGTATTCAGTATGCAATTCATTAACGTTCCCACGGCATCGGCACTTTGGAAACGATTGGTATTGGAGATTAGCGTATTCATCATGTGCGCCCCGAATCCTCTAATCACCTCTTTCACACTTATCGACTTATAATTACGGATGGCTTCAAAGGCTGCCACATTACTACAAAGCGTACTAGCTAAATCCTCCAGTCTCTTTCGATCTGTTCGTTCCACTAGATAGCTTTCAGGATTCATAAAACAATTGAGGGTCAGATAAAAAGACATCATTTCATCATCGGATGAAAAGATAGCGTGCATGAGTTGCGTCGCGTCCCCCGGACGAGCCTGCTGGTTGCTTAAAACTTCTTCCATAAGAATTTTAATTAAATGGTGAATAAATTAAGTTCAATGGGGCGATACAGAAGGGTAGTTTTAAGAAATAAAAGAAGCGGTTCCGCCTGTCCCATTGCTCTTCACCATCCACAACAGGCAGTAGGTGCATTAACATCCTACATGGGGGTACGAAACCGCCATATAGAATGATAGGACAAGCATAAAAAAGCCTGCCACATTGATACAGCAGGTTCCCCTGCTGTGGATTTTGATAAAGAGCATTGCAAAGATAGAATATAAAATCAGAAAAGAGAAAAGAAAATCAATATAAATTGAAGTTTACAGCGATCAGCAAAAGACAAAATCTTCTAAAGCTACTTGTAACTATAAAATTCATTTAGGAGGTTCACCGGTTTCACCTTTAGTTGAATGAGTATAAATCAGATGTTTATGGTGGAAGAGGTACATAAAATAATAAAGAATCATCCTTCACCTCCTTCACAAAATAAAAGTAAGCGTCTTTTAGTTTTGCACTCGAAAGAGAGACTTCTTATAAGCTTTAAGATTGTTAACGAAGAACTAGTAAGCCCCCAAGTTTAGATAGCTTTTTATCGATATAGCTCCTTAGCAGATATTAACAAGATTGTTTCTCTTTCTTTCAAATAACCAGACTAAAAGACGCTTATATCGTATAGATTAAGGGTCTATACACCCTATTTGTTGGGCATATAGATCCAATGTATTGGTCATATAGATCTAACACGTTGGATATATATATCGTGCGTCTTGGGTATATATAGCCAACAACTCAAGTATTAATAGCCTAAATACAAAGTATTAATAGTCGATAGCTCAAATGTTAATACTTGATGGAGCGTTTGCTATGAGCTTATTAATTTTAGCTGATAGCATATTCGTTTTTGCTTATAGCATATTTACTTTAGCTTATGGCATATAAAAAGAACAGTGAAGAGTGTGAAGGATGATTCTTTATTATTTTATGTACCTCTTCCACCATAAATATCTGGTCTATAACTATTCAGCTAACGGTGAAACTGATGAACCTTTATTTAAAACTATTAGAGAATTACATAAGTTCGATATTAATAAATGCAACCGCCGTTACTGTAATGGTGATTTCGTTAATGAAAAACAACACAATATACAATGGGTGGAAGTCTTATCAAAAGAAGCCCTACAAGATTAAAACATAAAACTAAATCCTTTATTGTGAGAAGCTTTATATTTTTGAATTTCCAAAGACAGTGATTTTTTCAATTGCACCGCCATGAAATCCAAAAAAGGCTGGTTGGTTTCATCATCTTGCGCCTGTTGTAAAGAAAGGATATAATCTGCCCTATCCTCCTTAAAAATCTTAGCGGGGAAAAGATGATAGCAGAATTGAATATAGTTCATCAATAAGCGAGCTGCTCTCCCGTTGCCATCCACCCAAGGATGAATAGTCACTAAATTGAGGTGAGCATTAAAACTTAATTCGTATTGTTCACGGAACGTTTCCACATTCTTTTGCCGTTCCTGCAACAAGAAACAAAGTTCTTCTACTTTAACAGGTACTTTTTGATAACCCACATAAGAACGCCCACCTACACCAGCCGTAACGCCACACAAACGGAACTCACCTCTGGAAGAATCGAAAGAGCCGCCTATTGTATTATGCCTTCCCCCTGTTGTCCGCATCAAAGTAGCGTTTAACTTCTGCAAAAAAGCAGGAGTTATAACAGTATTGCGTTGCGCTTCCTTTTTAGCAAGCTCGTATGCTTTCTTCAAGTCCTCATTCATCAGATGATATACCAACGGCTTTCCTTTAGCTGTTACACCTTCATCGAAAAGAAGCTGTGCATCCATTTCGGTTAGTGTAGAACCCTCAATGGCTGTAGAATGGGTAATAAGAGAATAGAGGTAGTACTTCTCATAGTCCACCGACTGACTGATACCGAGTTGCTGAAACTCCTTATACAGTTCCTCTATTTCCAGCCAAATACCTTTTTCCATAATTAGGTTACCTTAATTGTTATTTTTCCCAAAATTACTTCTGATACAACACTTTACCAAGCGAAACGACTACTTTCTTACTATTTTTTTGCAAACGCTGGGAAAATTAGGCAATAAAAAAACGCTAAGTCGATTTGTTGCAATCACTTAGCGTTTTCCGAGTACCCAGACTCTCTGTCATCTCCTTAAAAAAATCTCTAACCAAACATCTACCTATTTCAACTCAAATGGTACAGTACCTTTAATATCTCTGGATGAACTACCGATGATTGCCTCAAACTTACCCGGTTCGGCCACCCATTCGTGTTTAGCATCATCGAAGAAGCTCAATGCTTTCTTATCAATCGTCAGCGTTACCGCCTTCTCTTCTCCCGGAGCCAGTTTCACTTTCTGAAAACCTTTCAACTCTTTTACCGGACGAGGGAGAGAGGATTTCTTATCACTGATATAAAGCTGAACAACTTCCTGACCTTCACGAGTTCCTGTATTCTTCACATTGACCGTGAAAGAGATAGTATCATCTACTGTCATTGTTTTCTTGTCAGCCGAAGGCTTTCCATAAGCGAAAGTAGTGTAGCTCAATCCGTGTCCGAACGGGAACAGCGGTTTGATTTTTTCTTTATCCGCCCAACGGTAACCTACAAAAATATCTTCCCGATAGATTTCATTAATCGTATCTCCTCTATGTTTAGACTGTGCCAGTTCCTCCTTATTGCCCGGATATTCGCCCAATTTATGAGCCCCTACATCTTCCAGTTTTGCCGGGAAGGTGAAAGGAAGTTTTCCCGAAGGATTGGCGTCTCCTACCAATACGGAAGCAAGAGCTGTTCCGGCTTCCGAACCCAGGAACCAGCCTTGTACAATGGCCGGCACTTCATTTACCCAAGGCATAGCCACAGCATTGCCGGAGATATTGACCACGATCAGGTTTTTATTCACCTTTGCGAGTTCACTAATCACTCTATCCTGTGCGTATGGTAAACCTAAAGAAGCACGGTCCGAATCTTCACAATCCTGATGATTGCTCTTGTTCAAGCCACCGAAGAAGACTACATAGTCGGCATCTTTAGCCACTTGCAAAGCTTCTGCAAGCAATTCATCTTCCGAACGGTTATCTTTCAAGTCCTGACCGGTTTTCACACCGTTATACTCTCCTGTCGGGTCGCCTACATACCCACGGGCATATACTACTTCTGCTTTTGAGCCCACACGACTTTTCAGTCCATCCAATGGAGAAATTTCATATTTCACTTTCAAAGAAGAACTACCACCGCCCACAGTCATCATCTTAATGGCATTTTCACCGATAACGGCTATTTTCTTAGCTTTATTCAAATCGATAGGCAATAAGTTACCGTTGTTCTGCAACAGTACAATCCCTTCTTCTCCAATCTGACGTCCGGCTTGCCCGTGTTCAGGAGAACCTAAAGAGCCAAATGGTTTGTGCGGGTCCATTGAAGTACGGAAAATCAGACGAAGGACATTACTAACCTTTTCATCCAGTTCCTTTGTTCCTACTTTACCTTCCTTGATTAATTTCAGGTAAGGGAAAGCAAGGAAATAATTATCATAGGCATTTCTCGTTCCGGCAGACAGTCCGTTCGTCCATGAACCAAACTCGAGGTCCATACCATTGTGGATCGCCTGTTCGGTATGGTGCACACCTCCCCAGTCAGACACTACGACGCCGTCAAAGCCCCATTCATCGCGAAGTATATCTTTAAGCAGGCGTTTGTTGTGACAAGCATGCTGTCCCTGATAAAGATTATAAGAGCCCATAATCGACCATGTTCCACCTTCCTGAACAGCCGCTTTAAAAGCAGGCAGGTATATCTCATAAAGAGCACGATCACTTAATTGTACATTAGTGGTATGACGGTTGAATTCCTGATTGTTCAATGCATAATGCTTCACGCAAGCAGCCACTCCATTCTCTTGCACACCTTTGATGTAAGGAACCACCATTGTGGCAGAGAGGTACGGATCTTCTCCCATATATTCGAAGTTACGTCCGTTCAAGGGTGTACGGTAGATATTCACACCAGGACCCAACAGAATGTCTTTCTTGCGGTAACGCGCCTCTTCACCGATACTTTTCCCGTAAAGATGAGACATTTCAGGATTCCATGTAGCAGCAAGGCACGTCAGTGCCGGATAGGCAATACAAGAATCGTTTGTCCATCCTGCCTGATCCCATTCATCCCATAATACTTCCGGACGGATACCGTGAGGACCATCAGTAGCCCATACTTCCGGGATACCAAGACGGGGAACGCCTGCCGAACTAAATTTAGACTGTGCATGAATCATCTTTACCTTTTCTTCAAGGGTCATCCGGTTCAACGCATCTTTCACTCGCTCTTCAATAGGCTTACCTGTGTCCAGATACACCGGTTTCTGCGCAAAAGCAGACAGTGCAGTCATCACAGACAGGGCAAGTAACATTGCTTTGAATTTCATGTTCATTTATGATATAAGAAATAAGTTCATTCTTTATTTATATAGACTCTCAAATGGGGTATATTTCCTAGTTGCGGATGAGTTTATTAATATTTATTATACTTATATCACTAATCATAAGCCGACTAACACTCATTTATCCATTCACATTGTCCATTTCATTCTTTTATTTCAAACTTCTCTTTCTTGATGAGCTAAGCCTTTCTGAATAAAGTCTATAAAATATTAGATACACAAGTTTTTTGCTTGTGCATCTAAGACTACTATACTATTCCACTAATTACTGTAAATAACAGCTGGTTACACTTTGCTTATCCCTATAAAACAGTTTTGCTTTTACAACAGCAGGCTGACAGGTTATAGGGGCCTCCCATAGCATCGAATCAATCGTCGGTTCAGTCCCGTTCGTCGTATAGCGTATCTGTGCTCCTTCGATAGGAGTATTCGCATACAGAAGTCCGTCTCTGACGAAGAGTCCGGGATGAGGTAAACGGAAGTTTACCCCTAACCGGCTCCAATAAGGCATTTCCTTTACACTGATTTTCTCATAAAATAGTGCCAGATCCCGGTCAAAAGCCTGTTGCTCTGCTGCTCCGGAGAGGACTTCCCAATCCGGATGCGCGTTCCAGCCACGTTCTACCAGTCCCATCACTTTAGGGAACATATAATATTCTACCCATTGAAATCCTCGAATTGTTTCGGCAAACAGTTGGGCCTGTACGCCTTTTATCTGTTTCCTGCCGGATGCAGTCAATGCTGTTTTTCCTTTTCCTGCGGAACTGATCTCAACCGGATTGCCCGCCATATCCGTACGGGAAGAACGATAGACATCGAATGGAAGCATGGAAAATGCTTTGGATTCATCCACGTATCCACCCCAGAAATGTCCCGGTTCATCGGGATGAGCATCATAAGCCAAATCCAGATAGAAATTATTCACATTGCAGAGAATAACCGGATAACCGTTGTTGGCTATCTGATAAGGAATTTCATCCTCTTTCCATTCGGGAACAGTCTTCCACGAATTGATACCGGCTGCGTGTTGAGACAAATAAGTATGAGTATCTTTCTTATGCCCCAAAGCTACTTCCTGCCAGCCATTAAAGGATAAATTATACTGTTGTAAACAATCAACCACCCGGGTAATGAAATATTCGGCCAAATCATGTGCCTTTTCCATTCCCTGTTCTTCCATGAGCGTTCTGCATAAGGGTGATCCCATCCATGCCCCTTTAGCCACCTCATCACCGCCTAAATGAATGGTGGTCAGTGGCGCATCCGCTTCCTTGTACATGCTCACTATTTCCTGAATCACCTTCTCCATAAAACGGTAAGTGGAAGGTAAGGCTACATTCATAACATTATCCGTATAGGCCTGTGCGGAAACATATCGGGAAGTATCCTGCAAGTCACTCAAAAGATATTCCTTTGCTTTCTCCGGGTCTGTATCGATGTATTTCTGATAACGTGCATTCATTGCTACAATCGCCGCACGCGCATGGCCGGGAGATTCTATTTCCGGAATTACCTGCACATGTCTTTCGGTTGCATATCGCAATAAATCAATGAATTCCTCCCGGGTATAGTAACCATTTCCCGATGTAGCGGCACACGGATCATATCCACCATCATAAGCCGGATACAACCTATCTTTTTCATCGGTAGTATGTCCTCGCCGTGACCCAATGGCAGTCAGTTCTTCTAACCCCGGAATTTCCAGTCGCCAACCTTCATCATCCGAGAAATGAAACTGGAGCACATTCAGTTTGTAAGAAGAGAGAATATCAATCAGTTTCTTCAAGTGATCCACCGTTGTATAATTCCGGGCAATATCCAACATCTGTCCCCGATATAATAAATCCGGATAATCCACTATAGACATTGCTTCCAACCGGAATGGGCTTTCCTGCCCTTTCAGTAACCCCAACAGGGTCTGCGCTCCGTTAAAAATACCATGTGGAGTAGTAGCGCTAATCCTGATCTGCTGACCGGCAATGCTCAACTCATAATATTCCTCATTAACTGCTTTCTTCTTGTCAGAAAGGTAATCCAGAGTAATGGTTACCGAAGCTTCCGGCACTACTTCCAAGCCATACCATCCGGAAAGTTTTTCTTTTAGCAGTTTTCCCTCATTGGCAAAATCCTCATGAAAAGTCAAAGCTAGTTGTTTTTCTAACAAGATATTACCTCCGGTAGTAATCACCTTTTTTATGGAAGGTATTATATCCGTCGAACGAAACTCCGGAGTATTCGCATTGTTTAAACGAAGGTTTGTTTCGTACGTTTTCCGAGCAATCGTTCTTTGCCATTCCGTCATAGGTAATGGTATGTTATTCAATGTTACAGGAAGTGGCTTACTTTTCGATGCTCCCGACTGGCTCACCCAGTAGCTTCCTTCGGGCGCATGCGAATTCTTTGGCACTTCCCCATCACACTGGAAAATCACTTTCAATGAATCTCCCGGAGCTAATGAGATAAATCCCTCTCCCGGATACATTTTAAAAAGAGTTGCATTCACTTGCTCCACTCTAACCGGTGACGAAGCATCCTGCCGGATAGTACGGGGAAACTGCGAATAATAAATCTCCCATTCTTTTCCAACAGGAGTATCTGATATATTCTTCAGTACAAATGAATTTTCATAATATTTACCATTCTCATCGTAGTTTCCCATCTCCCAAGTTAAAGAAATCGGAGCTCCCGAATCATTCGTCGATTTACAACCGCCTGCAAAGAATAGGATGCACAGCCACCCTACTGTCCATAAAGAAAATTTTATATCATTCATAAATTTAGCCTTAGTGATTAGTCATGCCATCCTTTACTTCTCAAATAATTGAGCATAAAAGCCGGACTGTCTGTTTGAAGGATTCGTGCTCCCAACTTGTTTATCAGATACCCATAACTAGCATCCGGATCTTTCTTTGCAGCCTCATCATCATGCCCGCCTGCCAGAGAAGCCCACAAAGTATTATACCAGATCAGACTTTTTCCTGCCAGCCTGCGTTCCATTTCGGCAGGTACCGGGCTAGAAGCATTTCTGTAACAAAGCTCAAAAGCAACCGGATGCAACTGTTCCATATAATCCTCGACAACCTTCATCGATTTTTCCTCATCAATCGTTACGACAGGCATATAAATCACCTTATCCAGATAAGAGCCGAACTCCCGCTTCACCGTCTCCACCGGTTGAGCACCTTTCATTATAACCAAATCAGCAGTATCGGTTTTCCTCAATATAATATATACATCATCAAAAATAGGGTAGGCCTTATCCAGATTAACCATAATCTGACCTTTGGCTGCCAACAATGCTTCTTCCAAAGTAGGAACAGTATGTTCCGTTAACTGACCATCCTTATCTTTCAACCGGAGTTGCTTTATTTCAGCCAACGTTTTATCTTTTACTTTTCCTGTACCATTAGTAGTGCGATCTACCGTATCGTCATGCATGAGAACCAACTCACCGTCTTTCGTCTTACGGATATCTATCTCTACAATATCCACTTTCATCTGAATAGCACTATCGATAGCCGCCAAAGAGTTTTCGGGGGCAATACTCCAATTTCCGCGATGCGCCACCACTAAAACCTTATCTAAGTGCGGATTTAACACATCCTTGCGAATGAGCTCCGCCCGTTGTGCAGCCAGGAAACCTGGCTGCAGACAGAACAGTAACAAAAGCACTATAAACTTGCTTTTCTTCATATCTTTCATTTGTTATTTAATCTTCTTACTTAATTCAAAACCTATTATATCTTGGTCACAGTTACAGTCCTGCATCATAAGCACCAGCCTGCATCTTGTTGACATTACGGGTTGCTCCACGCTGGTCTACTCCAAAGCCGGCTTCACCAACCCAGTCCACAAATTGCTGTCCCACAGTCGCATCAAAGGATTTCACTGCATTTATCACAGCCTGTCTGGTTGCAAATTCGTCAATAACCCCGGTCACAGTCCATTGATAAACGCCATCCGTTAAAGTAGCAGCTGGAAGAGTTTGAGATGAATAATCCGTATCCGTAGCAACTGCTCCCCAACCGGCATCTGCCGCCTGATATACATTGTATCCACCGGAAGTGATATTACCTGCATAAATAGTTCTGTTTCCGGCTCCTTTGGCAAATAAAGAGTTGACCACAAGAGAAGCATTTTTCCCTGCACGGAAGACACCATTCGGATTGCCCGAATTTCCAACAATCGTAGTATTGGCAAGCATAAAGTAGGCATCTCCGTTGACAGTGATGCTATTTCCTCCTGTAGCTGCCGTGCCAAGTACGGTTACATTATTCATGCAGACATATCCATTTCCGGCATGAATACTAGTTCCCCAAGCGGTTGGTGCATAATTCTCATGCAACAAACAATTATTCATAAACAGGAAGCTATTTGCTGCGGTAGTAGTGATGGCTCCTCCCCGCCCTGTCGCTTTATTGCTCACCATTTCCACCTGATTTAACAAGACTCTTCCCTTTGATACTTTAACGGCTGCTCCGCCATCTGTTCCACCATCGCTTCCGCGATTAAAATTCTTTATGACACAATTATTCAATTGCAGGGTTGCGTCACCTCCACCTGCCGCAACAAATACGGCACGAACACTTCCTGCATCGCTCAATTCATATTGTCCATTGAAAGTACAGCCATCGAAAATAATATTTATCTGATTACCCAATACTAATAAAGAGTTAGACGTCGCAGATGCTCCACTACTGGTATTTCTGACAAAAGCAGTCGTATATTTAGCAACGTCACGTTTCGTTAAATCTGTTCCCGTGCTTGAAGGATCATATCCGCCTTCAATCGTTATTTCCACTTGCTTACTATAACCGCTATATTCTATCTTCACTCCAGAGTTTTCTTTCACAATCTCATAAGAGCCTGCAGCTACATAAATCTTCTTACCATCCAGTTTGGCTGCATTAGCATTGGAAATTTCACTATTGCTATTCGTTTGCAATAAGTTGCGTAACGCATCTACTCCCATTGCATTATCCCAATCCATACCGGTCGCATTTCCAGCAGGTTGCTCTTTCACATAGTAAGCGGCCAGTTGAAGTTCTTCCGCATCTCCGCCCGGCAAAGTACCGCTATCCCACGGAGAAACAATCGGTTCACTGATAGTTATGATCGAACCTTCCACTTTTAATGTGAATTCATAACACTTTCCAGATTTCAGTTCCGGTATACCGGGCAGCACCAGATCTTCGCCCAAATAGTTCAAAGAAACAAAGGTAGCAGTTGTCCCGGCTTTTCCGGGAGCCACAATGGCAGTGTACGTACAACCATCCTGTCCTGCCTTACCACCTTCGGGAACTGTAATGAAAGGGGATATTAAAGAAGTACCCGATACCACTTCCCCGTTTGTATATCCCTGATAGGAACCAATCTTTACTCCCTGAACCTTAGCTTGTCCGCCTACATCTGCAAGCGTCATAATCACTTTTGCCATTTTCCGGTTCATACCCAGACGAAGAATACGGGATCCGTCGTCTGTTGCATTCTCTACGGTACACGTCATATAATCGGCCTTAGCCAGGTTTTCCAAACGTTGCTGGTTTGTGGGAAGTGTAAAATTAGCCGTACTGGCTCCGTTCACTACCGGATAAAAAGCCGAATAAGTTACCGGTTCCGCACCCCATCTTAAATAATAATTATCGGTCGGCACCCATTTTCCTTCCGAAAGTACATAATTCAAATACCCATCCTCACAACTTAATTGAATCTCATCACCCTCATTAAATTGTTTCTGCTGATCTCCTGCCGCACTGGGATTACTGCGGGTAAAGGCAGTATTAATAGCAGCTTCAATCTGAATAGCACCGGAATCTTCGCCGTACATAGCTATATTCTTATCCGTATCACAGGCCGCCATACTCGTCAGTAAATACGCAGCCAATATCAGTTTTGTAATCTTCATTGTTTATCTCCTCCTTCTTTAATTCCGGTCGATAAGTTGTCCGGTTGCCCAATTTCTTGCCATCTTAGCAGCCAATCGGACAGTTGTGTTTACATTGAGCGTCAAGGTATGTTCCACTCCTTTTTCCAATTCAATGGCTTCCTTTGCAGTCCAGATATACAGCTTTCCATCATAGCTGAAGTTCACAGAGAAGCCCTCTGCTATTTTTTGCGGAGGCAGAATACATTCGCAAGATTCCGTCCCTTTATAGGGAGCCACAGTAGCCACTACCGCATCTGGCGCAGGAACAACTATCGGAACCGTTGCCGACAAATCACAAATGCCATTAACAACAGCCCCATTGATAGACATATCCCCTAACTTATTCATCGCAGCATCTGTCGTTCCATTGACTGTGATTTTTATAAGCAGCTTGCTCATGGCATGACTCAAAGAGATTTTCAGCTTTCCATCCGCAGTTAAATCCTGCTCCGGGTCGACTGTTGCTTTCATCAACAAAAAATCGGAGGACTTCACATTCTCTTCAGTAGTCTGATTGGTAAGAGCATTGACTGCCAAAGAGGCATCCGGAGCAGCTTCACTCATATAAGGCGCATACGCTATCATCGTCACCGGCGTTCTTTCCGCATCCCAAAGCATCTGCTGACCGTCGGACGTACTCCAGGCATTTCCGGAACTAACCATTTGCTTATGATAGTTATAAGCAGCATTCTCGCTATTCCGGATCATCAATCCGAAACGTTCCAGATTCGTTACGTCATACCCTGCACGCGACAAAGGTTCATTTACTTCTGTAATGATACGGATTACATGGTCTTCGGGAAAACTACCCGTTGACAGTAATTCATCCTCATTATTTGAGCATCCGGCTAGTCCGACACCCAAGGCTATTATATAAAATATTTTCTTCATGTTACAGTCGTTTTAGGGTTTAATTGGCCAGAACAGCATCATAAGCACCGGCCTGCATCTTATTGGCATTACGAGTCACTCCCCGCTGGTCTATTCCGAAAGCATCTTCACCGATCCATTCCACAAACACTTCTCCCAAATTAGTAATAGGCGAAGCCACCGGGTTAAAGCTTTTCGCAACTTCTATTACTGCCTGCCTGGTAGCATATCCTTTTACCGAACCAATCTGATTGAGATCCCACACATACACTCCCTCCTCATTCAGCGCACCGTTCACCTGATTAGGATAAGCCGTATCGGATGCACTCATCGTTATCCCCGTCACACGCTGATACACATTATATCCTTTCGAGAAAGCTTCAAAGTTACTACCATTCAGATTAAAACTCGGAGCCGAAGGATTTTCTGAAATCAACAAATTATTAATAAACTTCGTATCACCGCCAACTCCCGTCTCACAGCGCACAGCCCCATGACTATCATTCGCATTTCCAATGATTGTATTATTAGTCAGCAGTATACTACCTCCTCCATTCAAAGCGGCACCTGTCCCCATATTCTCTATCAGCGTGGTATTGTTTATACAAATATGTCCTTCCGACATCTGAATACCATTTCCCCACGAACCGTTATGAGAATTACCTTTCAGCAGACAGCCATTCATAAATACCACCGCTGTCTTGCTACTACAACGAACAGCTCCTCCACGACCTGCAGCCGTATTGTCCAACAAGCTTACCTTATTCAAACGTACCTGTCCCGACAAGACAAAAACAGCCGGACCACCCTGCTTGGCAGAAGTCGTTACTCCCGACTTACAATCTCTAATCACGCAATCGGTCAACTCAATAGAAGTATCACTGGCACTGCCACTCACATAAATTCCACTACCACATTCGGTAGCACTGGCATCTGCTTCAGATACATATCCATACTGAAAAGTAACCCCTTCAATAGCTATATGCCCTTTCTTGACAAGCAACAAACCACAATCACCGGCATCCGCCTGCTTATTTCCGTTCACATCACCACTGATGACTGTCACATACGCATCTATATCACGTGCCGAAACATCCGTCCCTTCACTAAACTGACTATATCCGCCCTTAATCGCTTTGACATCCTTGCGAACGATTACACCAAGCCCACTCTCTTCGGACATTATATATTTCCCCTGACTCATATAAATCGTACTCTTGGAGAGATCGATTGAACCGCTCAACAACTTACGGAAGCCAGCCGCATCCAGTGCCTGTTCCCAAGAACTGCCATCCATCTCACCTTCACCGAATTGAGTCACAAAGTAACTCTCCAATCCTTTCTGCATAATCACTTCTTCGTCCAGATCGTCATCGTAATCCGTCATCATAGGTGGGTCTATCATCTCATAATCTTCCTGGCATCCCTGTGCCAACAGAATCATGAAAGCCAGCATACATATCTTCGATATTATGAATAATCTATTTTTCATTTTCTTTCTTTTTTAACTTGTACATTAGATAAGAATAATCGCAAATTCACCGATTTCACCGGGAAATATCCGGATAACCGGGATTCTGTTTCAGATATTCATTCTGTTCCAGCTGTGTCTGCGACAAGGGGAACAGCTCATAATGATTGTCTGCATCCCTTGGTTTGTCCCACCATGCCTCCTGATACCTGCCGAAACGAATCAAATCTGTACGACGACGGCTTTCCGCCAGAAACTCCCGTCCCCACTCATCTAGCATTTCTTTCAGATCGAGCACCACGTTCCCTTCCGGCTGGTAAGCGATATTCGCTGTAAAGTTTTCATAGTTGCGCTTACGCACGCTGTTCAGCAATTTACCAGCCTCACCCGCCTGTCCGAGGCGAAGAAGAGCTTCAGCTTGAGAATAAATAATCTCTGCCAAACGAATCTCTGTATAGTCAGACTCAATATAATAACCTCCGGTAAACGGATAGAAAGGATATTTCACGCAGTAAAGTCCGGAGTTGAAGTCCCCATTACCCAATTTAGATTCCTTATAAGCCGGATTGGAGATATAACCAGACTCTGCATTCCCTTCGAATCGTCCGACCTGATCACGTAAATAAATCACATATTGATTATCCGGATTCTTGGCATATCCTCCGCTGACAGCGGAGTTGGCAATCTTACCTTCGAGAAAGAACATACCTTCACGGGTATTGTTACCAGTGTTTACATATTGCTTATAACGTATGTCTCCCTGATATTTGGCAAACTTCCGGGTAACCATTCCCAATCCATAGTCGAACAGTTCGCGTGGCTGCTGATTGTCATAGCTGGGTGAAAGCGCGTATTTCGGATTCCGTTCGCCGTTTCCCTCTATTTTCAGATAATACGCACTACCATAAGGCAAACCACGTCCGTAAACCGTTCTTCTGTCATTTTGCAGATGCCAGCTGGTCAGCCCATAAGAACCGGGAAAACCGAAGATCACCTCATTGCACATTTCATTGTTCCAGTCGAAAGGTTCATACCAGTTATCCGCAATCGCATAATATCCGAACTCTCCTCCTATGATACGTTTACACATATCAATGCACTCCTGCCATTTAGCCTGGCCGATCCATACCTCTGCATTCAGATAGAGACGCACCAATAAGGATGCCGCAGCAGCTTTCGTGAACTGTCCCTGCTGGCTACCATTTCCAGATTGTCCACTCTTGGAAGGTAAAGCTGTCAGACAGTAGTCTTTCAATTCACTCTCGATGAAATCGAACATCACCTGCGGAGAAACTTGTTTCCGGTTTTCCGGCAGTTCGTTCACTGCCTGATCCGACGTGGTCGTTAGAATGCAGTTGCGATGTGTATTCAACAGACGAAGATAGCCCCAGGCACGCATACAACGTAGCTGCGCTTTAAAACTTTCAAATTCACTGTCGCTTAAACCAAAATTAGACGGGTTCAACTGTGCCAAGTCATCCAATACCATATTGCATTGACCAATGCCTACATAAAAGTTGTCCCATTCACTCAACCAGTCCCCTTGATTAATATCGTCATATTGATGACGATGATACATTTCCCACAGTCCTCCATCGTACCACCAAGTACCACGAGTAGGAGTAATCAGCTGGTCCGCCGGTAGTTCTTCATTCTCATGACGTATCCAGATACAGCAGTACATGTGTTCAAAAGGACGGAAGACAGCATTGATAACATCCTGTTTCGTGTTATAATAGTTCTTGGACATCACCTGGTCATACACCGTTTCCGACAGATCAGTACAAGACGGTAGGCCTAACACTGTACCTGCCATCATACCCAATCCTATAATATATTTTGTTATTCTCATAATTGTTTTTCTTTTAAAAACTTACTTGTAAACCTAAAATAAACTGGAAAGCAGATGGATAATAGTTGTATCCTCCTCCGAAAGTACCCGGTGTCAGTCCATTCACTTCGTATGTAGAAGGATCTACACCTGTAAATTTCGTAAACGTATAAAGATTGTTAGCTGTACCGAACAAGCGTATCTTTTCGATGTACTTCTTATTCAGGTTCATTGTATATCCTAAAGTAATGTTGTCTATCTTCAGGTAATCACCCGGCTCGATGAAATAGTCGGTAATCACATTCTTACCTGTTGTGATATGTGCATTCTTCGAATAAGCGGTGGTCAACTGATTGGTACTCATACTCTGTAATCCGAAATAGAAATCGTGCACGTTAAAAATGTCAAATCCGGCAGCACCGCGAAGAGCAACAGTCAAATCGAAGTTCTTATAAGTGAAGTTATGCGTCATAGAACCGGTGAATTTCGGCAAACCGTTTCCGGTCACTGCTTTGTCTTCTTCCGTACCCTGGGATACAGGGATTACATTTCCCTTCTTGTCATAAATCAACCAGTCACCCTTTTTATCCACTCCCGCATAACGGTATGTGAAGTAGTTACCGATACGCTCTCCCTCTTCAATCCGCTGCAAATATCCCGGATTATTGGGGTTTGCCATGTTACAGGTGGAGTAATATTTCTGTCCCTTGTACACATCATTGGAGAAACTGACAAACTTGTTATTATTGGTAGCACCTACTAATGTGAAACTATAAGTAAAGTCTTTTGTCCGAACAGCATTGACAGTTATATCAAGCTCGAAACCGGTATTGCGCAATGTACCTACATTGGCATAGATGGTAGAGAACAAATTGGGCGGAACCGATACGGAATAGCTACCGAGCAAATCGCTTTGTTTACGGTGGAAATAGTTAAATGAACCGGTTACTTTGTGTTTGAAAAGCGAGAAGTCCAAACCGATGTTCTGGTTGTGTCCCTTCTCCCAACGAAGTTCCGAATTGACATTCTTACTCGGTCCCCAAACATGGAAGTTGTTACCCCCATACTGATACCAGCCATAAGCCTTATAGGTAGCCAAAGACTGGTAGTTACCTATTTCCTGATTACCGGTTACACCATAGTCATAACGCACTTTCAAATCGTCAATCCATGAAAGTCCTTTCATAAATTTTTCATCCGAGATACGCCAGCCGACAGACACAGCCGGGAAATTACCCCATTTATGATTCTCACCGAAACGGGAAGAGCCCTCGTGACGTAAAGAGAAAGTAAACAGGTAGCGCTCTTTCCAGTCATAATTGACACGTCCGAAGAAACTGATTAGTTTATGGTCATTCTTATAAGAACTCATCATGGTTTTCCCTTCTTTGGCTGCTTCCAGACCGGAGCCCAGATTATTATACGTCAATCCATCGGAAGAGAAATCCCAGTTCTCGGCTCCCATTCCCGAACTTACACCGTAATTATAACTATAACCCACCATTGCACGGATTTGGTGATCCTTAATACGTGTAGAGAAGTTAGTCACCCATTCCAGATTGTTATTAGTACTTTTATCAAAATCACGGCTTGCTTTTCCTGTAACGCCCGAATTCACATTAGGACCGTAAGTAGATGGTGTGAACCATCCGTTGAACTTATCCACCTGATACTGGGAAATGGTAACCTGTGATTTCAAGACCATGTTCGGATTTGTAGGATTAAACAACGGCAGCAAATTAACGGCAGCAGTAGCATTCCATTCCAGCAATTTAATCTCCGTACCATTTTCTTCCTCGTTCAATTGTTCAACAATATTCGAGCTATCTCCTCCGGACGGAAAACGATAGTACCCATTAGCTGATTCGGGATCATAAACCGGCATCGTCGGATTATTCTTAATAACGCTACCATACACACTGGCTGATTTGTTCCGGTCGATGACACGGGGAGTCATGTTGGCAGCAAACGTAAACAGGCCATCTTTCGTTGTGTGACTGATAGTGGCACGTGCACCATATTCCCGACGGTCGGAACGCAAGTCGATTCCCTGCGCTTTACGATAATCAGCTGTCACACGATAATTGGTCCTCGCATTACCTCCGGAGAAGGTTAACGTGTGCATGTGTATCACTCCCAAACGGGTAACGGCATCAAACCAGTCTGTACTAGCTCCCATATCGGAAAGTGGATTAGACACTGTACGATAAGCACGATATTCCTCCGCATTCATAATGTCCAGCTCTTTCTTTGCTTTATTGAAAGTGACAGCAGCACTGTAAGTAGTATGCACTTCCCCGTCACGGGTTCCTTTTTTCAGATTAACAAGGATAACACCGTTACTACCCCGTGTACCATAAATAGCAGAAGCGGCACCATCTTTCAATACATCGATAGATTCAATATCCGCAGGATTAATATTCGTCATATCACCTCCCGGCACTCCGTCTACAACAATCAACGGACCCAGCCCGGCATTACGTGATGATATACCACGAATCTGAATACTTCCCGTACTATTCGGATCGGCCAAAGCCGTATTGGAAACAGAGACGCTGGATACCTTTCCCTGCAACAACATGGAAGCATCGAGACTGGATATTTGATTCAGATCTTTCGCACCGACATGCGAAATAGCCGAAGTCATTTCTTTCCGTTTCATCGTACCATAACCCACCACTACCACTTCGTTCAAAGCAGTGGATTCCTCTTTCAACACGATTTTTAGTAATTGCCGGTCCTTGATAGCCACTTCTTGTGTTTCATAACCGATATAAGAGATTTTTAAATGTCCGTTCTGCGGAGCACTCACCTGGAATTTACCGTCCATATTGGTAATGCTACCTTGTTTTGTCTCTATAACTACCACCGAAGCTCCGATGACAGGTTCCCCCTTTTCATCGATCACCGTACCGGATATTTTACGTTCCTGCTGCACTTCCCAGGAAGCTCCTCTTGCCTGGATGCCGGAAAACAGCATCAGCAATATACCTAACAGACAGGTACACGTTCTACAATAAATATTTCTCATAAATAGATGATTTTTATATTAGATGATAAAGTTAACGAAGCCCTCTTGCCTGTAATGCCGGAATCAACAAGTCCGGTAAATCCGTTTGTATCATACATACCATCGGATAGATTTGCAAGAGTTCGTCCAGATAAGTCTCGTTCAACGTCCATTCGGACACACTACTGCCACTGGCAGGAAGCATATTCACCGTAGCAAGCATTCCATCATTGATTGAACTTCCCAAAGGAGTGCTTTTCCCATTCGTCAGGTAGCTGTATTGCACGAAGTAGTTACCCGGTAATCCTATCATCGGTTTATGACTTCCTGTCCATGTATACACATGTGCCTTAGGAGTAATACCCAATACTTCTTCCGCTTTCTGCGCACTGTTACAGTAGAAGAATACAGATTCCATCATATCCAGTTTCATCACGATATCCACCACTTGTTGCGAAGTAGCTGTACGCGGAGAGTAGTCAAGGTTGTAATAGATTCTACCGCGTCCTGCTTTCAGAAACTCTTCCAGAGTAGGCATCTTTTCATCGGTCACCCGGCCATTCCGGTCTTTCAGGTTGTACTTCTGTATTTCCGCATAGGTCATTTTCGTAATGTCACCCGTACCATTTGTTGTAGCATTGATCGTCTGGTCATGGCAAACCACTACCACTCCGTCACTTGTCACATGAGTATCGCACTCGATCACTTCAGCTCCTGAATCAATGGCATCCTCTACGGAAGAAACAGAATTCTCGGGAACAGTCCTGTCGGACGTATGTGCCCGGTGTGTCATAACCCATACTTTTTTATTGTCCGGCTCTCTGAATTGCTTCATCGCCTCCGTCAACGACAACAGATTATAGATACGGATTCTCTTCTGCACCTCATACTGACCTGCCGTAACGTGTAACGTGTAGTCACCACTTTGGGTATAGGCATAAGTGATAGGGGTGGCAGCTTTCCCCTCCTTGACCGTCCCGTCACCAAAATCGACAGTAATATCGGTATTTCCATCAATGTTGTTGAATTTGACCTCTACCACCTCTTTCAGCATGGCACGAGTACTTACTTGCAGGTAAGGATTCTTTTTCACTGGATCGTCGTCAGAGCAAGCGTTGCAAACCATTCCCAGTAGAATAGCCCAACAGCATAACCAGCTTATAGGCTGGCGTTTTGTTCTTCTTCCTTTTTCCGGAACAAAAAAATGCAATAATTCATTTTTCATTTGTATTTCTATAAAGGTTAGTTAATAAAAAAAGGAACTCCCGAAGACGGAATCAGTTCGTTCCGTTCGGTTATGACAAAAATAGAGGGAAATGCCCCGATAAAAAATAGCAAAGGGAATATAAGTGGAAATATACAATCCACTCAAAGAAATAACTACCTGATAATAAACACATTAAAACTTAACAAGCTCACATTAAAAGGTAGATTCGGCACAGATTTTATTAACGGATTTTTGCCACCAAATCTTCAAAATCATCTCGTGAAACACGTGCTTTGGTCTTCACTCTTGAACGATAATTATAGATCGTATTCACCGAGTAATGCAGAAGTTCTGCAATCTGAGAACTGTCTTTTATTCCTAAACGTATCAAAGCAAAAATACGCAGTTCGGTGTTCAGTAATTCATCCGGTTTCAATACGATTTGTTCTTCCGGTAATAATAAGGCATTAAGAGATTCCACGAAATTAGGAAAGAGATGCAGGAAAGCGGAATCAAAGTTCGCATATAATTCTTGTACTTCAACGGTTACAATGTCATTACTAAGATGTGTCATTTTGAGTAATTCTGCCACTTGTCCGCGTTGCAGTTTCTTATTTACCAACTTTCTGTACGCTTGCAAACGGTCTACATATACAGAGCACAGTTTGAAGAAACGGGCAATATAGGCTTCTTTAATAAGATTGGACTCGGAAAGTTCCAGATTGGTAGAACGAAGATGACAGTTCACTTCCTCGAGTTCTTCATTTAACGAGAAGAGCCGTTCGTTTACTTCCTGCAGTCCTTTTTTGGCGATGGAAAGGGCCTTCATCTGTCGGTAGATATAGATTAATGCAATCACCAATAACAACGCCAACAAGGCTACGCACGTAATATAGATCAGTAATTCCCGATTCTGTTGCTTGATAATATCCTGATAATTCCCGTTAATCATGGAAAGCGGAGTGATATTCATCCAGCTCCGCAACCGCGTTTTATAGAATTGTGATATTTCCCATGAGAAATTGATATAGTCATAGGCACGTTTCAAATCTCCTTTGCTATTCAGTTCCTGTGCCAGTACCATTAAAGAAGATTGCTCCTTAATGGCGGAACGTACATCTGATATAGCTGAAAGTACCAAATAATACAAATGCTCGTCTTTCTTGCCCATGCTCTCAAAAAGGCGGAAACGCTGATAGGCCACTAATGCATATTGAGGGGTACCAAAAGAAGCCTCCGCAAGCCGACGGTCACTGAACTCAAGAGCCTCATCATATTTTCCGGCTTCTCTTAGTTGCGTCTCACGCAACCACAGATATGTAGCCGAAGATGGATCTAAAGTAACCTGCATGGAATCACGGTATGCATGGCTCAATTTAGCATAACGGGAAGCAAACATCTTATAACGGGGTTGTGCCGCTCCTGCTTCGAAATATACATGCTCGTAGCAAGTATAGTAATATCCCAAAAGAGACGATGGCAGTGTCTGACGATCAATCAAGTTAAGTATATCTGCTGCTTCCATATACATTCCAATGGAGGATAACAGATAGGATAGCTCCAATTGAATTTTAAGTTCCCGCTCTTTGTCATTCAACTGGCGTGCTAACAGCATATTTTCATTCAGATAGTGGAGTGCAGAATCGGAACTGTATGCTTTATATTCAAGATAAATATCGTTATTCAGATGATAGCGTTCGACAGAAAAGGGAGGTGTCTTTCGTGCTTTTTTTTTCAGCTCATGGAGTTTGTTCTCTTTAATTTGCACATAAGTATCGGCTTCCTTAATCGTTTTATCAAGCACATTCAACAATGAATCCAAGCTTTCACCAGCAAAAGCTGAATGGCAGGAAAAGAAGAGCAAAAAGCAGAGTAGACAGTTCTTTTTCATTAGGCGGATAGACTTTAGTGAGTATGAGATGATAGAGATTAACCGGACAAATGTATAGAAAATCTTTGTAACCTAACTATAAATAGTTCATAAATTAAAGGAACAAACAGTCTATTATAAGGAAAAAACAGGAGCCAGACAGGGTATGTGTTACATTATCATTAATAAAAATGAGTCTTACTCTATCAGACAAATCCATTCCCGGATACATACCTGATGAAAATAAATACCATATTACCAACCGAAGCTCTTACCAATAAAAGTATTATCTTTGTTGCATGAAAAAGTTAGTCATTGTAGGATGTGGACGACTTGCAGAAATCGTTGCGGATGCAGTTGTCAAAGGCTTATTACCAGATTATGACTTGGTAGGTGTCTATTCGCGTACAGCTTCAAAAGCAGCGCACATCGTTCATAAAATGCAGCAACATGGCAAGCCTTGCATTGCTTGCGCCACATTGGAAGAGTTATTGGCATTAAAACCAGATTATCTGGTGGAATCGGCCTCTCCTGCCGCTATGCGGGAATTGGCTTTGCCGGCATTGAGAAACGGAACCTCTGTCATTACCTTGTCTATCGGTGCTTTGGCAGACGAGACATTCTATCGGGAAGTGGCAGAAACCGCCAAGGCAAATGGTACACGAATCTATATCGCATCCGGAGCTACCGGTGGATTCGATGTTTTAAGAACTGCCTCTCTGATGGGAAATACGACGGCCCGCTTCTTCAATGAAAAAGGTCCTAATGGACTCAAAGGAACTCCCGTTTATGATGATTCTTTGCAAACGGAGCAACGTACAGTTTTCTCCGGTAGTGCTGCGGAAGCTATTCGCCTCTTTCCAACCAAAGTGAATGTTACAGTTGCCGCCTCACGGGCTTCTGTCGGTCCGGAGAACATGCAGGTATCCATACAGTCTACTCCCGGATTTGTGGGAGATACGCAAAGAGTAGAAATCAAAAACGATCAGGTGCATGCCGTAGTAGACATTTATAGTGCTACATCGGATATTGCAGGGTGGTCAGTAGTGAGCACCCTGATTAATATCGCATCACCCATTGTATTCTGACAAATTGGCCAACACTTTTGCGCTCAGGCGGTCAAACGCCTGACGCGTGCGGCCAGTAGACACCTGCATACAACGTACATGCGGATGATTGAGCAGTTGCTCACCCCCCAATGCGCCTATCGTGTCACAAAAACAAAGGTTATCACCTTCCAGCCATTCAGTAAAAGCAGCCTCATCCCATGCTGGTGACAAACCGGTATTGAATAAGATCTTCCGGTTACCCATCTGCTTAAATTCCTCTTCGTGCAACAGAATCGTATTTTTATTAAGGCAACAACAAATGACTTCACTCTCTGCAAGGAGTTTCCCCAATGACAAAAAGCGATATCCTTTGGCAGTAGCCGCTTCTTTCTCACTGCGGGCATAATATGAAATATCAGCACCAAAGAACTTCAAAGCGTCCGCTATCATGCCGCCCGACTTACCCAGTCCGACTATTCCGACTTTCAATCCGGTGATCTCACGAGGCAACTCCTCCCACGATTCCTGCCCAAAGCCGTGCAAACAGCGCACCAACTCACTGACTACATATTCCACTACTCCCTCGTCACCATAATCCCGAATACCTGTCACCGTGATACCCCGTTCATTAGCATAGCGAATATCGACATTGGCACTTTCGGGAGAATAGAGTGAACAACACATTCCAATGTATTTCACATTCGGACAACACTCGAGTACATACCGGTTGATACGGGAGGTATAACTCAAAAGCACCGCATCAGCATCTCCGATACGGGCAATGATTTCATCATCATTCGCGGGTATGTCAGGATACATCACCACCTGACCGGCAAATGAATACAACGCTTTTTCGGCCGACGGAACCAGACTGACCGGCTCTATAGCTACAAGTTTCTGAAACATCGTTTTTTTATTTTAGATTATTCGCGGTTAAGATAACCAATTGAAGAATAAACACTTTGCATAATTTGGGGAATTGAGAGATAACAATTTGGTAACTGTGCGCATTTTAGCGATTTGCAGAGTTGTATCTTCAAGTAACTCTTTCGAATACAAAAGTAACAAAATTCTCTCAGGAAACAAACTCACGACCGGTTTTTATACAATTCGACAGTAAAAAAAACTCCGTTATTCGATAATCTTCCTTTTGACAGAGGACAGCTTTCCTAAGTCATGCGGAGTAAATTGTATAAAGCAAAAGGATCCCTGCAATTTGACAGTAGGGACCCTTTTTGTAAGTTGGGCGGAGATATATTTTGTAATCTGCCGATGGCAGAGCGTTTTTAATCGACTACTAATTAAGATATAATCTTTTTACGACAACATATGCCGTCTACCGCATCAGGCATAAAATTGGATTTCAAAAAATAAATCAGACCGCCTCGAAGTTCAACTTCGGGAAAGGCGCGGATTACTGCTGCGCAAAGGTGATGCTATTCCATCTCATGAGTTGGCCGTTGGGCATCACAAGCCATTCGTTGTCGCTGAAGACTTTGGGGGTGGCATTGCCATCCTGCTTCTTGTCGGCGTTCAGCACGAGGTCGCACTTGGCGGGATTGAATGCGCTATCTCCGTAATGACTGTCTCTGTTGTGAAAAACGGCGGTGCGCTCTATACTGCTGCGACCATCACTTATGTCAACGAAATTTCCGGCTGCGGTGGCTTCTATCCGGGTGAGGCTGCGGCAGCCCGATACGATATAAGTGCCGAACTCGGTACACTTCGGTATTTTGAGCGTTTCGAGGCCCGTGCATCCGTAGAAAGCCTCCTGGCCTATCGCAGTCACATTATCCAAAGCGAGCGTCTCCAATGAAGTGCATCCCCAGAATGCGCTTAGATTAATCCAGGTAACCTGCGAAAGATTCACCTTAGTCAGCGCAGCGCAACCTGAAAAAGCACTACCTCCGATTACCTTCATATCACCGGGCAGCGTCACCTCCTGCAAGGCGGTGCAATTCGCAAAGGCGACATCGGGCAGAGTTGGCGTTCTACCCCAGTCCGTCACTCCGGTGAGGTCGCATTTCGTGATTTTTTTATTATTGATAAATGTACCCCAGTTACCGCCAATTCCTGTTTTGGAAAGTTCGCCCGTCAGCTTGATTTCGGTGAAGCCTGCGGCGAGGGCGGCAAGGATGGTTAGCTGCGCTTCGTCGGCAGTCATAGAGGTCATGTCGATGTTGCCGGAAGTGGGGGGTGTGAAATTCTTCAGGCGCAGCTTGATTTGATGTTCCGCCGCAGGGTCGAGGTAAAGCTCGAAGTTGTCGCCGTACTTCTGACTCGGCTCTCCATAGAGGCTGACCATTGACTCCGGATTCACTTTCAGACGGTCGCAGTCCGCCTGCGTCAGTTGGTAACCGCCGGCACCCTGGGCGATGGAGGTTACACCGGTCATGTCGAGAAAGAGGTGCACATCCCCCGTGAGGGCTTTCGGAACGGAGATAAGGGGATGGGAGGCGGCCGGGTCAAAATAGCAGGCTATGTCTATGTAAGCCCCGGCAGCGGTCTTTCCCCCGTTCAGCACGAGGGTGGCGCCACCCCAGACGCTTACACAGTACGAACGGCCTGTCGTGTAAGACAATTCGCAGCCGTCACCCAGTTCCAATGCCGCTTGCTCGCCGGAAGCCAGAATCATGCGTTCATATTGCCCGTTCAATGCCACGTCTTTGCCCAGCGTAATCCTGCCGTTGTAAACAGCTACCGCGGTGCCCATATCCTGTCGGTCCAGATTGATATTGGTGAGTTCGATATAAACGGCATCGTCGTCGGGGTCGGAATTGCCGAGGAAGTGGTGGTTGTTGCCGTTTTCCCCTTCCCAGGTGAGGGTGTGGCCGCCGCCGTCTATCTTGAAGTAACCGCTGCCATTCATGGGAGGGGTGTTGTAGTCACCTCCCGCGGGTATCGTGATGTCGGCGCCCAGCGTGACGAGTGTCGGAGCGTCGGCCGAGGTGCCGCCCGTCTGCAGGGCGTCGAGCAGGGCGTCGTATGTGGTGACGGTGATACCTTCCGGCACGGGCTCCGTTACCGGATCGTCCTTGCTGCACGAAGCAAAGACTACTGTTGCACATAGCACTAACAAAGAACAAATCTTTTTCATGTTGTTTTATATTTGATTAATATTCATGGGAAAACAAAAAAGCGCAGAGCGGTCTATGCCCTACGCAGCAAAAATATAATGAAAATTTTGGATGATTGGTGCACGTTTACGCATATCTGACGTCGAAACGTGCAACACAAGTGTTTTTTGTGGATTTATTGTATGTTGGAACAAGCTGTATCGCCAAATATACAACAGATTGGAGGTGTTATCTATTTTTGTACTCGGTAAAAGATCCCCCTGTTATCTCCCGGAAGATTTTACAGAAATGGCTTTTGTGGGCAAAACCCGAAAGCTCGGCAATCCTCTCCATTGTATAATCCGGATGTTTCGCCATTTGCTCTGTGGCGTATTCTACCCGTTTATTGTTCACCCAACGTTTGAAACTCACCCCGTAAGTCGAATTGATGAATACAGATAGTTTCCGTTCCGGGATATGCAGAGCCTCGGCATAGTCGCCCAGCACAACACCCTGCTGGAGATACAATAATAGTTTTACCATTTCATCTTCCAGTTCCTTGTCTCCTTCACTCTCCTTTGCCGGCTGCGACTCTTCCTTCTCCTCTATCGCGGGCAAAGCCTCATAGTAAAGTTTGTATTGGTAGTTGATATACCTCACTCCAAAGTCAAAGTAGTACACTGTAATCACCACCGTGATTATTCCGTCGAATAACGGGGCAGGGAATATACTGAACACCAGAACGGCAATACCGATGCAGGCAGCCTCGTAGAACAATCTCGAAGCCCACCGGAATTCATATTTGTCGGTGTCGGAGAAATAGTTCTCAATCTTGGCTATATAATTCCGTTGCTCACGCCGGAATAAACGGACGTAAATCACGATCTGCGTCAGATAAGTAGCCGCAAATACAGTTCTTAACAAAAGAACCGGATTCGTGATATTCGCTATATACTCATCCACCGAATAGATCCTCACATCAGGAAATAGAAGTATCGTTAATAGATAGAGTCCCACAAAAAACAATGTCGGGCAGAGGTGTCGCAAAATATTTCGCCGGCAAACGTATGGTGAATGAAAAAGTATCAGCACGATAAAAGTAAAAAGCGCCGCCTGCAACTGTGCCGCAACGAGCACAGGCATTGCAAATATCTCGGCAACGCTCTCCTGTACCCTGTTGTAAAGGATAAGCGCATTGCACAGAGCCACGATAATCGATGCAATACCCAAGAATCGTTTGGCATTGCGGTAGTGCGGGTTTATCAGCTGTGGGGCTGTTTGAATCAACAGTAGAGCCATCCCCATCGTCAGACAACCGAAGATATTGAAGTAGTATATGATATCCAACATATTATAGTTTGTGTTATCGGTCAAACAACATTCGGACGAGAAATCCACTGTAAGGCTGTTTCATAGACACCTCATCACCGTTTTACCTGTATTCACAGCCAAAGGTACTGTATTTTTTTAGCCATACATCATACTTATACCACATTTTGCACTGATTCAATCCATTCGGGTAGATACTACCTCTTCATTTCTCTGTTCTGTTCCCAATCTCCAATCTTGTACGACAAAGGTTTCCATCGATATTCCGTTAGATTTCACTACTCGCCATCCGGTTCCTTTCGTGGCGGTGCAATGAAATGCATCTGATTACCCCGTCCCTCTCGCTTAATAATGCCTTCGGCTGCAAAAGATTTAAGATCGTCCAATGCAGTATTCTTCAGGCGTCCTGTAAGTTGCGTATAAGTGGCTCTTGTGATGAAGCCATGCTCTCCGATATATTGCAGGACGAGTTTCTTCAGATTGTCTCTGTCCCACTTACGCGAAGTGTTGAAATCGACACACTTTCTACGCTCCAAATCTCCGCGAATACCCACACGCATACTCTTGGAAGCACGGAAATTCACCCCGTTGAAAGCTACGGATTCAGAACGAATATCATTCTTATTTGCGACTAATCGGGAAGCTTTCACTTTGGCTGAAAAGAAGCCGAACTCTCCCAATTCGACGCGGTATCCTTCACCTAGATATTGCAATACATCGTCTTTCAGTTCCATCAGGATACCTTCTATCACTCCTTCCTTAAATCCGGTTCTCTTAGCAACGCCACGGATCAATCGTTCTGCCGGAATCGTTCCACTGTAGACAATGTCGGCATACATTGTTTCCGTTTCTCCTTCCTTAGTAGTCAAGGCAGGCTTTTTCTTTAAATTGTAAAAGGCCATAATCTTATTGTTATATTTAAGACTTTTCAGTGCAGAGAATAAAGATTTTCAGTGCAGAGATTTATCATTGTTTATGCACTCGGGTAGTTGTCCGGTTGTAACGGGACAATAGTCACTTTGTAAACAGCCTAATGTCACCTTATAAGGTGATATTTATCACTGCATAAGGTGACCACCTGTCTTTACAAGGGTAAAAAACAGTAAAGATACAAAATTAATTAGCGGAAAGCAAGAGACGGCACAATAAAGCTCAATATATGATTGTAATATGATTGCAAAATAAAATTCATCTGCCAACTACCGGACATCGGTTTCTCTTTATTTATTCACATAGATTTGTTGATTTCTAAATTATTTCAGTACATTTGCCCGACCTACTTCTATTGCAGAAAGGATGAAAATAGAC
This sequence comes from Bacteroides sp. AF32-8BH, assembly GCF_003435205.1. NCBI lineage: Bacteria > Pseudomonadati > Bacteroidota > Bacteroidia > Bacteroidales > Bacteroidaceae > Bacteroides > Bacteroides sp. AF32-8BH. The sequence goes on along the minus strand of NZ_QVLZ01000004.1, from coordinate 103,780 downwards.
GAAATACAGTGCATAAAAGAACTACGCAACGGCTCCTACCAGGCTTTTACACAGATTTATGAGGCCTATGCCGACCGACTTTACAGCTTTGTTCTTAAACAACTAAAAAATCGTTCCCTGACACAGGATATTGTTCAGGATACATTTTTACGCCTATGGGACAACCGTAACCAGTTGAATAGCTTCGGCAATCTGCAAGCCTTTATTTTCACTATTGCCAAACATCAGGTAATCGATTATTTCCGCAAACAGGTCAACGAACTGCAATTCGAGGATTTTATGGAATACTGCGAGAACCAGGCAACTGACGTATCACCGGAAGATATCTTATTGTACGACGAATTCCTGCAACAACTCCAACAATCGAAGAAAGTTCTGTCACAACGGGAACATGAGATTTATGAATTAAGCAGGGAGAAACATATCCCCATCAAGCAAATAGCCGAACAACTGGATCTCTCCGAACAAACGGTGAAAAACTATCTGACTTCCGCCCTGAAGATTCTTCGCAGCGAAATGATGAAATATAATATTCTCTTTATTTTCTTCCTGTAACAAGAATAGCACTTTCAGTAGGAATAATTAAAACTCCACAAAACTTTACAAACACCTACTATTCCTAACTTTTTCTATGCTCTACAACATAAAAGAAGTCTAGTACTCCCTTTATGTATTTACGTATAACCTATAGAAACACCAATAATATGAGTCCACAATTTAAAAAGTTATATTGCCAGTACATCGAAAAAGGAATCACCTCTTCCGATATTGGAAAGTTCAGAAATGAACTCAACAACATACCTGACGAAGAGTTATGGAATACCATGATAGATATGGAAAACGACACAGTAGAGATAAAGATGCCTCCTATGATGAAAAAGCAAATTCGAAAGGAACTACAACAAATCATTTGGAGACGCCGTTGGCTGCAATATATGAAATATGCTGCCATTATCGCTATCATCCTATCATCCTCTTTTGGACTTTATACATGGATGAATAACCCGGAAAGTCAAATGGTTGCTGTAACAGTTAAAGCTGGCAGTAAAGCAGAAATGGCTCTCCCTGATGGTACATTTGTACATCTAAATGCGGCTACAAACCTGGAATATGATGTAAACAACTCCAAGCAACGCCTCGTCAAACTATCAGGAGAAGCCTTTTTCGATGTTGCCAAGAATCCCGATTGCCCATTCAAGGTAATAATCAACGATCTGCAAATTGAAGTAGTAGGAACTTCATTCAATGTAAAGACCTATAAAAAAGACATTGTAGAAACATCTTTACTTAGCGGACGAATCAGAATATCAGGTGGTTCACTTCCCCATGAATATACGCTTTCACCTGGACAAAAGGCGACCTATTCCGCTATGGACAAAACACTACGAATAAGCAAAGCGGATGCCCATGTTGAAGCCGGATGGAGAGATAATTACCTCATCTTTGAATCCACACCATTAATTGATGTAATAGCCCAGATAGAACGATGGTATGGGGTGGAAATCAGATTGCATCATAAGCAAATCGCACAAGATCTACTATCGGGATCTTTCCGAAACGAAAGTATACAGAATGTCATAAGATCCTTAAGCATACAATACGGATTTAAGTACGAGATACATAAAGATATAATAACTATTTACTAATTTAAAAGAAAGGAGCTTATGGAAAACACACAGTAGTTAAAATCAAAAAAGAACAACCAAAGAATCGCCCAATCCTTTGGTTGTATGGAAGTCGATAAAATTTTATACATCAAAACATTATCAACTATGAATATCACAAAGTTAACATTTTTATTGAGAAGGAAACTGCGGAACAGCCTTATTTTTAGAAACTTTACCATTTTATCCGCTGCTATAATTTTATTCCCTTCGGGAGTGTTTGCCCAAGAAGGAAATGTGTCCATTCATATCAAAAATGGCACGGTAAAAACTTTCATGAAACAAGTAGAACAGCAAACGAGATATACTTTTGTATACCGGAATCATGTTCTTAACGATCAGACTAAAGTGACAATTAGCTGCACAAAGAAACCTATCAGCGAAGCGCTCTCACAGGTATTTACTCCTTTGAATATATCTTATTCATTTACCAACAACACCATCGTATTGGTAAAGCAGGAGACAGAACAAAGAAGTAATGAAAAGAGAGCGATTAAAGGAACCGTACTAGATGAAAGTGGAATTCCTATTATTGGCGCCAATGTCATGCAAGGAAAAGGAACCGGAGTCATTACAGATATTAACGGAAACTTTACCATTGTAGCAGATCCTAACCAACCACTAACAGTATCTTATATTGGATTTGACTCACAACAAGTGAAAGCCGGCAATAAAAACAATCTGAAAATATATTTGAAAGAGAGTAGCATTGCATTAAATGAGATAGTTGTAGTCGGCTATGGCTCCCAGTCCGAAAAACTAGTAACCACTTCTATCAGTAGCCTGAAAGTGGATGATCTGGATCAAGGCAGTGACTACAATGTAGCCAAGATGCTGCAAGGTCGTACTCCTGGTGTAAATGTAGCCTCTGCCAGCGGTACCCCCGGTGAACAACCGAGTGTACGGGTACGCGGTATTGCATCCATCACAGGTAACAGCACCCCATTGTATGTGGTCGATGGAGTTCCCAGTGAATCAATGCCTATGCTAAACCCCAACGACATCGAACGCATGGACGTATTGAAAGATGCTTCAGCTGCTGCCATCTATGGTTCGCGAGCTAACAACGGTGTTGTCATCATCACCACAAAATCGGGAAACACCAACAGTAAAACACGCGTAAATGCCAGTGTACGCCACAGCCTTGGATGGATTGCCAACGATATACCAATGGCAAATGTAGCAGAATATACTCGTACTATGCAAGCAGCCGTAGATAATTGGAATGTGCAGAAGAAGGACACAAAATCATTCTTTATCCCCGACCGGATTACCGAAACAGACTGGCTCGGACTCATTCAACGTGATATAGCACACTCTACTACGGCATCTATCAATCTCTCGGGAGGTAATGAGAAAACTACTTTTTTCACCTCTGTGGGATTTAACGACCAACAAGGTATCATCCGCACCAGCGGATTCCAGCAAACCAACCTACGGGCAAAATTTACTCATCAGCTGAACAAATGGTTTAAACTGAATCTGAATCTCACAGGATCTTACAGCCGTTTCGATAAAGTGGAAGAGTCATCTACCAGTTTGAAAGTGATTCGTACTGCCCGTGAAGAACAACCATGGATTGGAGCTTATCGGGAAGATGGAGGCTATACAGTGATGTCAACAGAATTATGTCGTCATAATCCCGTTATGCTGATTAATGAAGAAGACTGGACTGTACATAAGAAACAAGGAGTAGCTGCCCTTAGTTTTGATATTACTCCTATCAAAGGACTCAAATACACTCCCTCATTCAGCATATACGGTATTCTTGATGAAGAAAAGAAAACAATTTCAGAGAAACATGACGCACGTTCCAAAAATGCAGGATGGGGTGCACTTAGCGAACAGAAAAATGTAAGTTACCGATATGTTATAGACAACGTAATTTCGTATGAAAATAGTTGGGATAAACTGACTTATTCAGCCATGCTTGGTCACTCATACGAAGAGTATAACTATGAAACTTTTGGAGCTTACAGTGATAATTACGCAAACGGTGCTTATCCTTCTTCCAGCTTCGGTCTGATAAATTCCGGTTCTAACATCTACGCAGGTAGTATCGGATATAATGCATATGCACTCGAATCTTATTTCGGACGTGCCGCCCTGAATTGGGATAATCGCTATATCTTAAATGTAACGATGCGTCGTGACGGTTCTTCACGTTTCTCAAAAGATAAACGTTATGGAACATTTCCTTCTGCTTCTTTCGCGTGGCGGATTATCAACGAACCTTTTTTCCCTAAAGGCACGCCACTGAATGACTTAAAGCTACGCGCCAGTTGGGGTAAGACTGGCAGTATGGATGGTATCAGTAACTGGGCAGCTATGTCATTAGTAACTTCGGGAGGAAATTCCTATAATGGTTCATCCGGTTTTAAAATCGGAGCAGATGCTGCGGATCTTATCTGGGAGAAAGCTAATCAGGTGAATGTCGGAATCAACGCAGAGCTATTCAACGGACGACTGGCGCTATCTGTAGACGGATACTATCAAAAGACAAGCGGATTACTTTATAATATCAGTACACTTGCTACAACAGGATATACTACCCGGACAGCCAATATCGGCTCGCTGGAGAACAAAGGATTGGAAGTGATGGTGAGCGGTAAAATATTCGATGGTCCTTTTAAATGGGAGCTTGCTACTAACCTCTCCTATACAAAAAACAAACTATTGTCATTGGATGGAGTACTTGATATGAAAATCAACGGTGGTGGTGCCAATACCGGTAAAGTAATGCATGCTTTAATGGTAGGTAAACCGGTTAGTGCTTTCTATATGTTGCGTCAGGATGGTATTTATCAAACCAACCAGGAAGTACCAAGCAAACTCTACGCAAAAGGAGTACGTGCCGGTGATTGTAAGTACTTTGACTACAACAATGACGGAGACATCACAGACGATGACCGCATGTATGTAGGAAAGGTTACACCTGACATTTATGGTGGTATCACTTCGACTATGAACTGGAAAAACTTCGACTTATCCATTTTCTGCCAATTTGCAGCCGGAGGTAAAATCCTGTCAGCATGGAAAGGCTGCGGGGGAACAGAAGGTACGGAACATCTCGGCTTAGCGTCCAGCAGTATCAAAGGTTACAAAAATGGCACACTGGTCGATTCGGAACAATTCTATAACATATCAAAATATGCCGCCAACCATTACTGGAGGGGAGAAGGAACTAGCAACACTGTTCCACGCCCTACTTTGGCAGGCACGTTCACCGGCGGTTTCGGAAACAATCTTGTTTCTACCCGCTATCTGGAAGATGCTTCTTATTTCAAATTCAAAACCATCACATTGGGATATAGCCTTCCTCATTCTCTGTTGTCAAAAATACATGTAACGGGAGCTCGCATCTTTGTTTCTCTCGACAACTTTTTTACACTGACCAAATATTCCGGATATGATCCGGAATTCTCATACGAAAGTAATCCGACAGGCAACAGCTACGGAGCAGATTTCGGAGAACAAGCCACATTAAAGAGTTTTATCATAGGTGCAAGCATTAACTTCTAAAACTAACGATATGAAAAATATAAAACTATTATTCACTCTGGTTTTAATGACCATAACTGTACTCGGCACGAGCTGTTCTGACTGGCTGGACGACATCAGCCCCCGACATGCAATTCCTCAATCAGCCTTGACGGATGATGATCTCGAAAAGCTATTAAATGGAGTATACGCCACTATGGAAAATTATACATTCACTTTCTGGTGGTTGGATGATATACAAGGGGAAAATTTCAAAGCAGGTCCTGGAGGAGGTCAAATTACAGACCCATGTGAAATGTCTCCCTCGTATACCAATCAGGCAATTAACATTCTCTCCTTTTGGAGAAACTCATTTACAACATTGCACCAGGTCAATTTTCTCGTAGAAACTTATGAAGCTTCCGAAAATAAAGAAAGTGCTCTTATGAAAAAAGTAGGTGGTGTCTCTTACTATTTCCGTGCATTTATTTATTATCGTCTGGCCTCTCATTATGGAAATGTCCCCATCCTGCGTAAACGTTCAAAAGAGGTGGTTCCTATCTCTCCGGAAGCTGAAGTATGGACATTCATCGAAGAGGATTTGGGTAAAGCTATCCGCTTACTGTCAAAAGCAGATTCCAAATGGTACGTATCTTCTGACGCAGCAAATGCACTTGCTGCACGTGTAGCTCTTTTCCAGAACAAGATGACGGATGCTGCAAACTATGCAGAAGCAGTATTAGCTAATCCCAGTTTCTCGCTCGCATCCACCGCTATGGATTTCTCTAAAAATTGGGTTGCAGGAAGTTCAAGTCCGGAAATTATATTTGCCTATGTTAATAATTCAAGAGCATCCAGTCCTCTAAACTTCACATTATACGTTAATGACACGGACGGTTCATGGAATTATGCTCCATCTGATTGGTGTTATAGTAGTCTTTTTGCTGATGATAATACTCTTTCACGCAAAGGAGACGTACGGTTAAAAGCCACATTCACCAGCCAAGATGCCAACCGCGTAATCAAATATCCGAATGGGACTTATCAATTGGCGGAAACGTCAGATTATACCTGCACACCGGTAGTAATCTCCCGTATTTCAGAAATGTATCTGGTAAAAGCCGAAGCTCTCGGAAAAACGAACGGAGCCGCCGCATTAGTGGAATATATGAAAAAAAGATATACTACCGCTCCAAGTGAAGCAGCAATCAAAGCTCTATCGGACAAAGAATATCAGACATTGATCTTGGACGAACGCCGTCGTGAATTTTATGCTGAAGGTATGCGCTGGCAGGACATCAAACGTACAAATCGCTTAGAATTGCTAGAAACACTTGATGGTCGTACTTATCTGATGTATTATCCGATCCCTCAAGATGAGATTGACATGGCCGGTACGGTAGCCTACCCACAAAATCCCGGATATGCGGGATATACAGGAAATTAATAACAAAACCTTAAATGATTATTATGTGTATGACAACTATTAAAAATAAAGTACGGATATGTCCGTTCATATATATTGTTTGTCTTTTATTATTTGCCGCATGCAGCAACGAAGACAATGCCGGGAAAGATATTCCTTCCGCAACTTTCTCAATCGCTCCCGAAAGAGGGCAAATAGAAGGTGAAATACAATTCACTAACGCATCTTATGGAGGTAGTGGCAACTTTACTTATGTATGGGATTTCGGGGACGGAACGACTTCTACCGAAGAAAGCCCGAAGCACGTGTACAATGAGAAAGGTATATTTGTTGTTAGTTTGACCATAACCGACAGCAGTGGAAGATCGAACCTCTACCGGAAAACAATTGAAATTACCGATAAAGTAGTAGAAAAAGGAGACCTCACATTACTATGGACCTCCTCCACTCATTTAGCCAAGTTAGTTTCCAATTCCGCCGCTCTTTCTCCTGATGAAAAAACGGTTTACATCAATAGTAATGACCACATATTACATAGTTATGATGTAACTTCAGGTATTGAAAAATGGTCATTCGACATGACTGATCCATCTTGGGGAGCGCAGGCAACAGGAGGCTCAAACATGACACCGTCTGTAGATACGGATGGTACAATCTACATTGGCACAGGTGACGGAAGCAATGGTAAACTATTTGCTATCAATCCTGATGGAAATAAGAAATGGATTACTTTCAATGATCCGACTACCGGTTTTTGGAATAAAGGTAACGCCGCCAATGCCAAAATGCGTAGTGTGTCACCAGCATTTGATGATAAATATGTATACTGTGGTAATGGGGGAAGCACCGGTTCAATGATTGCGGTAGACAAAACAACAGGAAACCGTGTTAGCTATTTAACTAACGCAGATGGTACCAGCGGTCCTGCCGGAGGTGTTTATGCAGGTCCTGTTATCTCCAAACAAGGAATGATGTATATCATGTGTACCAACTACGGAATGTTTGGTGTAGCAAAAGCTACTATGGCTAAAGATGACAATACTTTCAGCCCATGGGCATGGAGAGCATTTGACAGTGGTTTGAACAGCGGCTGTCATGCATCAATGGCCATAGACAATGAAGGAAATGTATATGGCATGATTTATACATCTGATCTGACTACTACCATCTATTCCGTTGCCAGTGACGGTAGTGTACGTTGGACTACCCCTATTGAGAATACCGGCAAACAAGATCAGGGAGGAGTCGTTATCGGCACAGATGGCACTGTATATGCCTCATTGAAAAGTCAGGGAGATATGCCTGGCGGAATTGTTGCATTGTCAGCAGGTGGAACTATCAAATGGCAATATGAGATATCAGAAAGTGTTAGCAGTACTCCTGTTATTGATAAGGATGGACATATCTTGTTCGGTACGGAACGTGGTAATTTCTATATCCTTGACGCAAATGGTACTGACGCTATTGCCGTACTTGATGTGGCCGGAGCAATTGCTAACAGTGAAAGTGCTTATGCATCCGAATGGGCTGCAACACAAGGCAAATTCTGGAGTTCACCGGTAGTGGATGCAGACGGGACTATCTATGTGGCCATTACTAACACCCAAGATGAATCGAAAAGTTTATTAGTGGCCCTGTCATCCAAATATGTGAAAGGATTACCAACAACAGGCTGGCCGATGCGTGCAAAAGACGCTCAACACACTGCTACAGTAAAATAATTCAAATCAAACAGGATAGGTTATTTCGATAGCCTATCCTACATTATCTAATAAATAAAATAAAAAGACTATGAAGAAAGTATTTTTTCTTTTGGCAATCATCTTACTTGTATCCGGGCAAGTAATGTGTACCAGTTGCGGCTCTTCCAATGATGAATATGAAAACAAAAATCAGCCGACTCCTCCGGATGATAATGAAGACCCGGAGGACCCAGGTGAAGAACCTGACACTAAAAGTTTAACAACCGACTTAAAGAATCTTTCCAGCAACACAAGTCTGAAAATGTGGACTTGCGCTCATCGTAGCAACACCTATAAGGGAATACGTGACGGAATTCCTGAAAATTCTATTCCCGCTATCCAATATGCAATAGAAGTCGGTGCCGATATGATTGAAATAGACCCTAGAGCAACTTCTGACGGAGTAATCGTAAATATGCACAATACAACCATTAATGCTACAACAAACGGAACTGGTGCTGTAGCCAATATGACTTATCAAACTCTTTATCAATATTTTTTAAAAGGTTCTAAAGGTATCACTGAATACAAAGTGCCTACACTTGAGGAAGTATTGGATGCTGCGAAAGGCAAAATCTATGTTTGTGTCGATGTAAAAGAGAAGGGTCTTTTAGGTAAAATCATTAAAACGGTTGCAGAAAAAGGGATGATCGACCAGGTTTGCTATTATACTGGTTCCAGTACATCATATATTGAAGAAATGAATACTATTAACCCTGGAGCCATTCCTTTTCCATGGGTATCCACTGCGGCAGAAGTAAAAGTCCTCGCCAAATATTACAGTAAAGTACAAATGGTACAATTCGGAATAGACAATGCATCTCTCACTGAACTAATGGGAGCTATTAAAGATGCCAAGTTAGTAGGTTATGCCAATCATTTAGATTGGGATAGCGATCTACTGAATAGTAAATATTCGCACCTTCAAACTTTTATAGATAACAAAATAGAAGTTGTGCAAACTGATTACTCTGATCTTGTCAACTCTTATTTAAAAGAAAAAGGATTAAGATAACTTTATAGGATAGTTTTTCATAGGTACCCAATATAGATCAAAACATTTTATTTAAGAAAAGCACGTATGACAAGGAAAATTATATTTCTATTATCAGTTCTTCTGGTTTCATTATCTGCTGAAGCAGAATCCAGAATTGATAAACTATTGAGGAATCTTCACGACAAGAATTCTCAATATGTATTTGTTATAGCTCACCGTGGCGACTGGAGGAATGCTCCGGAGAACTCCATACAATGTATAGAGAATGCCATCGCTATGGGAGCAGACATGGTTGAACTTGACATTCAGCAAACCAAAGACAACAACTTTATTTGTATGCATGACGCAACGCTAGACCGCACTTCAACAGGAAAAGGCGCCATTAAAAACTATACGACAACAGAACTAAAACAATTTGTGCTGAAAAGTGGAAACGGTATAAAGACCCGCCGATCCATACCCACTTTAGAAGAAGCGTTAATGACATGTAAAGATCGTATTCTGGTCAATATAGATAAAGGCGGAACATATATAAAGGAGATTCTTCCCATCATTCGAAAATGTGGAATGGAAAAACAAGTGATTATAAAAGGAAGGTATCCTGTCGAGAAAGTTCAAGAGGAATATGGAACCAATACCAGTATGCTCTATATGCCTATCATTCATTTATGGAAAGAAGAAGATATAAAAGCGACCGAAAGTTTTATTAAAGACTTTACGCCAATAGCCTATGAACTCTGCTTCAAAGACGAACAGACTTCAAATTTAAAGGTTATTGATAAAATTGTACAATCTGGTAGCCGGGTATGGATGAATACTCTATGGGATAGTCTATGCGGTGGACATGATGACGAAAACGCCCTATTAGAAGGTAAAGATAAGCATTGGGGATGGATACTGGAACATAAGGCAACTATGATACAAACTGATCGTCCCCAAGAATTAATCAAATACTTAGAAGATAAAGGTTTAAGGAAACTATAAAATACCAACAGCAACTTAACACATTTGCAAAAGAAAAAGGCCAATTCACCCCCATGAATTGACCTTTATTTTTTCTATCTGTCTCTGTTATAATCTTTCATTCCTGTTATTCAGCCTTGAATTTGATCTTCAGAATCTTACTGATAGCCGGTTTATATTTCTTCAACATTCGGTCGAATCCCAAGTCATTCGGATGGGTCCCATCTACAGTCCCCTCATGGTCTGTTCCCAAGAATTGATCTTCTTTTATGAAATACAGGTTTTTGACATTTTTCTTTCGCAATACTTCTACCTGTTCAGCGATGGCCTCGTTCTGTCGTTTTACATTCTCAAGAGCTTTCTGGTTGAAATTACCTGTTTCACGTATCAATGTCTGTATCACAATAATAGGCGTATCCGGATGCTTCTGGCGCAACGTCATTACAAAATCAACAGTCCGGTCGGTTATCTCTTTGGGAGAAGGATTAGGAATACAATCGAGAATGAAAGCATCCGCATCAATATCCGCCAACATCTCGGCAACTTCTTTCTCCATCTTGCCGTTTCCGCTCAATCCTAAATTGATAAAATTATATCCGCTGCTACGGGACAAACGAGCCGGATAAGCCATCCCGGGACGACTGGCAGATGCTCCCTGCAAAATACTGGACCCGTATACCACTATCTTTTCTTTGAACGGATTTTCTCCTTTACGTATGTGTGCATCAGAAGAAACACCTATTTCCAGACTTTTCAGTTCATCATATAAAGGCAGATATAACAAACATTCTTTCTCTTCCGTACCCATATTATCAACAAGCACTTTTTCCGTAGTCACACCACCCGGTATCCCTACTCCGGCAAATTGCCATTTTCCATCCCGTTTGATATATAAATCCAGACCTTTCTGAGCAACTCTGGTCAGATTGGGTAACTGGTAATTATCAGGAACCATCCATTTGGCTTTTATGACGGGGCTATTCGTTGTAAAAGAGATAGCCAGACCGGCAGAGTTTGTGAATAGTTTCTTCACTGTGGGAGGCATTGTACGATACTTGGCTGTATCTACCCGATGGAAGTATTCGCCTTCGGTAGTTGCTTTGCCTACCAGTAAAAGCTCTTGAGCCGGTACATAGGTAATGTTATCCTTTTGTTGTCCGGAGGCTGTGAAGGGAAGCACCATCAGCCCCAAGCAAACCCAGACATTTCGTATTAAGTTTTTCATAATCAATTTTATATTAAATTTCTTTCGCTACCATCCAGCGCTCTACATTTCGTTTCTCTGCGCTAAACTCTACACCAACTTTTATCACTTGTTGATCCTCTGCCATATAAGGAAAAGCATAACCTTTTTCTTCAATCTGCTCCATGGCCTGCTCAACAGTCCCATTCAGCTTGAATTCGAAAATATAGATGAACTTCGGGGTTCGTACAACCGCATCTGCACGTCCCCGTGAGCTATGTACTTCTGCCTGCGTGAATTGTCCCATCAGTTTGAATATTAAATATATGATGACTTGATAATGACGTTCAGTCTGGTCATTCAACTCGTAAGGAAAATCTGCAAAGAAAACTTCAAAGCGGTGCATGAAAGCGTCAACATTGCCTGTACGTAGTTCTTGAACAAACTTACCTATATAAAAGCTTCGTTCTTCATCCGTGACTGCCGTATAAAAGGGGAGTAAAAAGTTAAGAAAGCCATAACGTACTTCGTCGTTAGGAAAGCCTAAACGATAAAGTCTAAACTCTCTGTCATAATCTTTAATAGTCAGATAACCACTCTGATAAATCAATGGAATAGGATTTTTCCTATCAGCACAATATTCAGTGAAAGCGGAAGCAGCTGTCTCTATACCATCCATCAGCAAGCGAAGATCATAATCGCTCTCTTTCAATAACTCCACAAGGAAAGTAGGAGTTCCGGTCTGAAACCAGTAATTACCGAACTCTTTACTGAAAAATGCATTCAGAACACTGAATGGATTGAACACTCCTTCTCCATTAGGATGAAAATGATAACCGTCATACTGCCGGGTCATTGTTTCCACAACTTCTTTCGTATTGATGTCATTTGCTTGCGATAAAGCTGCAATCTCCGGTTCAAAATTAGCAAGAAATTCTTCGCGGGTGATTCCACAAAGAGTAGAGAAGTCATAATTCAGACTGATGTCATTCAATTGGTTCAGATCACTAAACACACTTACTTGCGAGAATTTGGTGACACCTGTCAGAAAAGCAAAACGAAGATAGCGGTCTGCACTCTTCAACACACCGTAGAAAGCTTTCAAAGTAGAATGGTAAGAATCGAGAAGCGGTTCATTCTGAATAGCCTGTAGTAAGGGCTTATCATACTCATCCACCAGGACTACAACACCCCTGCCTGCTTGTTCGGAGGCACGACGAATGACACCCAAGAAGCGGGAAGACAAAGTGGTTTCATCTTCTCCCCTGCCATATATAGCTTCCCATTGAGTTAACTGGTTACTTAAAATAGCATCCAATCTGTCCGGTGAATCATATTTCTCGGCATTCAAATCCAGATGCAGTACGGGATATTCTTCCCACTTCTTTTCTAATTGTTCCACGGCAAGTCCCGTGAAAAGGTCACGCCGTCCCTTGAAATAGGCTTCAAACGTAGAAATTAACAAACTCTTTCCGAATCGGCGCGGACGGCTTAAAAAAAAGGTTTACCGATGTTTGCTATAGTCCACATCAATGCGGTCTTATCTACATACAAGTATCCGTCATTGCGGATATCTTCGAAAGTCTGAATCCCGATAGGGAGTTTTCTGCCCGTCACCAACATACAATTTCTACTATTAGATTGTTATCACATACGTATCTGCTACAAAAATACGAATTCTGGCAATGAAAGCAAATCTGTCAATCAATTATTTATAAATCAATGTGGATAAATATTCCTCTGCAAACATCTCATTGGCAACTTCCAACAACATCTCTGCTGTTAGCTCTTCTATACGCTTAAAAACAAGCTCGGATGATTCATACTTATGATAATGAAGGAATGTTTTCGCCATCCCTAACGCATTATTCTCAAAGTTATCGGACGCTACTCCGATTTGCCCGATCAACTGCTTTTTCGCTGCCGCCAACTGGGAGGTAGTCATCTTTGTATCACGCATCCGCTTCAATTCCTTATAGGTCAATTTCAGGCAAGTATCCATGTCATCCACATCCGTCCCGAAATAAATACAGAAAGCTCCCGTATCCGTATAGGAAGTCAGATTGGATTCGACATTATAGACCAATCCTCTGCGTTCGCGAAGGGACACATTCAGTTTACTATTCATTCCGGGACCTCCAAGGACATTATTCAGCAGATAGAGTGCAGTACGTTTGTCATCATACGCATTATAGCCACGGCTACCGATCATAACATGCGCCTGATGTGTATCTCTGGCCACTGTCAAATGTTCCGGCACATACAGAGGCGGAGGTGTACGGCGATTCTCTACCTTCACATCAGGAATATCCAACAGGTATTTTTCTACCAGACGGATGATTCTCTTGAACTCGTATTGCCCCTGAACAAAAAACACCATATTTCCCGGTTGGTAAAAACGGCGGGTAAACGATAGAACATCTTCCGTGCGAAAACTCCGCAGAAGTTCCGGTTTACCAAGAATGTTTCTTCCCAATGGATGATTGCGGAAGATCATGTCTTCAAAATCGTCAAATATCAGTTCCGACGGAGTATCTTCATACGACTGGATTTCATCGATAATGACCTCTGTTTCTTTTTCTATCTCATGCTGCGGAAAGGTTGAATGAAATACAATATCCCCCAACAACTCAAGCGCACGTTCCAGATGTTCTTTCAGGAAAGCGGCATAGACGACAGTTTCTTCCTTATTTGTATAAGCATTCAGGTCACCACCCACATTCTCCATCCGGTTGAGGATATGCCAGGCTTTCCGCTTCTCCGTTCCCTTAAAAATCAGATGTTCTACAAAATGGGCCATTCCCTGCTCATTCTCCGCCTCATCACGGGTTCCGGCATCAATCGCAAAACCACAATAAGCTACTTTTGAGAGGGTTGGTTCATGGATAATACGCAGGCCATTTGGCAATGTATATTCGTTACCTTGCATCGTTTTATACTTCCTTATTGAATTAATGCCACAAAAATACAATAAAACTTATTGCTGTTTATAGAAAATTGCAGATATTTGTGGACTATAACAGCAACAACGTATATGGAAAAGATAGGAATATTCTGTTCCGCCTCCGATAACATTGACAAAATGTACTTCGAAAGCGCCAGCCAAATAGGCAAATGGATGGGGCAGACAGGCAAAACCTTGATATATGGAGGAGCCAGCCTCGGATTAATGGAATGCATAGCTCGTGCCGTGAAAGAAAATGGTGGTAAGGTTATTGGAGTAGTTCCTGCCAAACTGGAAGAGAATGGCAAGGTAAGCACTCTGTTAGATGAAGAAATTCATACCCGTAACTTGAGTGACCGCAAAGATATCATAACGGAGAAGTCGGAGGTATTGGTTGCACTCCCCGGAGGCGTCGGTACTCTTGATGAGATTTTCCACGTAATAGCCGCTGCCTCTATCGGATATCACCAAAAGAAGGTCATTTTCTACAATGAACATGGTTTTTACGACGAGCTATTAAAAGCGCTCCACACCCTGGAGGACAAAGGTTTTGCACGACAGCCTTTCTCAACCTATTACGAAGTAGCAAACACATTAAATGAATTAAAAGAAAAAATAAACTGATCCTATATGATAGACTCCATCAAACAACTTTTGCAACAGGAAGCACAAGCTGTGCTCAACATCCCCGTAACAGACGCTTATGAAAAAGCGGTGAAACTGATTGTAGAACAAATACATCAGAAAAAGGGAAAACTGGTAACTTCCGGTATGGGAAAAGCCGGGCAGATTGCTATGAACATTGCTACGACTTTCTGTTCCACCGGTATTCCATCCGTCTTTCTGCATCCCAGCGAGGCGCAACACGGGGATTTGGGTATCTTACAAAAAAACGATCTGCTCCTATTGATCTCTAACTCTGGCAAGACACGTGAGATTGTGGAATTGACCCGCCTGGCCCATAATCTGGACCCGGATCTGAAGTTTATCGTTATCACCGGAAATCCGGATAGTCCGCTGGCAAAAGAATCGGATGTCTGTCTAAGTACCGGCAAGCCTGCAGAAGTCTGTGTGTTAGGGATGACTCCTACTACATCCACTACTGCCATGACAGTGATCGGAGATATATTGGTAGTACAAACCATGAAGGAAACAGGATTTACTATCGCTGAATATTCAAAACGTCACCACGGCGGTTATCTGGGAGAAAAATCAAGATCACTATGCGAAAAGTAATCGGTATCGGAGAGACCATCCTCGATATCATCTTTCGAGGTGACCAGCCTTCCGCCGCCGTACCGGGAGGTTCTGTATTCAACGGTATTGTCTCATTGGGACGAATGGGAATAAACGTCGGCTTCATCAGTGAAACCGGGAATGACCGTGTAGGCAATATTATCCTGCAGTTTATGCGTGAGAATCATATCCCAACCGATCATGTAAATGTATTCCCGGATGGAAAATCACCCGTATCTTTAGCTTTCCTGAACGAGCAGAGTGATGCTGAATATATCTTCTACAAAGACTACCCGAAGCAACGTCTGGATGTTCTGTTTCCGAAACTAGAGGAAGACGACATTGTCATGGTGGGTTCTTATTACGCACTGAATCCGGTTCTGAGGGAGAAGATTCTCGAATTACTAGATCAGGCACGTGAAAAGAAAGCCATCATCTATTATGACCCGAATTTTCGTTCTTCACACAAGAATGAAGCCATGAAACTGGCTCCGACCATTATTGAGAATCTGGAGTATGCGGATATTGTACGCGGTTCTTTAGAGGATTTTCTATATATGTATGGCATGCAGGATATAGACAAAATTTACAAGGATAAAATCAAATTCTACTGTCCCCGGTTCATCTGTACTGCAGGTGCGGAAAAGGTAGCGTTACGCTCTAATCTGGTCAATAAAGATTATCCGATAGAACCATTACAAGCAGTCAGTACCATTGGAGCCGGTGATAACTTCAATGCAGGGCTGATCTACGGATTACTCAAATACGATGTCCGGTACCGCGATCTAAATAACTTGAATGAAGAGATCTGGGATAAAATAATCCAATGCGGAAAAGACTTCGCAGCTGAAGTTTGCCGAAGTTTCAGTAATTCGGTATCGGTGGAGTTTGCACAAAAATACAAGTGATATTACAAATAAGGATTTGGATATAAGTAATTCATCCAGCGAAATCCCTATTTTCATAAAATCCATATTAAGTTAATCTGTCAACCTTAACTTAATATGGATTTCCTTATCTTTGCAAACAACCATATTCAATAAGCAATCTTACTTAATATATGAAAAGATTTATTTTACCTCTATTGATAATCTTTATCTTCATCAGTTTACCAGCAAAAGCAAACGATGAAGTAAAAACATTGTTAAAAGTATTAGATAAATCTCTACAAAACAAAGCTAGTTATACCCAACAAAAGCAAAGACAGATAGACAGCCTGAAAATAATATTAAGACAATCCAGGGATATTCGAAAGAAAGTTGGGACAGCACAGTCTCTTTGTTTTGAGTATTCATCTTTCCAAAAAGATTCCGCTTTAGCCTATGCCATCCACATGAACAGGTTCGCTCAAGAAAGTAATGACAAAGAACTTTTAATTGAAGCTAAACTGGATTATTCAAGAATATTATCTTCGATGGGCTTTTTCAAAGAAGCTCTGGCGATTACCAATTCGATGCAACAAGAGCAACTATCTCCTAGACTCAAAGCCGAATATTTTCTTGGACAGGTCACGATCTACAATCACCAGAAAGCTTTTGCTTCCAACGAGGACGATTCACAAGAAAATGATCTGATAGCACAAATCTATCGCGATTCGCTGCTCCAATGCAAAGAAATCCCAACGAATGTACGAGCTTTTATGACCGCACCAACTCTTCTTTTCCATAAAAAGTATGATGATGCTATTCATATACTGGACAGCACTTATCAAAGTTATACACCCTATTCAAGAAATGCCGGAATCATAGCATATTCTCTGGCATCTGCCTATCAAGGTAAAAATGATCGTGAGAATACGATTAAGTATTTCGCAATGTCCGCCATTTCTGATGTATTAAATGGAGCTAGAGAAAACCTCTCTTTAAAAATATTAGCCAAGCTGATCTTTGAGAGTGGGGACATAGACCGGGCATCTAAATATATGAAAAATGCAATGGAGGACGCTATCCTATGTAATGCGAGAATTAACACCATCGAAGCCTCAGATATGTACCTTTTCATAGATAAGGCATTTCAAGAAAAGGAGAAACATAAATTTATCATCATAACGGCATTGCTCATTGCATTATGCATTGTCTGCATTCTGCTATTCATCCTGTCCGTACAACTGAAAAAACAAAAAGGTAAAGTGGAACAAGCTAATGAGAGTTTGTCTTATCATCTTTACGAAATACAACAAATGAACTCAATATTGGCAGATAACAATAAAATCAAAGAAGAATATGTAGGGCTGTATATGGAACAATATACCAGTTATATCAGTAAAATTGCCAATTTTAAGAAAAGAGCACTCAAAATAGCCAAAAGTGAAGATATAAAGAAAGTAACCTCTTTCCTCCACTCCTCTCTCAATACAGAAGAAGATCTGGCTGAATTTTATAATAACTTCGACAAAGCAATCCTGAATCTCTTTCCGAATTTCGTCGAAGATTTTAACGCATTGCTTTTACCGGAAAATGCAATCATTCCAGGACCCGGCAAACTCTTAACACCCGAATTACGGATCTTCGCACTTATCCGACTGGGAATTACAGACAGTGTGAAAATAGCTCATTTCTTACAGTACTCATTATCGACCATCTATAATTACCGCTCAAAAATGCGGATCAAAGCAAATGGAGACCGGAATGAATTTGAAGAAAAAGTAGCTCGAATCGGACAACAAATCCGGGAATAACAGTGTATTAATCATACAGCATCATTTACATTTATCAGAGACTCTCCGATCAAAAACTCTCTGATTATCAGTAACATACCCCAAACAATCATTTACAATCTGCTCACTCCCCATTTAAAAAGTAACCGAAATAAGGTATTTTTGTAGAGTCACAATAAAACCTGCGAACTCATTCAAATTACTATTTATATAAACACCACTTAAATAAAAAATTATGAACGGCCTATTACTTAATGTTATTTGTGCTTTCACCATTGCAAACGCAAATCCTAACATAGAAAAAGCACAGCAAACTTTGGATGCTCTTTACCAAAACTATGCAGCACCCAACACTTGTCTGTTACGTGAGAATTATCCTTTTGACCAAGACAATAAGGCAACTTATCTGGCATCAGAAGAACAAGCAAAAAGACGCAATGAATATTCCTACCTTTGGCCGTATTCGGGCACGTTCTCTGCGGTAAATGCACTACTGGAGAGCACTGAAAATAAGAAGTATAAAAAACTTTTGGAAAACAAAGTACTACCCGGATTAGAAGAGTATTTCGACACACGAAGGGAACCATGCGCTTACTCATCTTATATCAGCAGCCAACCTCTCTCCGATCGTTTTTATGATGATAACGTCTGGTTAGGTATCGATTTTACCGATTCTTATCGAATGACAGGAAAACAAGCTTATCTGGAGAAAGCTAAACTAATATGGAAGTTTATCCTTAGTGGTAAAGATGACGTACTCGGCGGAGGAGTCTACTGGTGCGAACAAAAGAAGGAATCTAAAAATACTTGTTCTAATGCACCGGGAGCCGTATTCGCTCTCAAACTATTTCAAGCTACTCAAGATGATGCCTATTTAAAAGAAGGAAAAGAGTTATACGAATGGACTAAAAAGAACCTGGAAGACTCAAAAGATCATCTATACTTTGACAACATCTCACTCAACAAGAAAATCGGTCGTGCCAAATTTGCCTATAACAGTGGACAAATGATGCAGGCAGCTGCCCTACTCTATCAAATTACCAAACAGAAAAGTTATCTGGAAGATGCACAAAATATAGCAGAAGCGTGTCACAAGCACTTCTTCACTCAGTTCACCTCTCCAGACGGACAAACATTCCAATTACTGAAAAAAGGAAATATTTGGTTCACAGCCGTTATGCTTAGAGGCTTTATTGAACTTTATCAGATAGACCATAACAAGACTTATCTAACCGATTTCCAGAGAAGTCTTGATTACGCATGGCATCATGCCAGAGATGAACGAGGCTTGTTCCAGACAGATTGGAGCGGCACAGATAAAAACGAGAAAAAATGGCTCTTGACACAAGCTGCTTTCATAGAAATGTATGGAAGACTAGGCGGAATCAATTTGCAATAATCACTTTTAATAACCCTCTTAAAAACAATAGAGATATGAAGAAAAGAAATATCGGAATATGTATCATCACGACCACCCTATTAATGGGAGGTCCTGCCAAAGCTACAGAACTTATCCTGGCTAAGGATCATACCAATGTGGTCAATCAAGCAGCTGAAATTGCCGCTTATAAAAGTAATCGTCCACCCGTAAACAAGCGTCTTTTTACATCAAAAGCCGTGGAAGCAGAAATCATCAGGGTGAAAAAGCTACTTACTAATCAAAAATTGGCATGGATGTTCGAGAATTGTTTTCCAAATACCCTTGAGACAACAGTTCATTACCGTACAACAGACGGTAAGCCTGATACTTTCGTCTACACAGGAGATATCCATGCCATGTGGTTACGTGACTCAGGAGCACAGGTTTGGCCTTATATACAATTAGCGAATAAAGACCCGGAATTGAAGAAAATGCTCGAAGGAGTGATACGCAGACAATTTAAATGTATAAATATCGATCCATACGCCAATGCTTTCAATGATGGGGCTGTGGGAGGAGATTGGATGTCCGACCTGACCGATATGAAACCGGAACTGCACGAACGTAAATGGGAAATAGATTCTTTATGTTATCCATTACGTCTGGCCTATCAATATTGGAAAGAAACCGGTGATGCAAGCATCTTTGATAATGAATGGATACAGGCCATCGCCAACATACTGACAACTTTCAAGGAACAACAGCGCAAAGAGGGAGTGGGTCCCTATAAATTCCAGCGTAAGACAGAACGCGCACTCGACACATTAAACAATAACGGTCTAGGTGCTCCTGTAAATCCTGTCGGACTCATTGTTTCAGCTTTCCGTCCGTCTGACGATGCAACCACTTTACAGTTCCTCGTACCGTCTAATTTCTTCGCTGTTTCTTCTCTAAAGAAAGCTGCGGAAATTCTGAATGTTGTAAACAAAAACACCAGTCTGGCGAAACAGTGCACAGATTTGGCACAAGAAGTAGAAACCGCATTAAAAGAATATGCAACTTACAATCATCCTAAATATGGTACAATCTATGCTTTTGAAGTAGACGGATTCGGAAATCATCTCTTAATGGACGACGCCAACGTACCAAGCCTGCTGGCAATGCCTTATCTGGGAGATGTAGACATCAACGATCCTATTTATCAAAACACACGTCGTTTTGTATGGAGCAAAGACAACCCCTACTTCTTCAAAGGAAAGGCAGGAGAAGGTATTGGAGGACCTCACATCGGTTATGATATGATATGGCCTATGAGTATCATGATGAAGGCATTCACCAGTCAGGACGACCAGGAAATTAAGTCTTGCATAAAAATGCTGATGGATACAGATGCAGGAACAGGATTCATGCACGAATCTTTCCATAAGGATGACCCTAAAAACTTCACACGCGCCTGGTTTGCATGGCAAAACACCTTATTTGGTGAGCTCATTTTAAAGTTGGTCAACGAAGGAAAAATAGATCTATTGAACAATATTCAATAAAGCAAACTTAGATTACTTCTCATTCAGGGCGCTCTTCTATAACGAAGAAGCGCCCTTTTTTAACACGTAAATTACTATTAACTTTGGCTAATTATAGCAAAGGAATTACCACATCTTCGGGTAATTCTTATCTTTGCAGTATACGATTCAAGACAAAGAAACTATGTATAGAAACCTGTTAAGCTGGCTTACTGTTTTATTAGTGCTCCCATCATGTTCTGGCACATCACCTGCTATATCTGTGGTATGTGAAGAAAATAACGTAGGAAACTGTATTATCAAATGGGAAACAGCACCGGTATTAAAAGGACAGGTAAAAGTATACACCTCTACTTCTCCTGAAGCTATTCCGGAAGATTCTCCCATTGCAATGGCAAACATTTCCAGTGGTAAAATGACAATCGTAACCAACGATCCGTCTCAACGTTATTACTACTTGATGGTATTTAATAACAAATACCGGGTTAAAGTGGCCACCCGCAACATTAACATCCCCGGCATACAGAATTTCCGTGATTTAGGAGGATATGAATCTGCCAGTACTGGCAAATCTCTTCGCTGGGGAATGATATACCGTTCCGCACAAATAGACAGCATTCCTCCCTGCTCACGCCAGGAACTTAAGAATATGGGGATACGGACAATCATAGACTTACGTTCTGAAAATGAACGCCACAACTACCCGCAATTGCATGATGATGAATTTAATATCATACATATCCCTATTCTCACAGGGAACATGGAAGAAATTCTGCAAGGAATTCAGGAAGAGAAGATAAAAAGTGACACTATTTATCGTTTGGTAGAACAAATGAATCGGGAATTAGTTATAAACTACCAAAAGGAATTCAAAAAGCTGTTCACCGTCCTTCTCGACCGTACTCATTATCCGGTTGTGATTCATTGTACATCCGGGAAAGGGCGTACAGGGGTCGTTTCCGCCTTATTGCTTGCCGCTCTTGGAGTCAACGAAGACGTCATTATGGAAGACTATCGTTTGAGTAATGACTATTTTAATATTCCCAAAGCTTCTCAATATGCATATAAGTTATCGGTCAATTCGCAAGAAGCCATTACAACCATCTACTCTGCAAAAGAAGATTTCCTGAACGCTGCCAAAGAACAGATTGAGGCTGAATACGGGAGCGTACAGACCTATCTGAAAAAGGGAATCGGACTTTCTGCAGAAGAAATTGAACAGTTACGCAGCATCTTACTAACTGATAATTAATAGTTGATAAGTGATAAAATAGGGTGGCGTCTATAATAATTATCTACTATCAATCATTCATTATCAACTAAATTAACTATCTTTGCAGCCGAAATAAAAGATATACAGAGATTTAATGAAGACATTTGAAGAGCTTGGCGTTTCTCCGGAGATACGTAGAGCAATTGAAGAAATGGGATACGAGAATCCCATGCCGGTACAAGAAGAAGTGATTCCGTACCTTTTAGGAGAAAATAATGATGTAGTAGCTCTTGCACAGACAGGAACAGGTAAAACAGCCGCATTCGGTTTGCCCTTGCTCCAACAAGTTGACGTAAAAAACAGAATTCCACAATCGCTTATCCTCTGCCCTACCCGCGAGCTCTGTCTCCAGATAGCAGGAGATTTGAACGACTATTCCAAATACATTGATGGACTAAAAGTATTACCTGTATATGGTGGTTCTTCTATTGACAGCCAGATACGCAGCCTCAAACGAGGAGTACACATCATTGTAGCTACACCCGGACGCCTGTTGGACCTGATGGAACGCAAAACCGTTTCCTTGTCTACCATCCACAATGTAGTAATGGATGAAGCGGACGAAATGCTTAATATGGGGTTCACAGAAAGCATCAACGCCATTCTGGCTGATGTACCGCAGGAACGTAACACTCTATTGTTTTCCGCAACAATGAGTCCGGAAATCGCACGCATTTCCAAAAATTACCTGCGCAATGCGAAAGAAATCACTATTGGCCGTAAGAATGAAAGTACCAACAACGTTAAACACGTTGTTTATACCGTACAGGCTAAAGACAAATACGAAGCTTTAAAGCGTATCGTCGATTACTACCCACAAATATACGGTATCATTTTCTGCCGTACCCGTAAAGAGACTCAGGAAATTGCAGACAAATTAATGCAAGAAGGCTACAATGCCGATTCTTTGCATGGTGAGCTTTCTCAAGCACAACGGGATGCTGTTATGCAGAAATTCCGCATCCGCAACTTGCAACTGCTCGTGGCAACTGACGTGGCTGCCCGCGGACTTGATGTAGACGATCTGACGCATGTTATCAATTACGGATTACCAGACGATACAGAGAGTTATACACATCGCAGCGGACGTACAGGACGTGCCGGAAAAACAGGAACTTCCATTGCCATCATCAACCTCCGTGAAAAAGGAAAGATGAGAGAAATTGAACGGATTATCAGCAAAAAATTCATTGTCGGAGAAATGCCAACAGCAGCAGGAATCTGTCAGAAGCAGCTGATTAAGGTTATTGATGATCTCGAAAAAGTAAAAGTAAACGAGGAAGAGATTGCTGACTTTATGCCGGAAATCTATCGTAAACTGGAATGGTTGAGCAAAGAGGACCTGATTAAACGAATGGTTTCTCACGAATTCAACCGTTTCGCCGAGTATTATCGCAACCGTGCAGAAATAGAAGTACCGACTGACATCAGAGGAGAACGTACCGGACGGGGTGACCGCAAAGAAGGTGGTTTCGAAAAAAGAAGCCGCCAAGCTGCACCGGGCTTTAACCGCCTGTTTATCAATTTGGGTAAAACAGACAGTTTCTTCCCTAGCGATCTTATCGGACTACTAAATAGTAACACAAGAGGACGTATCGAGTTGGGACGTATTGACCTAATGCAGAACTATTCTTTCTTTGAAGTGCCGGAAAAGGAAGCGACAAATGTAATCAAGGCGCTGAATAGGGCTAAATGGAACGGACGCAAGGTAGTTGTTGAGATTGCCGGTGCCGGTGAAGAAAACGGAAAAGGACGTGAAAACGGTTCAAATGAGCGCAAGGGAGGTAAACGATTCGGCGGCAAAAGCGACGAACGTGCACCGCGCTATGAAAATAAGGATAGAAAACCGAAAGATGCTTCTGCAAAAGACTCAAAGTCAACAAAAAAAGATAAGCCTAGTCGTGCTGAGCGAGGATACTCTGATGCTCGCGGTCCGAAAAAGAAAGATGACTGGCAGGAGTTTTTTAAAGATAAAGAACCTGACTTCAGCGAAGAAGGATGGGCACGTAGAAAACCTAAGAAGAAATAAATATGAAGCAAGCATAATCCGTAGATTTGTACATTATTAGTCAGAGGTCTTTATGTTACAACTAATTACCATCTTGACATTCTAATGAGAAGGAACAACATTATCCCTATTCTATCTTATTGAAAAAAGACAACTGTTCATACAGAATCTACTTTTGTGTTTCTAATAAACTTTCTTATCGTTTTTAATAAACGGTATTCCTATTTATTAAAAACGATAAGAAGTATATCTACTGCAAACAATTCAATTTTATACAACAAAAAAGGTTGCAAACTCATCAAAAGTCTGCAACCTTTAGTATATAATAAATTTCCTCTTCTTCTAAAGAGAGGTAAATCGTCGGCAACTCTGTTCTAATATTATACTATTCATACACATAATTTCCAATCAATAAGTTTCTTTTCTGATCACAAAGATACAAAATAAAAAGTCGTTTGTCAAGTTCTTATTTCAAAACACTCCATCTATTAGTTATAAAGCAGCTATACAAAAGCACGAAATTGGGACAAACCTCTCTATTGTAACGTGATCTATCCATTCTGCGATTATAGCAAAGGAGTGCAGTGGCCCAATGTCATCCAGCCTCGTCCGGCAGATTATACTTTCGCTTCCATGCCCAATCCGATAGGTAGCTATCGGAAGGATTTCACTCTGCCCGATTCATGGAAGGGGAGAGATATATTCATCCGTTTCAATGGTGTAGAAGCAGTTTTTTACATCTGGGTAAACAGCAACCAGGATTACCAATCGAAAGACATTCAATAAACAGCTCTCTTTATAGGTAATTCCAAGATATGTTTTCCTGCTTCCAAATTTACTGCACGCTCTCCTTTCACATTGTCGGGTGCATAAAAGGTAGCAGTGCTATTTGCCGGAACAGTTACATGATAGACAATACGGTTCTTTTTACGTTCCCATTTAGAGCAGATTTCCCCATAAGGTGATTGATATCTGGCTTCGAACTCATTTAATCCACTGGGGAAATTAGGCCGAAGAAGAATATGTTTGAATCCGGGATTTTCGGGGTCAGGGAAGATCCCACCTAATCCTTTATAGAACCATCCGCCAATTTCACCGAACATCATGTGATTGTCCGATATGTCACGTGTGGCATTCAAATCCCAGTTCTCCAGTAATGTGGTAGCACCATTGGCAATCCAGCAGCCCCATGATGGATAAGTGTCTTGTGCAGCTAATTTATAAGCCGTTTCAGCTTCACCGTTCTCACTTAACGCATTCAATATAGCTTTTGCCCCCAACACACCTACATCCAAATGAAAGCCGGCTGCTTCCACCTGTTTTGCCAGATTCCGGGCTACTTTTCTCTTCAACTCTTCGGGAACAATGCCCCATTGCAAAGGAACGCTTTGTTCCGTCTGAACGCCGCTACCATAAATGCCCGTTTCTCTATTCAGAAACTTGTCATTAATCGCGTTCTTTATCTTATTGGCAAGAGCAGAATAATATTTATAGTCTTCCGTTTTATTAAACATCTTTGCGGCATTGGCAAGTATTTTGGTGTCCACATAGAAATAGACAGAAGAGGTCAGTTCCTTGGAAGAATGTGATTTAACAGGCACCCAGTCTCCTCTTCCCCATGAGGTCAATCCGGTCGGACTGGTGCGATCCACATAGTCTACATACCGCCTTATATTTTCATAACAGTCTGCCAACAGTTTATGATCGCCATAAAACATATAAATGTTCCATGGAATAATAGCGATAGTGCTTGTCCAATCCAGTCCATTATCCGTGCCATATCCCCAGCCTCCTGTAGGAATTATATCGGGAAGTACACCATTGGGCTGTTGCTCGTCTCTATGGTCGGCAAGCCATTTCTCATAAACAGTGATACCGTCATAATTGTATAATGCCGTTTCAATAGCAAAATGACCGTCGCCTGTCCATCCGTTCTTTTCACGCTGGGGGCAGTCGGTAGGATACCCCATCAAGTTGGACAAATAGGCATTATTTGTTGCCCACCAAAGACGGTTGATAAGTGCGTTCGAAGTATGAATCGTCCCTTTCTGCGGAACATCACTATGCACAAAGTAGGCAGTCAGACTATTCTCATTCAATACAAGGGGGTTAGTGCTTGTTACTTCCACGTATCTGAAACCTTTATAATTGAATCGTGCCATAAATTCATCCTCTCCCTTTCCACTCAAAACGAGGATGTCCGTTTGAAAAGGATCGGAGTTGTCTACCGGGCGGTGATACACATCAATATTTGACGTATTCACTCGTCCGTTGTCATACAACCGCTCACCATGTTTCAGTCTCACTACAGTTCCCTCTTCCCCGGACACTTTAATGCGGGTGACTCCTGCCATATTGCGGGCAAAATCGAATACATACGTTGTGTCATTAAGTTTCTTCCAGGTTTTTACGGGGATCGTTTCTACTGCACGAATCGGCTGCACTTGTTGTGACACCACATTCTGTGAAGGAACAGCCCTATATCCTACTCCATTCCATTTAGAATCGTCAAAGTTCACGGTATTCCAGCCTTTCTGTTCCAAACGGGCGTCGTAATGCTCGGCTGTATAAATGCTATTAAAGATCAATGCGCCGGATGAAGTTTTCCAGTCCCGCTCCGTAGAAACGACTTCAACAGAACCATCCTCATAAGTAATCCGCACATCCATACAGAAAGCAGGACGGTTACGCCAAGGTGCACGATGAAAGTCCCACACGGCCATTGACTGATGATTATACCATCCATTGCCCAGCAACACACCAATCGCATTTTTCCCTTTCTGTATTTGGGAAGTAATATCATAAGTAACGTAGAAATTACGCCTGTCAAACCGGGTATATAACGGGTCCAGCCGGTGGTTTCCAATCTTCTCACCATTGATATACAGTTCATACAAACCTGCTACGGCAATATATGCCCTTGCCGACCATATCTTCTTTCGTGCATCAAACACTTTCCGGAAATAGGGAGCAGGACGGTAATTAATATCTTTGTTATCGCTAATCCAAGCCCCTTGCCAGTATTCCATCCCCATCATGCCCGTTTCGAAACTATTAATATCCGAAGAAGATTTCACTCCATCCTTATCCCATACATTCACTCTCCAATAATACTTGGTAAAAGGACGAAGTTCCTGTCCGGAATAGGTAATCAGAATCTGTTCGGAGTCCTTTTTGCCCGAATCCCAGATAGTTCCCTTCCCTGCAATCAATTCAAGAGAGTCTTTGTCTACGATGACTTGACAGGCTGTTTGCCGTGCTCCTTTTCGAGCATCATTCAGCATCCATGATAACCGGGGAGCAGGATTATCTATTCCCAAGGGATTCACCAAATAATCACAAACCAGATTCACTGGTTTACAGCTGCCTGACTCTTGTGAAAATGCTGCTTGCAGCATTAAAAATAGTAATCCCGGTAATAGTGTCAATCGTTTCATTTTATCCAAAAATTAGTTTGTATTTTCTTTCAATCGGATGCCATATTTACATCGCGTGCTAATTTACGAAAAATATTGTATGGACGCTTTATCTACTTGCCTCAAAAAAGCTATATCTTTGCGGCCCGAATATATACTTGACTATGAATAAAGTTAATGGTTTACTATATGGGCTGCTTTCATCGGCTTCTTTTGGACTTATCCCTCTATTTACCATTCCTGCCATGCAAGCAGGGATGCAATTTGAATCGATACTTTTCTATCGTTTCCTGTTTGCCTGTCTGGCGTTAGGCGGAATCTTATTGGTGAATGGTCAATCATTTCGCATCAAGAGGCAGGACATTCCTTCCCTGTTTCTTCTTGCGCTTCTTTATTTAATGTCTGCCGTATTCCTGTTCTGGGGATATAAGTTTATGGCTAGCGGAGTTGCCACCACTATTCATTTCATGTATCCGGTGCTTACCACGTTAATCATGATGCTCTTCTTTAAAGAAAAGAAGTCCGGCTGGCGGATCGCTGCCATTGCATCCGCAGTGGCAGGAGTTTATTTCTTATCCGGCGGAGATACAAAAACGGGGAGCTTTTCTTTCCTGGGACTTTTCATTGTTCTTCTGTCGGCACTCGGATATGCGCTTTATCTCGTCACAATGAGCCAATTAAAGATTGGACAGATGAAAGGGCTACTGCTTACTTTCTATGTATTCCTATTCGGAGGTATTCTCCTTTTTATCGGAACGGAAACCATCAGCCAGCTTCAACCCATCAGCGAATGGCATACTGCCGGCAACTTGATTCTATTAGCTTTAATCCCTACCGTAGTTTCTAATCTTGCTCTAGTAAGAGCCGTAAAAAGCATCGGCTCCACACTCACCTCTGTGTTGGGAGCTATGGAGCCGGTAACTGCTGTATGTGTAGGTATCTTTCTTTTCGGGGAAGCCTTCACCACAAGCATTGGTGTAGGTATTGCACTGATTATCGCTGCCGTAATCGTTATTATATTAAAACGATAAAAAATGCGGTTTCATCGGAATATTTACTTCATCGACCCATTTTTAATTCCTGAATAAGATGGGCTGCCTTACCGTATTTCTCTATGATAAAGAGCATATACCGCACATCTACCCCGATGCAACGCTGCAAATCTGGTTCGAATACGATATCACTGCTCATTGCTTCCCAGTTGCCATCAAAAGCCAAGCCTAGTAATTCTCCTTTGGCATTAAACATGGCACTGCCGGAATTACCGCCTGTAATGTCATTGTTGGAGATAAAACAAACATTCATATCTCCCTGCGCATTGGCATATCTTCCAAAATCACCGGAAGAAAGCAAACTCAACAACTCCGGCTGAACGGCAAAGTCAATATCACCCGCATGTTCCTTCACTTTCTCAAAAATGCCTTTCACGGTTGTGTAATAATCATAAGTGGCCCCATCAAAAGGAGTATATCCTCCAACCGTTCCGAAACTAAGCCGCATGGTAGAGTTGGCATCCGGATAAAAATTACGATCAGCATACATACGGCGCATGGCTGCATTGAATAAACGCTCCCCCTCCTCTATCTGCTCGGAAGCCTCGGAAATGCTTTGATTCATCTCATAATACTTCACAATCAAATCCAGACTCAAGGAAACAGCCGGATCCTCTATGAGATTATATGTAGTATCTCGCTCCAGAAAACGTTTTAAGCCCTTAGGAGACGTTATATTGGAAGTTGCATACAAAGAGTCTACATAGGTCTGAATATTCCCGTTGTAGAGCGTATCTATCTTCTCATACATAGCAGGCAGAAACTTTTTATCCACTTTCGACTGATACTCTTTGAGCATGGCAGCAAAAACCTCCTTATCAATGGAAAGATCGAGATTATCATACTTCTCCAGTAACTTTTTCATGCGGGTTATCACCAACTTCTCTTCCGCCTCAAAGTCGAAATTGAGAATTTCAAGAGCGAGCTGCACTAACTCGGGACCATTTATAAACGATTCACCGAAATAAGCCAACGCACGATTGGTTTCACGGCGATTACTATAACTCAACTCTAAAGAAGAAAATAAACGAATCAGTTTCTCTCTCTCTTCCGGATGAGACTGAATCCAGTTACGAAGCTCTGCTTCAGCCACCCGCTTCTTTTCCAACACTTTCAAATGCTTGATGGCTTTATTCGTTCCGATGCTATTCTTCCAATAATTGGAGCTTTCATCGTATTTTGAAGCATACTTAATGCGAATATCCGGACGACGGTCCATCTCCCGTTTCCAGATGGTTTGTTTCACTCCCCGTACATCAATCATTGCCTGATTGATTCCATTCATCATCTCTTCGATACCATACGAGGAAAGGTAACGTTCCGTACTGCCCGGATAGCCAAGCGTCATGCAGAAAGAACCTTCTTTGTATCCATCCAAAGAAATGGGTGCTACATATTCGGGATGATAAGGGACGTTTTCAGGAGAATAATCCGCCGGACCATTCTTGGCATTAGCATAGATACGAAATACGCTGAAATCGCCCGTATGACGCGGCCACATCCAATTATCCGTATCCCATCCGAACTTCCCGACAGAAGAAGGAGGTGCAAAAACCAGGCGGACATCATTATAATCACGATAAACAGATAGCCAGAATTCATTCCCTGCATAATAAGCATCTACAATACCAGTCAATGTAGAATCCTTTTCGGAGACTTCCATACTGATTACATTCATAATCGAATCAACAGCTACACGGCGTTCTGTTTCCGTTTTAGCATGCCGGGCGGCAGACAATACGCGTTTAGTAACATCTTCCGTACGAAGCAGGAAACGAACATACAACTCCGGATTCGGCAGTTCTTCCTCAAGACTACGTGCAAAGAAGCCATCTTTCAGGTAATCATGCTCCACTGAAGAATGTTGCTGAATACTGCTAAAGCCACAATGATGATTGGTAAACACCAGACCGTCTTCGGAAACCACCACTCCTGAACAGAAGCCTCCAAAACTGACAACAGCATCTGCCAGACATGGTTTCTTCGGATCATATATTTTATTCACAGGCATCTGCAAACCAAGTTCTTTCATTACCCGGTCAGTCTGTTTATTCTTTCGGAGATTTCCCAACAACCACATTCCCTCATCGGCAAATACATTCGACAGACAGAGAGAAAAGACTATCAAGACGGTTAGTCTGAACTTCATATTATTATTTTTAGATTCATTATTCTGTAATCAGCCTCAACTTCTTCGTTCCTACGCGGGCTTTCAGCCATTCGCTGATTTTCTCTTTTTCAGCAACAGACGGATGTCTGGCGAATTTAAGGACAGCCAATGTTACCGTATCCGTCTTCATCGAATCGACCCGCACTTCGAGCGAGTGAGCGATGGAAAGAGTTGTGATGGAAGGATAAAGTACCTTCAATTCGGGTACTAATGTACGACTCATAGCATCGTACGTTCTGTATTGCTCCAGTGTTGTCTCCAGTTGGGAAATTTTCACCGCCTGTTGTTGAAGCCGTTGCTCACTGTTTTTATAGAAGTCTTCCATGACCATGGCACGGATAGAAGATACATCTACCGCCTCATTGTTCATCCCCTGTAATACAATCAGTTTCGTATCTTCCAGCTTATACTCTTTCAACTTGCTACGAGCAATAGATATCGAAGCGTCAGGCACTTCAGGACCAATCAAAACAACCCGTACTTCTTTATGGTCATAGCTAATTTTCTTATCAAGTACCTGCGTATTCTCAAAGCTCAACTGATCGTTTATAAAACGATTGGCTGCTGCTTCATAGAAAGTGCTCTTTATAATTCCAAATGTCAGATAAACTGCAGGGCACATGGTAAGCACTACAATCAGAACAATGTATTTACGTACGGTCTTCTCACGGGTTTTATCCACAAACTCTTTCCGTTGGAAATGCATCACACGAACACCGAGGAAAGTAGCCAGGCTGATAAAAACAGAGTTGATAAAGTAAAGATAAAAAGCACCCAGGAAATAAATGAGATTACCGGAAGCCAGTCCGTAACCTGCCGTACAAAGCGGCGGCATCAATGCAGTAGCAATGGCAACACCTGGAATCACATTTCCTTTTTCCTTGGTAGAGAGAGCCACGACACCTGCCAAACCACCAAAAAGCGCGATGAATACATCATAAATAGTGGGCGATGTACGTGCCAGCAACTCTGACTGTGAACCGGCAATAGGGGCAAGAAGGAAAAAGATTGTTGCCGTAGTCACACTGAAAGCAGTCGTTATGAGAAAGCTCTTCAAAGAGCGTTTCATTAATTCAAAGTCATTCAGTCCGACAGACAGTCCTACTCCCATAATAGGTCCCATCAATGGAGAAATCAACATGGCACCGATAATAACGGCAGTGGAGTTCACATTCAATCCGAGTGATGCCATGAATATGGCAAAGATCAGAATCCATAAATTGGCACCTTTGAACTCTACCCCCTTACGGATAGAATCCACTGTGGCCAGTTCGTTATCCTTATCTTTCCTCAAGTCCAGATATTCTCCCAGAAAGGACTTGATAGCAAACTTATTACGTTCATCTGTCTTCATAGTTATTTCTTCTTTATAAATCGATTAATAACAGGAATCTGACTCAATGGTAAATCCTTCTTGATAATATAAGCTATAAATAGCAATAAGAGTACGGTACGGAAAGCGAGACGGAGCACTATATTAGGGATAGGAACCTGCTCTCCAATAATGTAAAGTACCGCTGCCAGCAGAACATAAAGTCCCAGGCTCTTCAAGTCATAATGAATCGGGTATTCTTTCTGTCCTATCCAGTAGGATAGCAGCAAGATGACTGCATAGCCTGCAACAGAAGCCCATGCCGAAGCAAGATAACCGTAAACCGGCACAAACAGGATGTTCAATACGACAATAATAACACAACCAATCACCGAGAAGTAGGCTCCCCAATAGGTCTTATCCGTCAGTTTATACCAAAAGGAAAGGTTGAAATAGATCCCTTTACAGATCTCTGCAAGCATTACAATAGCTACTACCCCCAGGCCTTCCCAGTAACCCCTTGCCACCAGATAACGCAGCAAGTCGAGGTAGAACATGACAGCAAGGAAAGCCAGCAAGGAAAATATAAGAAAATACTTCATCGCAGCGGCATACATCTTCCGGTTGTCTCCTTCTCGGTCTTTGCCAAAGACAAACGGTTCGTAAGCATAACGGAAAGCTTGCGTAAACATTGCCATCACCATCGCAATCTTACTGGTTGCTGCATAGATACCCAATTGCACCAACCCTTCCTGCCGGTCTTCAAAAAGAAACGGATAGATCATCTTATCCACAGTCTGATTTAGAATACCTACCAAACCTAAGATTAATACCGGGAAAGAATATACGACCATTCGTTTCAGCAATACCTTGTCCAACTTATAAGCAAAACCTGTCAGTTCCGGAATAAAGAAGAACATCTGGACAACCGAAATAATCAGGTTGCTAATAAAGATATATCCCACTAAATAATCCGGATCATAAAACCAGGAGATCGTTGACGGACAATGTACATTCAGCCACGGGCACACCAATAGGAAAAATAAATTCAAACCGATGCCACCAACGATAGAGAGCAGTTTAATAGCAGCAAACTTAATAGGCCGCTTTTTATACCGTAAATAGGCAAAAGGAATGCATTGGAAAGAGTCTAAAGCTACCACAACAGCCATCATCGCTATAAACTCCGGATGATCGCCATAATCCAGTAAATTGGAAATAGGTTGCAGGAATAACAAGCAAAGGAAAACAAAAATCAAAGATACCCCTCCTACCGATAACAAGGAGTTGGCATATACTTTCATCGGGTCTTCTCCCGATTTGTTGGCAAAACGGAAGAATCCCGTTTCCATACCGAACGTAAGCAGTACAAGCATCAGGGCTGTAAACGCATATACGTTTGAAACAACTCCATAACCTCCGGTGGAAGCTGGCAATACCGCTGTGTACAAAGGCACCAGCATGTAGTTAAGGAACCGTCCGACAATACTACTTAACCCATAAATTGCCGTATCTTTAGCTAATGATTTTAGTCCAGCCATGTTTTATTAGTGATTATCATTCAGATTGGTTCAACGTTTCTTCTTTTGTTTGAACAACCAATCCATAAATCCGGGATAATTGAAAGCCGGATTCCAGCTCCCATGATTACAACCGGGGAATTCAATATATTCCACATCTGCACCGGCAGCTTTCAGTGCTTTATACGCTTCGCGAGAACCTTTCACCGGAACTACATCGTCCGCATCTCCGTGAAAGATACGAAATTTCACATCCTTGGCAACCGATAGCCGACTTGGATTGACTGTACCGCAAATAGGAACTGCAGCTGCAAAAATCTCCGGATAACGCACGACTAAATCATACGTTCCCATCGCTCCCATTGAAAGACCGATAATATAAACCCGTTGTGTGTCCACTTCGGGCATTACCAGATAAGAGTCGAGCAACTGTTTAAGCGTTTGCAATATAGGACTGATCTCTTGTCCCACTGGCATTTCTGTAGGGATAAGCGACTTCGGACGTCCTGTATAAGCCCAGTAACCGTCTGTCGGACACTGTGGAATTAGAACGAAAGCGGGATACTTCTCTTGATTGACCGGATTAAGAAACATCTGTCCACCATGAGTCAACTGTTTCTCATTATCATTTCCCCGTTCGCCGGCTCCATGCAGAAACAGTACGAGCGGATACTTTTCACCTGGCTTCACCGATTCGGGATGAATC
Organism: Bacteroides sp. AF32-8BH; assembly: GCF_003435205.1. Taxonomy (NCBI): domain Bacteria; kingdom Pseudomonadati; phylum Bacteroidota; class Bacteroidia; order Bacteroidales; family Bacteroidaceae; genus Bacteroides; species Bacteroides sp. AF32-8BH. The sequence goes on along the minus strand of NZ_QVLZ01000004.1, from coordinate 69,149 downwards.
ATCCGATAAGGTAAAGAGTCTCCTTTAGAAGAGACAAAAATATCCCTCCCATATTCCTGTTGAGCCGATAAAGACAAGCTCAAAAAGAGAAAAACAAGTAAAGTAGTCCATTGCTTCATCATCCAACTATGCTTTATAAAGTTCTTTTATACCGTTAATACCACTTGTCACATGACGCTTTATGTTAGTCATTAAACAGCGTTTTCTGACTGTTATAAAGACTTCTTCCCAAATGTTTATAGGCAAGTTCGGTCACCTCACGTCCACGGGGAGTACGCTTCATAAATCCTTCTTTTATCAGGAAAGGTTCGTAAACTTCCTCAATGGTTCCCGCATCTTCTCCCAAAGCCGTGGCAATGGTAGTGATACCTACCGGACCACCTTTAAATTTGTCTATAATGGTGCAAAGTATCTTGTTGTCTATCTCATCCAGGCCGTACTTATCAATATTCAGTGCTTCCAATGCAAACTGGGCGATCTCCGTATCGATAGAACCGGAGCCTTTCACCTGCGCAAAATCACGTACCCGACGGAGCAAGGCATTGGCAATACGGGGCGTTCCGCGGCTACGGGAAGCGATCTCCGATGCTGCACGTACCGAACAAGGCACATCCAGTATGGACGCAGAACGACGAATGATATTGCTCAAAATATCATCATCATAGTACTCCAAATGAAGATTAATACCGAAACGTGCACGAAGCGGGGCCGTCAGCAGACCGCTACGTGTGGTTGCACCAACCAGCGTGAAAGGATTCAAATCTATCTGGATGCTGCGTGCCGAAGGTCCCTTATCGATCATAATATCGATGCGGTAATCTTCCATCGCCGAATAAAGATATTCCTCCACCACAGGCGACAGCCGATGAATTTCATCAATAAAAAGCACGTCGTTCGGTTCGAGGCTGGTCAATACACCTGCCAGGTCACCCGGTTTATCAAGTACCGGACCGGAAGTTACTTTAAAGCCAACTCCTAATTCGTTAGCGATAATATTCGAAAGAGTTGTTTTTCCTAATCCGGGAGGGCCGTGCAACAGCACATGGTCGAGTGCTTCGCCACGCAGACGTGCCGCCTTCACAAAAATGCGAAGGTTTTCCACCACCTTGTCCTGCCCGCTAAAGTCTTCAAAGCTTAACGGACGGAGTGCATTCTCGAAATCCCGTTCTTTTGAAGTAAGCTGATGTTCGCGTATGTTAAAATCTTCCTGTTCCATTTATTTCTTGAAAGTAGGAGACAAAGATAGAGATTTACATTCATTTTCAGTATAAGAAAGACGAAGATTTAGTTTATTTGAAACGTAATAACTACTTTTGCACTATCTATATACACGTTATCAACTATGGTTCTAAATTACATTTGGATAGGATTTTTCGTCATAGCCTTTATCATCGCTCTTATAAAAGTGATTGTTTTGGGAGATACGGGGATATTTACGGCTATCATGAACTCTACATTCGACTCCTCCAAAACGGCATTCGAGATATCGCTAGGACTTACGGGTGTACTGGCCCTTTGGTTGGGCATCATGAAAATCGGCGAGAACAGCGGATTGATTAATGCGCTGGCCCACTTTCTTAGTCCGGTGCTTTGCCGCCTGTTTCCGGACATTCCTAAAGGGCATCCGGTGTTAGGCTCCATCTTTATGAATATGTCTGCCAACATGCTCGGTTTGGACAATGCCGCCACCCCGCTGGGACTGAAAGCGATGAAAGAACTGCAAGAACTGAATCCGAATAAGGATACGGCTTCCAATCCGATGATTATGTTTTTGGTGATTAATACATCCGGCCTTATCATCATTCCAATCAGTATCATGGTGTATCGTGCACAAATGGGGGCTGCACAGCCTACGGATGTATTTATCCCTATCCTGCTAAGTACTTTCATTTCAACTTTAGTAGGAGTCATAGCAGTCAGTATCGCTCAAAAGATAAACTTAATCAATAAGCCTATTCTCATTTTAATGGGTGTTATCTGTCTTTTCTTTTCGGGATTGATTTATCTGTTTCTAAGCGTTTCACGAGAGGATATGGGTACTTATTCTACATTGATAGCGAATATTCTGCTGTTCAGTGTCATTATCCTGTTTATTCTGACGGGAGTCAGGAAAAAAATCAATGTATACGATTCGTTTGTAGAGGGAGCTAAAGAAGGATTTACGACAGCTGTACGTATCATACCCTATCTGGTTGCTTTCCTTGTAGGAATCGCCGTGTTCCGCACTTCGGGAGCTATGGATTTTCTAGTGGGAGGCATTGGCTACATAGTAGGCTCATGCGGAGTTGATACAAGCTTTGTAGGGGCACTGCCTACTGCATTGATGAAATCGCTTAGCGGTAGCGGTGCCAACGGATTGATGATTGATACGATGAAAGAACTGGGACCGGATTCGTTTGTAGGGCGTATGAGTTGCGTAGTACGCGGAGCTTCAGATACCACATTCTACATTCTGGCCGTTTATTTCGGCAGTGTAGGAATTACCAAAACTCGTAATGCAGTGACTTGCGGTCTGATAGCTGACTTTTCGGGTATCATAGCCGCTATCTTAATCAGTTATTTATTTTTCTTTTAAATCATAACATTCAACTATGGCTGTAACTTATCAAACAGAAGGCGTAAAAATGCCTGATATCAAGAAACGTGAGACTACGGAATGGATAAAGACCGTAGCTGCTTCTTACGGAAAAAGACTCGGTGAAATCGCTTATATCTTCTGCTCGGACGAAAAAATTCTGGAGGTAAACCGTCAGTATCTGCAACATGACTACTACACGGACATTATTACTTTCGATTATTGTGAAGGCGATCGTCTATCAGGTGACTTATTCATCAGCCTGGATACGATACGCACCAATGCGGAACAGTTTGGTGCTTCATACGAAGACGAACTACATCGTGTGATTATCCACGGAATTCTTCATTTGTGCGGCATTAATGATAAAGGTCCCGGAGAACGGGAAGTTATGGAAGCAGCTGAGAATAAGGCATTGGGGATGTTGCGATAAGCGCTCATTGCTTTCAATTCGTACACTGCTTTTCAATTCGCCTTTCATAAAAAAGAAACCCCGGCGTAATCACTACGCCGAGGCACTCCATTAGCTTATGCTAATTAACACTAAATTATTAAGAGAGAGATTTAGTCAATTTATTAATAGTTTGGAGTTACTTCACTTCAGGAGTAACCAGTTCCTTAATTGATTTTGTATTTAGGTACAGGAAAGCCAAACGAGGAGTTCCTTCGTTCACTATCAACTGCAATGAATCCGATGTCAGGTAGCCGATACGCTCACGAGTTTTGTACACCTCAACCTTTCCATCATCTTCCTTGCTGAATCCTTCCACAATCAGATAACCATTATCCACTTTCCACGTTTTCAAATCTAAAGACGGAATATTGATAGCAGAACACTTACCACCTTTCTTGAACTCAAATCCTTTCAACTCACCCGTAGACTTGTATGTATAAGGATTGCACCATTTTCCGATAATCTGTTTTTCTACTTTCTTCTGTCCGTAGCTTAAAGCGAAACAAGACAGAGCCATAGCCGTAATCAATAATTTTTTCATCTTAAATCAATATTTATTTTTTTAGTAAATCGTATTTCTGATCAATTCCACGCTCTCGCAGATGAATACCTTCCTTCATCCAACGTGGTTCTTTTGTTCCTTTCAGGTAATAGTCAAAGAACTGCATCATCCGGATTGTCCAGTCTTTCTGTGCACCTCTTCCCAGTACGAAATGTCCTTCACCTTTGTAATTCAACAACCATGCAGGACGTTGTAAGCGACGCATAGCCAAATAAAGAGCACGTCCTTGTTCATATGCAACAGCCTCATCCTCATCATTATGTAATATCAACAAAGGTGTATGTATCTTATCAGCCTCCAAAATTGCTGAACTTGCCAGATACTTATCTTTTGCCTCCCATAAAGTCTTTCCCATACGACTTTGTGTTTCCTCGTACATAAAATATCGTGGCAGACCGCTTCCATTACGAATTCCCAAATATCCGGTCACCATATCCGTAATTGGAGCCGCTATATTGGCACAAGTGAAAAGATCTGTCTTTGTCACCAAATATGATGTTTGATAGCCAGACCAGCTATGTCCCTGTAAGCCTATTTTCCCGGGATGTGCTATCCCCTGCTCTATCAGATACTTCGTTCCACTCACAACAGCATCATAACAACTCTGACCGGGAGTCCCAACCGTGAAATGCACATCCGGCATAAACACAATATAACCATTGCTGGCAAAATACATAGGATCCCCTAACGCACTACTCAACAAAGGTGCATGATAAATATTCAACTCACCGGAATGAGTTTCATAAAACTGCACCAACGCCGGATATTCTTTTTGAGGATCATAATCTTCCGGAAGATAAAGCAACCCCTTATTTTCCTTATTCTCATAATTAGTCCACTTTATCAGTTTAACTGTACCCCATTTATAATCTGCTTGTTGAGGATTCGCATTCGTCACTTTAACGGGATTGGAGAAATCGGACTTACTCCACCACAAATCCCTAAATTCCGATACATTCTGACGATTCCAAACGCAATACTCATGATTGTCAGAAAAACGATGTATAGTATATACATAATTCCCCTCCATCAATTTTCTCAGACGGCCTTTCATATCAAGCTGATAGACACCCTCATCCATCGTGTCTTTATCCCAAAGGCTAACTATGACTTTTTCGTCTTTCTGAAAAACATCCTTATCTATATTACTCGTCATTTTACGAATAGATTTGCCATGCTTGCGACCATATCCTTTAGTCAGGCACTCCGGCTGACGTTCTCCTGTCAAATCAATCTTCCACCAGTCATATGCATCGTACAGAAACACATTATTCCCGTCAGCCGTCCACCCTGCTATTCCATAAGCGGGAGCAGGAGCCGGTTTATCATAACTTTCCATGAACATTGGATAACCGATAGCATCAGATATATTAACAACCTTACCGGTAGCACCATCAAACTTATTCCAGACTTGAGCAATCGGATCATACATTACTGCCCACTTGCCATTTACCGACCATTTGGGAGCTGTACGATAACTACGTCCGATCAACCGTTTTGCACCTGTATGCACATTCACTGAATATATATCGAACGGCAACCGATCCAACCACTCACGCTGCATCTTATAAGGAGATTCATCTGTGTAAAGCACATAGTTCAAATTCTCTGCTCCCGATGGTAAGAGTAAATCTACGGTAAATGGAGCAACTTCTGTGAGCTTCTTAGAAAAAATATCATAAATATACGTCACCGACTTATCCTGCCTATAACGTCCGCCCCTTTGTAAAGTCGGAACTTCCATTTCGTTCCACGTCCACAACTCTAATTCAAAACTCTTGTCCGGTTTCTTCTCCGATTCTTCCCTTCTACGGGAAATCTGCTGTGAGTCCCGAAGTTCAAGTATCAAAAAATTATGGCTTTTAGACAAGTCAATACGTCCGACAGACATACCATCAGGCAAAACAATTTCTTTCCGGTCAAAAAGCAAGTTACAACCCGGCTTCTTTAATGAAAAAGCATACCACAAAGAATCATTTACGCTAAACTCCCCGATCATCTCTTTTTCATTAAAACTATAAGAAGAGGGTTCACTCTTTACAGAACTCTGATAAAGAGTCTTATATGGACCAGCTAAAGGGCCATAGCATAGCTCGTTCCTGTCTGACTTTTTACGAATGAAAAGAATAGAACGTCCTCCGTCATATAATGTATGATAGCCGATACTGTCAATATGAAAAGCAACTTCTGTCTTCAGATGACGTACCACCAGCCTGTTAAAAGCCGGAACATGATTTACCGTATCTTTCGACACATTAGTTACAGAGATTGAGTAAGGGGTCCCTTCCACAGGACGAAAAGCCTCTTTATGTTTCCATTCGGTCTTTACTCCCGAAGGCAATGACAACAAAAATGTTTTCATTACTCCTGCCGAGTCTGCCAACCGATAAAAAGCTCCCTGGTCGTTATTATAAAACTCCAGACGCTCTATATCGCCATTCAGCAATATTTCCTTCCGCGTACGGGAATCGAATAAATGCAGTTTTTTTTCTTCCTTGCTAGCCGGATTATATTCCATCAACGATATACGGTAAGTCACCCATCTGCCTGTCGGTGAAATATCCGGTGCATCAATACGTTTCCAAGATGTACATGCTTCTATATCCAACGGTTTCTTTTGAGCCTCAACAGACAAGCTTCCCCCCAGCAACAATCCTGCTATAATCCCTATATATACAAATATCCGGTTCATCTTATCTTCTCCTGTCATCTTTAATCATATCCTTATTCAAATCGACATCAGAATCAGCCGAGTTGTCATGCAATAACAAGCGGGCAAAGTGACGCCACATCTTATGCTCGAAGAAATCCTCAGACTCACCGAAGAATCCATGTGTACATTTCGGCAATACAAACATTTCGAAATCCTTATCAGCCTTAATCAATGCATCCACCAGACGCAATGTGTTAGCAGGATTCACAGTTTTATCCATCGCACCGGTAAACAGCAACAAGCCGTGCTTGTAATTCTTTACCAACTCTTGATTCGGACGTACACGGACACTATAATCATACATCGTACTTTCTACTCCCAAACTATCTTTAGTCGTTTTCACCTTCTCATCTACACCGAAATGAATCTCAACAAAGCCTTTATTATAAATACGATTGTCATGATTACCTGCCGATGAAACAGCAGCCGAATAGAAATCAGGATAAGTACAAATGGCAGCCGCCGACATAAACCCTCCACCGGAATGGCCGTAAATACCGACTTTGGTGGCATCAATAAACGGATAACGGGCAGCCAGTTGCTCAATAGCATATTTATCATCCGCCAACGGATAATCACGCATATTGTTGTATCCATAGGTATGATAAGCCTTTCCGCGCATCGGAGTGCCACCTCTGTGCCCCACAGTGATTACAATGAACCCCAGTTGAGCCAAACGGGTATTATAAACATCATTAATCGTGAAACGTGTCGGCACATATTCGAAGAACGGTCCCGGATAAACATTCGAAATGATAGGATAAACCTTTGTCGAGTCAAAGTCGGCTGGTTTCCACATCACGCCATACAAATCGGTCACTCCATCGGCAGCTTTTACCTTAAAGCGTTCCGGTGCTTTCCATCCCATCTCATAGACAGGCTGCAAATCGGGCTTTTCCAACGTCATAATCACCTTTCCATTCCGGTTACGAACCACATTCACCGGTTCCTGCGAAACAGTAGAATAAGAATCTACCATATATCGGTAAGACGGAGAGATACTGACATCATGTGACGCATTCTCCGGAGTTAACAGACGAACAGCATTCGGACGATCCAGTTGAGCTTCATAAAGAATGTAATAATAAGGGTCAATGCCTTTCTCACGACCATAACCATAGAAATACATCTTACGCCCGATAGTATCAATCTTGGTAACCGGACCAGCTACCCATATTCCATCGGTCAGTTGGTTCTTTAAGTTTCCCGTTGCTGTGTCATACAGGTAATAGTGTCCCCAACCATTACGTTCGGAACGGAAAAGGATTTCTTTCCCGTCATTCAGGAAAGAAACATTACGCATCTGATAATCGAGATATGGTTTGTTTTCTTCATGAATCACTACGCGCACTTTTCCGGTTTCTACGTCTACCTCGCAAATATCCGACTGGTTCCATGGACGGTTATAACGTTGGAAATACAAACGCTTCCCGTCCTTTGAAATATACAATATGTCAATATACTGATCAGGCCAGCGATTAATATCGATTTTCTTCACTTCACGGGTATCGACATCTCCAATCAACAATTCATATTGGGTGACATGTTTATCGCCTGCCAGTTCGGCTTTATAAGTTTTCAGTGTCGGATATGGAGTAGACAACGAATTGATTAACCATAAATCACGCACTTTCCTGTTATCCTCACGAACAGCATAAAAACGATGGCTACCTGGAATCCAATGAGTAGATTCGGCTCCGAAGCGTCCTTCCAGCTTACCCTCATCTTCACGGTTAAATGTATAATTCGGCTCACCGTCCGTTGTCAGTTGTACAGGAATGGTATCTTGCCCTTTCTTTTGATTCCCAACAAAATACAAATTATCCTTGCTGGCATAAAGAAAATAAAGACTATCTGGAGAATACTTCATCCAATACGGATCACTATTTCCATAAGATGGTTTCTCATTAAGCTGCTTCAGTGCTTTCGTATGAATATTGTACGTATAAAGTCCACGGTCAAAATCAATACGAATCGTTTCGTTATCCTTCATGAAAGTGAAAGACAAATATGGATCTGCCGAAGAATAGGCTTTCTTGGTATATACTGCAATTTTACTCAATAATTCAGCCGTATCAAACAGAAGACGTTTTTCCTTTTTCTTCGGATTTACATAATAATACTTCTTTCCTTCACGTGTAGTAAACGAATAATAAAAACAGTCCGTACCATTAATAAACGTTGGCTTGACTTCTGTTGAATACTTTATTATAGGATTCTGTTCTAACAGACGGAACTTTTCCGCTAACTTATAATTCGCTTTCTGCTGTGCATCGGCAAAGCTACATATCAACAATGCAACCACCAGGCACACATATCTAAAGAGAGAGTTTTTCATAAAATCTTATCTATTGTCTTATTTGTTACGGTTAATATCTCCCCAATAGTCTGCACGAGTATCACCCAGCAAATGCTTGGCAAAGAAACGGTACATCTTCTTCTCAAAATACTTATCAGCAGAACCATATCCATGGCCGGCACCCGGAATCACCAGCATATCAAAATCCTTGCCGGCTTCAATCAATGCCTGCGCCATGCGATAAGTATGAGCAGGGTTCACGTTCTTGTCCATATCACCGGTGACGAGCATTAAATGTCCTTTCAAATTCTTGGCAATCTCCGTATTCGGCTTCACATTGAACTTGTATCCATACTCTTTTGTCTCATTACCCAAACTATCTTTTACTACTTTTTCCACTTCCTTCACACCGTTATAGCATTCTCCCCACCCACGATTATAGATATTGTTATCATGATTTCCGGAACAGGAGACAGCAGCTTTATAAAAGTCCGGATAAGTACAGATGGCTGCAGCAGCCATAAATCCTCCACCGGAATGACCGTAGATACCGACTTTTTTACCATTAATAAATGAATACCTCCGAGCTAACTGCTCAATAGCATATTTGTCATCAGCTAATGGATAATCACGCATATTACCATAACCAAACCGATGGTATGCCTTTCCACGCATAGGAGTATCTCCTCTGTGAGACACAGCAATTACGATAAAACCTAACTGCGCCAAACGGGTACAACATCTGTCTTCTAAGGTAAATGAAGTAGGAACTTGACCAAAGTAAGGCCCCGGATATACCACAGAAATAATCGGATATACCTTAGTAGAATCAAAGTCTGCCGGTTTCCACATTACTCCATGTAAATCGGTTATATTATCAGCAGCCTTCACAACAAAACGTTCCGGTTTTTTCCATCCGGCTTTGTAGGCTAATTCAATATCCGGCTTTGCCAATTCAAGAATCCCTTGTCCCTTGTTATCTTTCAACATGATTTTAGGTTCCATATCCACTCTTGAATAAGTGTCAATATAGTATCTATTAGACTTCAGGAATTTAACCTGATGCTGACCGTCTTCCGTACTTAATGGAGTTACTCCTTCCCTATCAATATGCACTTTATAGAGCATGTAATAAGATGGGGCAATATCTTTTTCCCTGCCATATCCATATAGATATACTGTTCGCCCCAAAGTATCAATAGAAGCTATCTGACCTGCCACCCACTCACCGGAAGTCATCACATTCTTCAACTTTCCATTACCATCATAATGATAGTAATGCCCCCATCCCGTACGCTCCGAACGAAAAAGAATATCTTTACCATCATTCAAAATAGCGACACTACGAGCATGCGGATCACGATACGGTTTGTCAACTTCATGAATTATTTCTTTCACCTCCATTGTAGAGAGGTTGACAGAACACAAATCCACTTCGTCCCATGTACGTTTCGTACGTTCAAAAAAGAGGTATTTACTATCCTTTGTCACACACAAAGGATTTATGTATTGATCCGGCCACTTACTTATGTCTGTTTTTTTTACGGTACGCCCAATCACGTCAACTATAACCAGTTCATTTTGGGTTACATTCTTATCACCAGGGAATTCATAACGATAAGTAGTCAGGGAAGGCCTGTCATCCAACGAATTTATCACCCAAAAATCTCTAAGCAGACGTTCATCTTCGCGTACTAAATAAAGATGCCTTGAATCGGGGCACCAACAGATATCAGACATGACTTCTCCTTCTTCGTCCGTTCCTCCATCATGCGCATAAGAATAATACCGAACTCCATCAGTGGTCAACTGCACTTCCGTCGTATCCATTCCCATCTCCCCATTACCTTTCACATACAGATTGTGTTTCTTCACATACACAAGATATTTTCTGTCTGGCGAATATTTCATCCATGAGTAACGATCAAATAATGACCGACTCTTTTCTTTCTTTTTCTCTACAATCTGGTGTGTCAGGCGATTATATTCATAGTTCCTACCTTTATAAGAAAAAGAAAAAGAAGCCAGGTTTTCAGAAAATTTGATATCACTCAACTCCAGTTTATTCCTGTCCACTACACCCCTAGTAATCTGTGCAATTCCCGATGCCAGTTTCCCTTTATCAAACAATGGTTCTTTTAACCGACGTTCAGGATCTACAAAATAGTAATCCTTCCCGACAGTCGTATGAAATTCAAACCAAAACTTATCTGTTCCATTAATTTCATTCGGCCAGAGATTTAGACTATTAGCAGTAAAATTACCCCCTAAACCGAAAGCCTGAAATTCATTTGCCAATTCATAGTTGGCCTGCTGTTGGGAAAAAGCATGCAGAATGCCTGACCAAGCAAATAAAACTATAAATAATATTCTTTTTCTCATATTCAAATAAACAAAGGAGAATCACATAAAGTATTCAAGACTCAATGCGATTCCCCGCATAATCTATATAGATCAAGTTATTTTAAAGGTCATACTGAACAATCTGGTTAGCATTTCCTATTTTATATAGTACATCCACTATTTTTCCAAAATTATTATCTCCCTCCTTCTCACTTTCCTCATTCGGGTATAATTGTTTTATTTTTACATCATTAACCAATCCTGATTCTTGCTTGTCCTTCTCTTCCACCCCATATATAAAGAAACTTCCGTCTTCCAAGGCAACCCCTAACTGACCGTTGTAAACTCCATATTTTGGATACAAATATATATCATTAGATGAAAGAGCAATCACCTTCTTGTCAAATGTATGAATCAATTTTGGAGCAGATGCCACACCTTTCACATATTGGCAATACCACAATTCATTCCCCATTGCAATAACAACATACTGCTTTTGTTCAAATACAGCCATATCTGTATACTCTTTATTTTTCAATGACGTCAAGTCATTTTCATAATAATCATATATATCCCATTTTTTATTCTTCATTCTGAAATAGCGCAATTGATAAGACATATCGTTACCCTTCATCAAGGCAACCCATGCTTGCATCATGTCGCCATTCACATTAACTGACGCAGTTTTCATTGTTACAATACTTTCATCACGCATATTCTGAAAGTTCTTAGCATCCTCTCCTTCAAATTCAACTATTTCTCCGGTATCCTTCACCGTATTATCATAAAATGTCGGATCATTGGAACTATTCTTCACCCCACCTCCATTTCGAATAATTACCAATGAGTTATCCTCTTCACGGAGAGCCAGAACCGCATCCATATTTCTGTCCTTAAACTTCTGTACAGGATATAAAGCACTGAATTTAGTATAATTCCACAGTGGAATAGACATATAGGCTCCAGCATGAAAATCATTTGCAACCGGCTTCGTGTGCATATAAATATATCCATTTTCATCACGAATAAATTTTGCAGAGTAAGACATGGCAGCTTCTACAGGTTTGAAGCCTCCCACCGGCAAATCCCCATAGAACTCATCCTCTGTATATACTTCACGCTCCAAAGTATTACCGTTCAGCTCCACCCAACGATCTTGCATCACTACCAGTTCATCATATACAGTCTCTACCTGTCCGAAAGTACTAGGATAACCCAAATGCTCAAAAACACCTTTGGGGTTGGTTCCTAAATCTTTGACTAAATACTTTTCGACAGAATGATATGCGATAGAATCACGTACCACTTTCTCACCCCAGATATTCACAGTTTCTGACACACCATACAAGGTCTTAATCTTGATAAATGAAAGTGTTGACTTTCCATCTACGTCAGACAAAACCACCCATCCTCTCTGATAAGGAGAACGAACCAAAATGTCTGTTGAAGCAGAGTACTTAACCCCTGTTTTATTGTCGATGACGGAAAATGTGAGTTCAAACAATCCGATCTTATGAGAATTGAAAGTATACGAAGGTGCTTTTACATTCAACAATTCTCCGTCTAGTCTCCATTCGTAACTCACATCCGGATCTGTTTTATCAATTGTAAACTCAAACGTAGGTGTTATAACTAAGTCTTCATCTATCCCAACACTATAGTTTTTTTCAATATTACTAATAGTGCCTTTCAGTTCATTAATCGGTGTATAATCATAATTGTTTTTATCATCCAGGCAACTGCAAATGCTACTCAATAAAAGTAGTAATAAAATATAAACTGTTATCTTTTTCATACTTCTTCCGTTTTTTAATTATCCGGCAACAGGAATTTCCATTTTACCATACTCATCACTCATGGGTTCATCCGGATGTTGAGTATTATAATCTTTAATTCTATTTTTCAGACGCAGTGCATATTTACGCAATATAAACATATCTTTTCCGTCAAATACCACCCCGTCTTTTTTCAATTCTTCCAAAAACATTAAATATTTCTTTTCCGAATACCTCCCCAAATACCATTCTTCAACAATGTTGTAGGGATTATTCACATCACCGTCGTTTCTAGTCCACCACTCAGGTGCAAACAACAAATTAGATACGGAAATAATAGCACGTGAATAGACACTCGGACCTTGACGAACCTCACCACCGTCATTCACTTGCAACGTCAGCAGTTCAGCTTTCGTATCCAATTTTTCGTAATACTTCAGAACCACCAATATTTCTCCGGTTAGTTCTCCTGCTTTAATTACGCACTTCTCTGGCAATTCATATTGGGTAGCAGGCAAAGTCGTTCGTTCCGGATCTACACTGACCGTAAACTCCAAATCCTTATCCTGTACTTTTCCAGAAATGGTAACTCCTAATAATATCTTAGCATTTTCACCTTCATTGTAAAACTTAAAAGATACACCTGTTGTATCTGTTGTCATATTTTTCTCAAATGCAATATATGACACATCATTTGTATGGGTCAGTAATCCTTGCTCCTCACAAGAAGTAAAGAAGGAGACTCCCAACAATACAATGACTATATAAAAACTTATTCTTTTCATATATCTTCAATCTTTCAAAATTTAAATATTGCTTTCCGAATCAGGCAATGGCATCACCAAATTATCTTCAATCGCCGGATATTCTACGGACTGCTTTTCATCCGACCCTTCCAAGTTCCGTTTCAAACGCTTGTATAAAAAGAAAGTCTGTCCTTCGCCAATAAACTCGCGACGGGCGTCATCAACAATCAGATTAATAAAGTCTTGCTTCGTACCCGATTTGCTAAGGTCAGGAGAACTAATACCTCTCCCTTGTTTCACAGTTTTAAGATATGTCTTGGCCAATTCCTTATCTGTATCATAAATAGCCTCTGCAGCTATATAATATACTTCAGACATACGAATCATAGGCACCATTGTACTATTCACTTTACCAAAACCAGAACCTTCATCTTGTTTTTTATACTTCAATGAACGATAAAAAGAAGAAGTATTCGGTCCTAACTGATACTTAAGACGCCAGTCTTTATCGCTTTCGGTACCGAAGAATTTCGTTATCACAGCATCACTCAAAGCCAGATACTTTTCATCATCCGGTTTGGTAGCATTATCACTTGCATGATTAATCTCCAAATCCCAATCAGTCTGATCTGTAGAATATAATGCAAATATAATGTCTTCATACATCTTTATATTCCCATTCTCTATATTCATAGGTCCACTATAACTACTTGTTACTGCCTTATAATAACCTTTATCAGCATTAATATCTATTAGTAACTTCGCTGTTTCATAGGCCTTTTCCGATTGTCCTGCATATAAGTAAACACGAGCCAACTCCGCAGTTACGGCATGATAATTAAGATGGAATCCTCTGTACCACACAAAACGTTCTTCTCCGGAAGGAGACTTAGTAAAACGATTACCCGAAGTAAACTCTGATGACTTATCCACATCCTTCAAAATCTTTTGCGCTTCTACTAAATCAGCGATGATGCGTTCCAAACAGTAACCGACTGTTTGTCGATCGGATAAATAAGATGGATATTTGTCCACATAAGGAATAAAAAGCCTATCTCCCGGATTCATAGCCAAAGACGGCGCATATATACGTAACAAATCAAAATGCATATACGCCCGTAAGGCAATAGCTTCTCCTAAAATCATATTTTTCTCCTGCGTACGTTTGTAGAACAGCATTGTATCTTCCTCTGCCACCTGCTGTGCAAGGTTATTACAATTGGCTATGATATTCCACGCTGCGCTCCACATAGCATCTGTTGTAGGAGTAAGTTCAGAGTTCTTATACAAAAACTTCGATAATTTCTTCATAGCTTTACCACCACCGCTGTCGGGGGCTTTGTCCAAGTCATATACCTGTCCCCAGCCATCTATCAACCCCCAGCTCAGATTACTACCGTACAAATCGAAAGTCGCCAACTTCCGGTATATACCGTTCAGAGCTGTACGATAACCATTTCCTGTCTCAAACAAATATTCTTCCTTTATCTCATCCGCAGGTCTCACGTCCAGCCAGTCACTACAAGAACTGAACGAGATAGCTGCTAGACATGACACAAATATTATTGTATATATCTTTTTCATTTTTTCTTCTTTTTTTAGAACTGTGCTTTTAATGAGAATTCCACTTTCCAAGATCTCGGATAGCTCAATCCGCGTTCCTGTTTAATAGAGGACCAGTTTATCAAGTCGCTCGTAGAAGCTTCCAGACGAAGCAGATTCATGCGGAGATGTTTTTTTATCCAGTCACGGTTAAAATCATAGCTGACATTCAATGAATTCAATCGAACCAATGCTTTATCCTGCACGAAACGTGATGTTGGCAAAGTAGTCATCCCCCGGTCTTTAATATCTTTAAACTGAGCTATGTCACCCGGTTTTTTCCATCTGTCCGTCAATACGCGTAAATCGACATTCTTGTTCACTAAGTCCGCATTTTCCACATTGTTGACCAATGTTTGATTGTATTCCTGTCCACCCCACTCATAAAGAAATGAAGCAAACAGAGTCCAATTCTTATACGACAGGTTCAACCCGAAAGCACCACTACATTTAGGTTCTGTATTTCCAACTACAACCTCCTGCGCAGCATTCCACTTATCAGCTATAGAGCCATCACGGTTCAAAAAGATCTCTTTACCCGTAGTAGGATCAATGCCCAATGAACGTACAGCCCAAATTGAAGTCAGAGAAGCTCCTTCCTCATACTGTGGCAGTGGTACCGAATATTCCGCACCATGAGACAGCCCTAATGTTTCTTGATAAAGTGCTTCATTTTTATAATAAGCGGCCACTCTCTCATTATATGCTTTCTGAGAGTCGGAAATCTTCAGAATCTCATTCTTATTGTGCGCCATATTTCCCCATAACGCCACATTCCAGTTTCTGTCACGATAAATATCCGCACGAAGTTTTAATTCTACGCCTTTGTTGGCAACTTGTCCCATATTATCTTTGTAAGTAGAGAAACCGGAAGTTTGGGAAAGAGTGACATCATTCACCAAGTCAATTGTCTTATTATAGTAATACTCGAAATCAACAGTCAGGCGATCATGGAACGTTTTTGTTTCGATACCAACACTCAGCTTATCCGTCTTTTCCCAAGTCAAATCTTTATTACCTAAAGCTTTCAATACAGCCCCATAACCTGTTATATACCATTCATCAAATAAAGTTTCATACATCGTCGTTGCAGCATAAGCCGGGAAATTAACTTTACCGGTACGCCCATAAGAAGCACGTAATTTTAACTTATTGATATATCCGTTACTTTTGAAGAAATCATAGTTATGAATATTAACACCCAAACCTCCAGAGAAGAAAGGAGCCCACTTCTGATTCGCCCCAAACTCTGACGAACCATCGAAACGTACAGAAGCGTCTACCAAATAAATATCATTCCACGTATAATTGGCAGAAGCTAATACGCTAACCCTTCGTGTGGTATTCTCAGTACGAGTAGGTTTCTTATATACTTCCGCCGCATAATTCAGAGAGTGAAACTCACCCGACGGAAATCCACGATAATGAGCATTGGTACTCTCAGTGGTACCTGAAGCTGCTTCCCAACCTGCTGAAACATTCAAATTGTGCTGCTTGTTAAAGCTACGTGTATAGTATAAAAAAGCATTGGAATTCCAATCCAAACTTTCTCCATTCGTCGTATACAAATCACCGGCAAGATTATTATCTTTTGAACCTGTAACACTAGTCTTACTTGAAAGCGGATCAATAAACTTCTCTGATTTGGAATATTTCTTCGTTACACTGAACTGCCCTTTAACCGTCCAGTAATCATTCAGGTACCAGTTAAAGCTCAAATTATCAATAACCTCATCATAAGAGTTCCAATTATAATTACCCAAAGTTGCTTCATATAGCGGATTATTATTGTCACGTCCGCTAATTTTCGAATATGTGAGTTTCTCCCGGAGTGTTCCATCATCTTTATAAGGAGAGTCATAAGGCTGTAGTCCGCTAAAATCACTAAACGAACCATACGGAGATTCTTTCGATTTCGTATGCCCGAAAGATACATAGTTTCTTACTTGCAAATTCTTGATGCGATAATCCAAAGAGAAGCCTGCACTATAGCGATTACGTTCTGTACCCTTCATCACACCATCTGCTATATTAAATGAACCGTCCACACCATAACGCAAATTAGGTGTTCCTCCCTCTAAGTAAATACTGTGCTTATGATTGAAAGAATTTTGAAGTGGAATAGACATCCAATCCGTATCTACTCCTTTTTGAATTAAAGCGTATTTCTTATAATAGTTGTTCATCCCTACCGCAGTCGATGGAATGTTAGCTTGTCCTTTATCAAATAATCCTGCGAGACGCTCTATTTCCAGCTTCTCCGATGCATTTGCCAAATTATAATCCCGTAAATCGGGCATTTCCAACGTTCCTGTAAAGTTATAAGAGACACGAACCTCTCCTGCTTTCGGAGCAACAGTAGTAATTACCACCACTCCATTAGCAGCACGTGAACCATACATAGCAGTAGCAGCAGCATCTTTCAAAACCGTCAAACTCTCAATACGGGTAGGATCCAAGTCATATACCTTCTCAATGCTTACTTCAAAACCGTCCATGATAAAAGTTGGTAAATTAGGATTATTCTCCAAATTTGATTTTGAAAGCTGATCTTTATCCAGTTCTTTAACGCCAAAACCGGAACGTCCACGAATATACATTTCTGGTAAAGCATTCGGGTCAGAACCAAATTGTACGTTATCTACCAAACGGAAAGAGGGATCGAATGACTGGATCGCCCCAATTATATTTGTCTGTGACACCTTACGCAAGTCATCACCCGAAATCTGAGTCGAACTACCCGTAAAACTGGATTTACGTACATTGCTATATCCGGTCACAACCACATCTTCCAATGTTTTGACATCATCCACCAATGTAATTTCAACCGTTTTCCGACGAGTAGCATCCACTTGGACAGTTTGCTTCTTCATACCTATAAAAGAAACTTCCAACACCACCTTATCACTTTTTACGTCCAAAGTAAATTCACCTTCAATATTGGTAGAAGTACCTGTACGAGTACCTTTAACAATAATACTAGCTCCGGGAATCGGCTCTCCATGTGAGTCTGTCACCATACCACGGACACGGTTTTCACGCTTTTGTTTTCGAATGACAACAATACCGTCTTTCATCACATAGTCAAACCCTTGAGGATTCAACACTAATTTAAGAGTTGTATCCCATCTCTCGTTCTTCACATCAAGTGATACCGAAGGAACACCCTTGAACATTTGTGAATTATATAACATATTCACACCTGTCTGTTTTTTCACTGCATCCAGGACAGTCTCTATAGAGACATTGTGCAGTTTCAAAGTCACCGTCTTGTCTTGTGACGGTAATGCCCATGCACTAAACGTACAGCACATTGCCACTAGAAAACATAGCAGCCATCGTTTTTCTCTCATAAATTAATAATTAAACTTTTGTGTACCTAATATTCTAACTATTCTAATATTCTATCTTTTCCATTCCTGTTCTTCCACTTTGTCATATATCAATATATTCCTGCCACTGATTTTATAAGTAAGGTCTCCTGTCAGTTCCAGTGCATCCAGGAATGAATTTATTGTTCCGTAGCGTTTCAAGTTACCACTATAGGTAATGTCGCGCAGGTTAGGGGTTTCGTAATAAACCTGTATGTCGTACCAGCGTTCGAATGTCTTCATTATATCGCCCAAGGGACGGTCATTAAAGATGTACATACCATCTACCCAACCAACATATTCTTCCAAATCCACCTTGCGTTTCGTTGAACTATTGGCAAATACAACAGCTTGTTCACCCGGTGAGAGAGTAACCGTTTCCGCATTTAATGTAGAGAATTTCACTTTTCCATGTACTAGGGTTGTATAACAAACAGGGGTATCGGCATAAGCATTCACGTTGAATTCAGTACCAAGTACAGTTATTTCCCCGAGATGAGTTTGTACCACAAATGGATGATTCTCATCTCCTGCTACATCAAAATAAGCTTCACCCTCCAAACGCACAATTCGACGTTTACCGGCAAAACGTACCGGATAGGTCAATTTAGAACCGGCATTCAAATGTACTGTCGTTCCATCTGCAAGGATTACAGTATTTTCACCTCCACGCGGTATTACCAGTTCATTTGATTTGCCAGATTGTTCTTCAATGTTTTTCTCCTCATGTTGTGTCGTGACGGTAGGCTGATAAGACAGCACTCCTTTCTTATATTTTACTTGAACGCCATCTACTACTACGCTTACTTCTTTTCTATGCACATCAATCACGCTGCCATCGGACAAAGTCAATTGTGCCTGCTGCGTTCCCGGCTGAATCAAAGTTTTCCCTTCTTTTTCCGATGAGATATAATTCGACATATAGAAAGAAAGAGCAACGGCTAAAGTAACGACAGCCGCAGCAGCGTACCACCCCACCCGACGAGAACGACTCTTCCGGCCTTTCGATTCCATCTGCCCGATACTCTGAAGAAAAGACTGATAAGCTTTCTTTGACGAATATTTTTGATATTCTCCAAAGGCGACTTTCAAAGTCTCCCCGCTCTGTAACTGCTCGTATACATTTCGTAAGTCCGGACATTCTGCCAACCGTTTCTCAAGATCTTTTTGTTCCACTTCATCAGCCTCCCCCAAAAGAACCTTTCTCATTAAAGCAGCGTCTTGATATACATTTTCGAACTTCTTCATCTTATTGCGTTTTTTTAATTAAACAATTGTTTAATTCATCTTTATTATAGATATACACAACTCATAAAAACGGGTGACAAAAAGATGACATCTTTTTGAGATAAAAGAATAATGAATCAGAATTTAGAGGTAGAAATATATCATAATGTCATTATATAGAAGAAAAAGATTTGATTTTAACAAATAGAATAAATTTTAATCAATCAATAAAAAGACAAAGAAGTATCAGAATGTTTTTTTATTTTTAGAAAAATAAAAAAAGAATTATGGAATGAATGGAATCCCCCAACCTTTCACGGAGGAATTTATAGCTGCGAGTCTTTTGGGTTTTGACAGTATTGATACTTATCTCCAGACGTTCCGCTATCTCTTCCCATGTATGTCCCTCAATTCTCATTAAAATAATCCGACGTTGTTCGGCAGGAAGTTCTTCGATATAGCAATAGAGTTGCCGGATAATTTCTTCTTTTACTGTCAGTGCATAAATCGTATCTTCGTCCACCATACTTTCTTCTTCCGCCAAAGAACTTAAAATAGTATCATGAATTTGATTATTACGTATATATAATAAGGCATTATTATAGCAGGCACGATAAAGATAATTGGTAAGTTCTTTAATATCAGAAAAGGTACGCTTCCCCTCCCATACAGAAATAAAAACTTCCTGTACCAAATCTTCCACCGCATCGGGGACTGGCAATATCTTGGAAACATAAACACATAAAGCAGTATAAAAACGATCGTAGAAATCGCCCCACATCTTTTTATCCTTCCGGTTTACTCCCGCTACTATGATGTCAATTTTATCGTTCATACTGTCACTTTTCCTGCGAAAAAAGAGAACAAAATTTATAAAAATCACCGTAACTACTTACTTTTGCGATATTTATGAATGCAAATATATTGTTTTTTTCAGAAACGCAGACCTTGCCGACTTACAAAATAAAAAATAAAATGCAACAGGGCACAAAAGGCGCAAGCTTTAAAGAGGAATATAAAAATAAGAAATACTTCGATTAGTAATAACATTATTTGCAATAAAATCATTACCAATCAAAATATGTTCGGGACTTGATTGTTTACTACTTTCTGATTGCTATGATATATGCTGTCATTCACAGTCGTCACAGAGGCGTAACCATCTTATTCACAGATATCTTATGTGAACAGGTAGTATCATTCTCACTCTTCACAGCCCTTCACTTTCTTCACCAAATACACATTGCCCAATCTCGTATGCTGTCGACTGATACCCGTTGCAGTCAGAATCTGCGCCAATTGGATAGGAGTACAATTACGAAGTACAGCCGGAAACCTCTTTTTCAATTCTTGATGAATGATAGCGGCGGAGAGTGACAGACAATCCGGTTCATCCAACATGGCAGGCGCGTATATGTTGCACACAATGTCTTCTATGGGGTTGACATGATAGTATGCGCTATTATGACGTTGCAAAGCATGTTCTTCCTCCTTGTTGAACCAGTGACGGGCACCTGCAAGCAATTCCTCTTTCAGTTGGGCGTAGATTTGTGAATGTTCAATTCCGGTACAGTCAATATCATGCTCCGCTTCAATGCAGATGAATCTGCGGCTGCCTGTCGGATCGCACAGTAAGTCAGTCCGGTTACTTGTTCCGATGAAAGAGGCGATACGAGGCAGCGACCGGAAATTTTTCTGATAGGCTTTGCAGATGTTGAGGCTGGACATTTGCATCAGATTTTTAAGTAACGGCATCTTTTGTGCTCCGAATTTATCAAATTCGTCCATGTTTAGTAACCCCATCTCGGCTAGGAGACGTTCGGGATTGCCTTGTGCGGTTAGTTTCAGATTATCCGAATAATAACGGGCTAGTTGTGGCGGCATCAGCATACGGCAGAAAGTGGATTTATGGCGTCCCTGTTCTTCGCTGATAAGTATCGGGGCTACGCTGTTTGCTTGTGTTTGATTCACTCCCAGCCATTGGGCGGCAAGTCCGAGCATCCAGGTGTGAAAGCTTTTTATCCATATAGGAGTGTCGGATACTCGCTTCGCCAAGGGCTTCAACCGATCCGTTCCGTCCCAGGCAGGTAGTTCGTTCATATAAAGCCGGAAAGGGTGGTAGCTTTCCACTAGGGTAGAGTAAATGTATCTTTGAAGGTCCTTGTCCCAGCAGTTGATTCCTTCTTTGTGGGCTTCCAGGCAGAAAGTATTCAGTTCTCGCTTGTCTATGCGGCAGAAAGGAATTTCTCGTTGCCCGGAGGGGCGAAATTCGGTTTCTTCGGTGAGTAAGTTGTAGCGGAAGTCATATCGTACTTTCAAAAAGTCAATCACTTGTCGTGTTAGAAGGACGGGGTGTTTATGTACTTCTTGTTTATATGCTTCCTGTTCATCTATTTCTTGCATTTTCGGTACGTTCTTTGAAGTGTTCGGTGAAACGATGACGTTTGACGATTCTTTCATCAATGCTTGTATTCTTTTTGCCAAACGTTTCGAGTTATATTCTAATGTCTTCATATTTTTCTTGTTTTTTAAATGAATAAATGTTGTTTTTTCGACCGGTTGATGCTGCTAAGGTATAACATGAAATATGGGGTTTGCAAGTATTTAACTAAGAAAATATTTATTTTCTTCTGAAACGAAAAACAAGCTTTCCTATGCTGATATATCGTTACTTTGTCGTATCTTTAGTGCTTGTTTAGGAAAAGCCGACTGGAGTTGTCCGGTTGGCTGACAATAGTTGACTGAACAGCCGATTCCAATCGTCCGAATAGCCGATTAAAGTTGTCCTATGATGAAGTTACACATTTAAATTGATAAGAAGTAATGGCTATTGTGTTTGATTGGTATGAAAATCCTAATGCTTCTTCGGAAGAAGAAGCGGCGTTGCATCCGCGTATCTTTATGAATGGAAAAGTGGATACGGATACTCTTTGTTACAAGATTCATGACTACAGTTCGTTGACTGTGGGCGATGTAAAGAATGTGCTTGATAACTTATCGAAGATTCTCGGCGAGTCGTTGCGAGAGGGAAAAGAAGTACATATCGAGGGGATCGGCTATTTTTATCCCACTTTGGCTGCTACGGGGAAAGTGACTCGTAGCACTCCGCATAAGACTAATAAGGTGGCTTTCAAAACTGTCCGATTTCGCCCTGACAGTAATCTGAAAGGACATTTTGTGGGTGTCCGCGCCAATCAGTCCAAGTATGTCCGTCATTCGGAGAAGATGTCAGAGGTGGAGATTGATATGCTGTTGAAAGAATATTTTGCCGAACATCAGATGATGACCCGCCGTGATTTTCAGGAAGTGTGTGGTTTGGCACGTACTACGGCCAAAACGCATTTGGTACGTTTGCGTGGAGAAGGAAAGCTGGTGAATATCGGTTTGCGCAATCAGCCGATGTATGTGCCTGCTCCCGGTTATTATGGCGTATCCAGAGATGCGGCACATCCTTCACGGTAATGACTGTGAAGGATATGAAAGAGGTATTTTCACTCAACGAATCACGTAAAAAGACTGATAAATTGAGACTTATCTCAATGTGAAGAGAATGAACAAAGGGCACAAAAAAAGAGCGAATCATTCCGCTCCACCTTTAAAGAATCCCCATAAATGGGATTCTTCTTTTTCTTCATCTTTCATTTACTCTTTACCTGAAAACGTCTTTTTCCTAATACCTAATCAAAACAATCTTTTTCCTAAAAACTAATCTTAAAATCTAATACCTTAGTTTTATAAACTAATACCTTTTAATTATTACCTTTTTCTAATACCTAAAATATAAGTAGTTTCACAACTACACTGCAAAGGTATAGCTGTTTGCGAAAACAGCAAAAGCCATCATACAAAAAATTACATTCAGACTTATTTTTTTGACTTATGTCAAGACGTAGGGTAGATTTTGAGTGTAAACCTCACGTTTATTTTCACAACAATCCGCATTTTCAACAAATCTTTCCTTTTACTCTCTAGTTGCACTCATAATTGAGCAAGCACACAACTAACAAAAAGAAAGCAAAACAAGGGATTGAAAAGACAAACTATTGCCATTCCATCCCAAAATATACAATCACAAAAGCCAATAAGCGGTCTATTTTCGAACAATCTGCATATTTCTAACCCGAAATTACGGCGTTTTTTCAGTTAAGCCGGATTCCTCCTCGGATTTTCAGAAGCAAAAACAGCTTGAAGATACAAGTCTCACAACTTTTCTGTAACTTTGCAGCGTTTGATAATAAATAAGATAGGAATGGATTTTAAGTACGACGTAATTGTAATTGGTGCCGGACATGCTGGTTGTGAAGCAGCGGCAGCCGCTGCTAATTTAGGTTCCAAAACTTGTCTCATCACTATGGACATGAACAAGATTGGACAGATGAGTTGCAATCCGGCTGTAGGAGGAATCGCCAAAGGACAAATTGTACGTGAAATAGATGCATTGGGTGGACAGATGGGATTAGTGACAGATGAGACTGCCATTCAATTCCGAATTCTAAACCGCTCGAAAGGTCCAGCCATGTGGAGCCCCCGCGCCCAATGCGACCGGGCTAAGTTCATTTGGTCCTGGCGAGAGAAACTGGAAAATACACCCAACCTTCATATCTGGCAAGATACCGTATGTGAACTGCTCGTAGAAAACGGTGAGGTCACTGGATTGGTCACCGCATGGGGCGTCACCTTCAAAGCGAAATGCATTGTGCTCACCGCAGGAACTTTCCTCAACGGACTGATGCATGTAGGACGTCATAAATTACCGGGAGGAAGAATGGCCGAACTGGCTTCCTATCAGTTGACCGAATCCATCGCCCGCCACGGTATCACCTACGGAAGAATGAAAACCGGTACTCCGGTACGAATTGACGCACGTAGTGTTCATTTTGACCAGATGGAAACACAAGACGGCGAATCGGACTTCCACAAGTTCTCATTCATGAATACTAGCACGCACCACTTAAAGCAACTTCAATGCTGGACATGCTACACTAATGAAGAAGTACACCGGATTCTGCGTGAAGGTTTGCCGGATTCTCCCCTGTTCAACGGACAGATTCAAAGTATCGGGCCACGCTATTGTCCGAGCATCGAAACCAAGATTGTCACTTTCCCGGATAAAGATCAGCACCAGTTATTTCTCGAACCGGAAGGAGAAACGACACAAGAGTTATATCTTAACGGATTCTCTTCTTCGCTTCCGATGGAAATACAAATTGCAGCATTAAAACAAATCCCGGCTTTCAAAGATCTGGTTATCTACCGCCCGGGATACGCTATCGAATATGACTATTTCGATCCGACTCAATTAAAACATACGTTGGAATCGAAGATTATCAAAAATTTGTTCTTTGCCGGACAAGTAAACGGAACCACCGGATACGAGGAAGCAGGAGGACAAGGATTGATAGCCGGTATCAATGCACACATTAACTGCCACGGCGGAGAAGCATTTACTTTGGCTCGCGATGAAGCATATATTGGCGTATTAATCGACGATTTGGTTACCAAAGGTGTGGATGAACCTTACCGTATGTTTACCTCGCGTGCGGAATACCGCATTCTGCTTCGCATGGATGATGCCGATATGCGCTTAACAGAGAAAGCATTTAAGCTTGGGTTGGCAAAAGAAGATCGATATCAGTTAGTAAGAGGCAAGAAAGAAGCCGTGGAACAAATCATTTCTTTCGCGCGCAACTATTCGATGAAACCGGCACTAATCAACAATGCTCTCGAAAAGATAGGGACAACGCCCCTACGTCAAGGTTGTAAGTTGATAGAGATTCTGAACCGCCCGCAAGTGACAATAGAAAATATAGCAGAATATGTTCCGGCGTTTCAACGCGAACTGGAAAAAGCGACGAGTTCGGATCAAGACCGGAAAGAAGAGATTCTCGAAGCTGCCGAAATCCTAATCAAGTATCAAGGATATATTGATAGAGAGAGAATGATAGCTGAAAAACTAGCACGATTGGAGAGTATTAAGATTAAAGGAAAATTTGACTATTCCACCATTCAATCCCTTTCCACCGAAGCTCGGCAAAAGCTGGCAAAGATAAATCCGGAAACAATCGCGCAAGCGAGCAGAATTCCGGGAGTCTCTCCTAGCGACATCAACGTGCTGCTGGTGCTTTCGGGACGATAAGCGGCAACGTTTCACGTGAAACAAAGCATTTAAAGAAACGATATAATTCAATGATTATGAGCAAAGAAACACTAATCAAAAGCATTCGGGAAGTACCCGATTTTCCGATTCCCGGAATCCTGTTCTACGACGTCACTACTCTATTCAAAGATCCATGGTGCTTGCAGGAATTATCCAATATCATGTTCGATATGTATAAGGATAAAGGAATCACCAAAGTGGTGGGTATAGAATCAAGAGGCTTTATTATGGGACCGATTCTGGCAACCCGTCTGAACGCCGGTTTTATTCCAATCCGCAAGCCGGGCAAACTCCCAGCAGAAACGATTGAAGAAAGCTACGATAAGGAGTATGGCAAAGACACGGTGCAAATTCACAAAGATGCACTGGACGAAAACGACGTAATTCTACTACATGATGATTTGCTGGCAACAGGAGGCACCATGAAAGCAGCTTGCGAATTGGTGAAAAGACTAAAGCCTAAAAAGGTATATGTAAACTTCATCATCGAATTGAAAGAACTGAATGGAAAATCTTTGTTCGGAGATGACGTAGAAGTAGAATCGGTATTGTCTTTATAAAGGATTTGCCTCTATTTGCAGAGAATGTGTCAAAAGTAAGCAGCTAGCGATCTTTCGTACCTAACAATTATGAATACAGAACCAGAAAGCAGAGCCAATGAATATTTGAAAGGGATTGTAGCCAACCTTCCCGAGAAACCGGGTATTTACCAATACTTGAACACGGAGGGCACAATTATATACGTTGGAAAGGCTAAAAATCTAAAGAAAAGAGTCTACTCCTACTTCAGCAAAGAGCATGAACCGGGAAAGACACGAGTGCTGGTCAGCAAAATCGCCGATATTCGTTATATTGTAGTCAACACGGAAGAAGATGCGTTATTGCTGGAGAATAATCTGATAAAGAAATATAAGCCGCGCTACAACGTTCTATTAAAGGATGACAAGACATACCCTTCTATTTGCGTACAAAACGAGTATTTTCCCAGAGTTTTCAGAACAAGGAAGATTATCAGGAACGGTTCTTCGTATTATGGACCGTATAGTCACATACCATCCATGTATGCGGTACTGGATCTGATAAAGCATTTATATCCTTTGCGAACTTGCAGTTTAAACCTAACTCCGGAGAATATACGGGCTGGTAAGTTTAACGTATGCCTGGAATATCATATAAAGAACTGCGCAGGACCATGCATCGGGCTACAATCACAGGAGGATTATCTCAAAAACATTGATGAAATCAAAGAGATCCTGAAAGGAAACACACAAGAAATCAGCCGTATGCTACTGGAAAGGATGCAGACATTAGCCGGTGAGATGAAGTTTGAAGAAGCACAGAAGGTGAAAGAGAAATATCTTCTGATAGAAAACTACCGTTCCAAATCGGAGGTAGTAAGCGCTGTATTGCACAACATAGATGTATTTTCTATTGAAGAGGACGAGTCCAATTCCGCTTTCATCAACTATCTGCATATTACAAACGGCGCCATTAACCAGGCGTTTACATTCGAATATAAAAAGAAGCTGAATGAATCAAAAGAGGAGCTTTTGACACTGGGTATTATCGAAATGCGGGAACGCTATAAGAGTCAATCCAGAGAGATTATAGTGCCTTTTGAACTTGATTTGGAGCTAAACAACATCGTATTTACCGTTCCACAGCGGGGAGATAAAAAGAAATTGCTGGATCTTTCGATTCTAAACGTGAAGCAATACAAAGCCGACCGTCTAAAACAGGCGGAAAAGCTGAATCCGGAGCAAAGAAGTATGCGATTAATGAAAGAGATACAGCAAGAGCTGCATCTGGACAGACCGCCTTTGCAAATTGAATGCTTTGACAACTCAAACATACAGGGTTCTGATGCCGTGGCCGCTTGCGTTGTCTTTAAAAAGGCTAAACCCTCAAAGAAGGATTATCGGAAATACAATATAAAGACGGTTGTAGGACCTGACGACTATGCATCCATGAAAGAGGTCGTCAGAAGACGTTATCAGCGCGCTATTGAAGAAAACGCCCCTCTGCCCGACCTGATTATCACCGATGGTGGAAAAGGCCAAATGGAGGTCGTTAGAGAGGTGATTGAAGATGAGCTGAACTTAACAATCCCGATTGCCGGACTGGCAAAGGACAATCGCCATCGCACATCGGAACTGCTTTTTGGATTTCCTCCGCAGACTATCGGTATCAAACAGCAAAGCCCGTTATTCCGTTTGCTGATACAGATTCAGGATGAAGTGCACCGCTTTGCCATCAGTTTCCATCGTGATAAACGCAGCAAACGGCAGGTAGCATCGGCATTAGACAATATCAAAGGGATTGGAGAAAAGACAAAAACAGCGCTTCTGAAAGAATTTAAGAGCGTAAAACGGATCAAAGAAGCCTCTTTTGAGGAGATTTCCGCTGTGATTGGAGAAGCGAAAGCCAAGACTGTAAAAGAAGGTTTAGATAACGAACAACAATAAGGAAATACGTCAGCCAAGGCGGCATCCAAGATAGCGAATTGACAACAAATAATAACGAATAGTCCTATTGACTACGGGGCGAATTCACAATATTTTCCCACCAACACACCGTTTTCTCTTCTGAATTTTGTAAATTTGCCTTTCCTAATCATGAAATAGAATAAATAACAATGAGAATAGTCATACAACGGGTAAGCCATGCGTCAGTAACCATTGAAGGACACTGTAAGTCGTCCATTGGGAAAGGGATGCTGATATTAGTCGGTATTGAAGAAGCAGACGGGCAGGAAGATATCGACTGGCTCTGCAAGAAGATTGTAAATCTACGTATCTTCGATGATGAGAATGGTGTAATGAACAAATCTATCTTAGAAGATGGAGGTGAGATTCTGGTTATCAGCCAGTTCACGCTACACGCTTCTACCAAGAAAGGAAATCGCCCCTCCTATATCAAAGCTGCCAAGCCGGATGTCTCTATCCCACTCTACGAACAATTCTGCAAAGATTTAAGCGGTGCATTGGGAAAAGAAATAGGCACAGGCATCTTTGGGGCAGACATGAAAGTTGAACTTTTAAACGACGGTCCCGTTACTATATGCATGGATACAAAAAACAAAGAATAATAACCAACCATCAACAATTATGACTCTGGAAGAAGCACAGAAACAAGTGGACCAATGGGTGAAAACATACGGCGTCCGCTACTTCAGCGAGTTGACCAATATGGCAGTTCTGACGGAAGAAGTAGGAGAACTGGCGCGTGTCATGGCCCGCAAATATGGAGATCAATCCTTTAAAGAGGGAGAGAAAGATAATATAGATGAAGAGATAGCAGACGTTTTATGGGTGCTTCTCTGCATTGCCAACCAGACAGGTGTAGACATAACCACTGCTTTCCAGAAAAGCATGGATAAGAAAACGAAACGAGATAATAAAAGACATATCAACAACCCAAAACTGAAAGATCATGGAAGAGAATAACTCACAGCCCAACAAGTACAATGCCGCATTGGCAAAGTATAATACCAATCTGAGCGATGCAGATATTCAAGCTCGCGTAGCTGAATTGATTGAGAAAAAAGTGCCGGAAAACAACACGGAAGATGTTAAGAAGTTCCTGTTCAACTGTATTGATCTGACTACTTTGAATAGTACAGACAGTGACAAAAGTGTGATGCACTTTACCGAAAAAGTCAATCAGTTTGACGACGAATATCCTGATCTGAAAAATGTTGCAGCAATCTGTGTATACCCCAATTTTGCAGCCATCGTTAAGAATACGCTGGAGGTAGACAGAGTCAATATAGCCTGTGTATCAGGAGGTTTCCCCTCTTCACAGACATTTATAGAAGTAAAAGTGGCAGAAACAGCATTAGCAATCGCAGAAGGTGCAGATGAAATAGATATTGTCATTTCCATCGGCAAATTCCTAAGCGGAGACTACGAAGGAATGTGTGAAGAAATACAGGAATTAAAGGAAGTTTGCAAGGAACGCCACCTCAAAGTGATCCTCGAAACTGGTGCACTAAAGAGTGCTTCCAACATCAAGAAAGCCTCTATCCTATCCATGTACTCGGGCGCAGACTTCATCAAAACTTCCACCGGCAAGCAACAGCCTGCCGCTACTCCGGAAGCCGCTTATGTGATGTGTGAAGCCATCAAAGAATACTACCAGAAGACCGGAATCAAGATTGGATTCAAACCGGCGGGTGGCATCAATACCGTTAATGATGCGATTATTTACTACACAATTGTAAAAGAGCTATTGGGTGAAGAATGGCTGGATAATCAACTGTTCCGCCTGGGAACCAGCCGCTTAGCCAACCTCCTTCTTTCTGACATCAAAGGGGAAGAAATCAAGTTCTTCTAAGCTAAAGGCTACATTAGCAATCAAATACGCCTTACCGCGCGATTCCCGTACTCCGGGAACCGACGCGGTATTTTTTATTTAAGAAAATCTAAAGATAGTTATAGGAGAATTCAGAAAAATACTTATCTTTGTAAAAGGTTTAGCGATGAAAATATAGCTAATTAGTTATATTAGAGAACGTTTCATTTATTACCAATTCCTGGAATTCGGCAAAATTCAAAGTTATGAATGGTAATAAGCAAACGGGTCTCACGCACCTTCATGTATATACTTTTGTTATATATCGAATGGAGCGTGGGACTGTTGCTTGTATACTCATAACGGCTTGCCGAAGCCTCAGGAAAATACATGGCAACAGTTCTCACGCTTTTCATGAACCTTTGGAGGTATATTAGGATGGACGCATATACAAGAACCTTAAGATTCAATCACAACCCTCTGAACCTCATCCTCGGAGCAGAGAAAAAGAAGGGGCTACGCATCGGTTATATGGAAGCCGGACTGCAAGGCTTCTATCTCAACTCCATGGAGACCGGAATCCATCCGCAAAAGCTATCCAAACTGCTAACAGAGGAGTTTCACTGCACCGATAATGAGTCCGCCACCGGACTATTCCAGTTCCTTATCAACGAAGGCGACAGAGTCTCCTACCAGATTATGCTCCCCTATTTACTCTCTACAGAGAACATCAACGAGTTCGAAAACATCATTCAAAAGCGTTTTTTCGGAGTGGAACGCTTTATCCGTCAAGGAAAGAATCTATACAAATTTGTGAAATATACAGAGGAAAGAAGGGACCCTATTATATGGATAAATGACTTGGAAAAAGGCATTATCGGATGGGATATGGGACTGCTTGTG
The DNA here is from genome assembly GCF_003435205.1 of Bacteroides sp. AF32-8BH. Classification (NCBI taxonomy): domain Bacteria; kingdom Pseudomonadati; phylum Bacteroidota; class Bacteroidia; order Bacteroidales; family Bacteroidaceae; genus Bacteroides; species Bacteroides sp. AF32-8BH. Next base: position 38,129 of record NZ_QVLZ01000004.1, on the reverse strand, counting down.
AGCCTGGCGCGCGCCTCCCAAGCATGTGGTCACATCACCAAAGAGAAAGCCTGGGACTACATAGAGCAAGCCGCCAAATTATGTTCTTTAGATCTTCATACAGCAGAAGAAATAGACAAGAGTTTCCTTTTAGGAAAAGCGATGAAATCGGAAAAGATAGAAGATTGGGACCGGTTATTATTGTGCTATTCACTTCTGGCAAAATACCGGAAGTAACTATTTTTCGCGGTCTACTACGTAATCCAGATAAGCCCGGAGAGCTGCACAGATATCAGAATCCGGCAAAGAAGCCAATAGATTAAAAGCTTTTTGCTTATAGACATTCATAGTCTGAACCGCATATTCAATACCTCCGTTTTCTTTAATAAACGAAATCAAATGAGCTATTTCATCAAGAGTAGCCGTACCCTCCTTTACTTTGATTGCAATTTCTTGCGCTTCCTCGTTTTTCGTCGTATTCAGCACATACAAAGCAGGTAATGTCAGTTTACCTTCAAGCATATCATTACCCGTAGGTTTACCAATCTCCTTATTATCAAAGTAATCGAAAATATCATCCTTTATCTGGAAACAGATCCCAATATATTCGCCCAGCAAACGGGCAAGTTCAGCTTCCCCCTCACCCACACCTACCGAGAAAGCGGCAGCCTTTGTGCAGGCAGCAAAAAGAGCAGCAGTTTTCTTGCGGATTACATCAAAATAGACTTCCTCGGAAAAACTGTGATTACTTACATTTGAAAGCTGAAGCAACTCACCGTCAGCAAGATCCTGTCCAAGAGTGGACACAAGCTGAATAATACGATGACTGTTTGTCAGTTCGGCGTGTACAAGGCTGGTTGCCAATAAATAGTCACCCGTCAGCACCGCTACTTTATTATTAAAGATAGCATTTACCGAGAGCTGTCCACGACGTTCGGAACTTTCATCCACTACGTCATCATGTACCAGGCTGGCCGTATGAAGGAGTTCCAGTGAAACAGCCGCATGAAGAGTGGAAGGACATATAGCTCCATAAAGACGTGCCACGAGTAAAACAAGAATAGGCCGCATCATCTTACCATTCCTCTGCCGTATGTGAGATACGACGCTATCGAGCAATGCATTTGAACTGGAGAGAGAACTATCAAAAAGTTCTTTGAAGTCGCCCAGTTCCGCTTCAATCGGAGTTCTGATAAGTGAGATACTGTCCATTTATTACACAATTTGAGCACAAAAGTAATAATAAAACGCTTAATACCGTATTTTTTTGTACTTTTACCATGAAAAATTAATTAAATCTATGGATTCAGGTAATAAATTATTTCTTTTAGACGCTTATGCATTGATATATCGGGCGTATTACGCCTTTATTAAGAACCCAAGAATCAATTCCAAAGGATTCAACACTTCAGCCATACTGGGTTTTGTGAACACCCTCGAAGAAGTACTGAAAAAAGAGAATCCCACTCATATAGGAGTAGCCTTCGACCCCGCAGGTCCCACCTTCCGCCACGAGGCTTTTGAACAATATAAAGCACAACGCGAAGAAACTCCGGAAGCAATTCGTCTTTCCGTACCTATTATAAAGGATATTATACGCGCCTACCGCATCCCCATTCTGGAAGTGGCAGGCTACGAAGCCGATGATGTGATAGGTACGCTCGCTACCGAAGCCGGTCGCCAGGGTATCACTACCTATATGATGACTCCCGACAAAGATTACGGGCAGCTGGTAAGTGACAAAGTATTTATGTATCGCCCTAAACACACAGGAGGTTTCGAAGTGATGGGCGTTGAGGAAGTGAAAGCCAAGTTTGACATTCAGTCTCCGGCACAGGTGATCGATATGCTCGGACTGATGGGCGACTCTTCAGATAACATTCCCGGATGTCCGGGAGTAGGAGAAAAGACTGCTCAAAAACTGGTCTCCGAATTCGGAAGCATCGAGAACCTATTGGAACATACCGACCAACTGAAAGGAGCATTGAAAACAAAAGTGGAAACCAATCGGGAAATGATTACGTTCTCGAAATTTCTCGCCACCATTAAAATCGATGTCCCTATCCAACTTGAGATGGATGCTCTTGTCCGCGAAGAAGCAGACGAGAATTCACTCCGCAGCATTTTCGAGGAATTGGAATTTAGAACACTCATCGACCGGGTGCTCAAAAAAGATATTTCCGGAAACGGAATAACCTCTGCCACCGGAAGCAAAGTTGCTACTGGAAAAAGTGCCCCCTCTCCTCTTCCACTTTTTCCCGAAGAAGGAGGCGGAATGCAAGGCGATTTATTTGCGAATTTCACGCCCGATGAACCGGGTGAAGCAAAAAAATCGAACCTAGAGACGTTAGAATCGCTCACTTATAGCTATCAACTTATTGATACAGAGGAGAAAAGGCAGGGAATTATTCAAAAGTTACTTACATCGAAAATTCTCTCGTTAGATACGGAAACCACCGGAACCGAACCAATGGATGCCGAATTAGTCGGAATGAGCTTTTCGATTGCAGAGAATGAAGCTTTTTATGTTCCCGTACCATCGGACCAAGACGAAGCGTTAAAAATCGTAAATGAGTTCCGTCCGGTCTTCGAAAATGAGAATTCGTTAAAAGTCGGACAAAATATCAAGTACGACATGATTGTTCTTCAAAATTATGGCGCAACAGTAAAAGGTCCACTTTTCGATACGATGATCGCTCATTATGTTCTTCAACCGGAACTTCGTCATGGCATGGATTATCTTGCGGAAATTTACCTGCACTATCAGACTATCCACATTGACGAACTGATAGGTCCCAAAGGAAAGAATCAGAAGAACATGCGCGATCTCGACCCGAAAGATGTATATCTATATGCCTGCGAAGATGCAGACGTAACTCTGAAACTGAAAAATGTATTGGAGAAAGAACTGAAAGAAAATGACGCAGAACGTTTGTTCTATGATATAGAAATGCCGCTAGTTCCCGTATTGGTTAATATAGAACGGAACGGGGTATTGCTGGATACGGAAGCATTGAAGCAGTCGTCCGCCCATTTCACCGCCCAGATGGAGCAAATCGAAAAAGAGATTTACGAATTGGCCGGTGAGACTTTCAATATCGCTTCGCCCAAGCAAGTCGGTGAGGTACTATTTGACAAACTGAAAATCGTAGAGAAGGCAAAAAAGACTAAGACCGGCCAGTACGTCACCTCGGAAGAAGTGCTCGAAAGCCTCCGGCACAAACATCCGGTAGTAGAAAAGATTCTGGAACATCGCGGACTGAAAAAGCTATTGGGCACGTATATCGACGCACTCCCCCAGCTCATCAATCCACGTACAGGAAGGGTACACACCTCTTTCAACCAGACTGTAACCGCTACAGGACGCCTTAGTTCAAGCAATCCGAATTTACAAAATATCCCTATCCGCGACGAGAACGGAAAAGAAATCCGCAAGGCTTTCATCCCCGATGAAGGCTGCCTCTTCTTCTCTGCCGACTATTCGCAAATTGAGTTGCGCATCATGGCACACCTTAGCGAGGATAAGAATATGATTGATGCTTTCCTTAGCAATCACGATATTCATGCGGCCACTGCTGCCAAAATTTATAAGACCGACCTGAAAGACGTAGGTTCCGACATGCGCCGTAAAGCTAAGACTGCCAATTTCGGTATCATCTATGGCATATCCGTATTTGGTCTTGCCGAACGAATGAATGTAGACCGCAAAGAAGCCAAAGAGTTAATCGACGGTTACTTTGAAACTTATCCGGGAGTAAAAGCATATATGGATAAAAGTATCCAGGTGGCCCAGGAAAAAGGCTATGTGGAAACAATCTTCCACCGGAAACGCTTCTTGCCGGACATCAATTCCCGGAATGCCGTTGTACGCGGATATGCCGAACGAAATGCCATCAACGCCCCTATCCAGGGAAGTGCGGCAGATATTATAAAAGTAGCAATGGCACGTATCTATCAACGGTTTCAGGCCGAAGGAATACAAGCCAAAATGATCCTGCAAGTACATGACGAATTAAATTTCAGCGTTCCTGTCAATGAAAAAGAGCGTGTAGAAGAAATCGTCATCGAAGAAATGGAGAAAGCATACCGCATGCACGTCCCCTTGAAAGCAGATTGCGGATGGGGCAGAAACTGGCTTGAGGCACATTAAACCATCAAGTGAATAAAGACTACCTCAATAAGGAATTGCTATCTTTTAGACACTAATTACACAAGGAGACTCCACCTTATCAGGGACCTCCGCTTACAAAATGGAGGCAAGTCTGGGTAATAACATTATTTAACTCTGTATCCAGAAAGCTAGAAAAAAGATTCCTTTTTCGACGAAGTGATTCATTCTATATCCGGCAGATTGACTGCCGGATATTTTTTTGTCACCAATATTGGCAAAAAGCTAGTTATCACCCACCTTCACTCTTGACATTTTGACAATCTTTTATCTTCAAAAATGCATAAATACCAAATTAATATGTAGATTTGCAGCGTAAAATCAATGCATTTGGTAGACAAATGAAAGTATAACCCAAAAACTTAAATAGCCATGAAAGCAAAAGTATCTTTAAAAATGTTCGTTTTATCTGCAGCTCTTCTTGTTGTATCGCTTGCTACTTCTGCACGTAGCTACGATAATCAATTGATTTATAATCCAATCGAAGAGAATGGCATGACAGTGGGACAAACCGTTTACAAAATGGACGGAAATACACTTGCCAACTACATGAAGTACAACTACAAGTACGATGACAACAAACGTATGATTGAAAGCGAGGCCTTGAAATGGAACAATAGCAAAGACGCATGGGAAAAAGACCTACGTATCAATTACACTTATGAAGGCAAGACCGTTACTACGAATTATTATAAATGGAACGCTAAAAAACAAGCCTACGTACTGGTACCCGAAATGACCGTTACGATGGATAATACAAACATGTAACATAAACTCTCTCTCATTCTAATATTCTAACAAAAGGATACGCCGCTTCTGCTGAAGAAGTGGCGTATTTCATAATATGAGGTCTACATTACAAAACAAAGAAACGCTCTTGCAGTTCTTTTAGATAACTTCGGGAAATAATCAAATCGTTCTTATCGTGAAAAGGCGGATAAAGTTGACAGCATTTACCATCAATCATTGCCAGATAATTAACATTTACAATAGCAGATTGGCTAATCTGTACAAAAGCTTGTGAATAACTGATAATATCTTCTGCTTTTGTATTTCGCTTCAAATTCAGACAAGTTTGATTAAACAAGACCACCTGCCATTGACGTTTATCTTTCAGATATTCAAAAAAGCCGATTTCTTCCAGTCGCAAGAGTTTGAAGCCTGTCACTGTACTAATCATAAACATGCCTTGCTGGGGCATCAATGCACTAATAGAAGAAGCAAAAGAAGGCAAAAGAGGAAGCGAAGTAGAGGTCATAGCCTTCCGGTAACGGTCCATAATTACTTTCAGGTCTTCTGCTTCAAAAGGCTTCAGCAGGAAGTCGAAAGCCGACTCACGCAACGCCTGAAGCAAGTATTTGTCATAAGAGGTGTAAAACACAACCTTCATATCCCACAAAATATCCTCCCTGATTTCACTTAATAGATTGAGTCCCAACGTATCCGGAAGTTCCACATCAAGAAACAATAAGTCCGGATGCAACTCCATAATCATCTTTTTACCTTTTGCACCATTCCCTGCGATTCCTTTTACTTCAAATTCACGATAGGGCTCCAACTCTCGGCGCAAAGCATCAATCGCTGTACGTTCATCGTCAACGATGACTACCTTATACTTTTCTTCTGTCTCCATCATAAATCATAAGAAAAACGAAACGGGATATATACCGACACTTCCGTACCGGTTTGTCCATCGCTTCTGTTGGTTATATTAAAACGTATTTTATCACTCTTGTTCTTTGTATTCAGTAATTGAATGGTCTGATACAACACTTTCAATCCTGTACCAGTACCCCGTGTGGCGGAAACTACCTGCGGGAGATACCCGCGTCCGTTGTCGGTAACCGTTATGCGAATCCCATTTGTTTCACGGGAAACATATACCATTAGCTCCTTTTTTCCGTCCTTTCCCGCCAGTCCATGTTTAATAGCATTCTCCACCGGAATTTGCACAATCATAGATGGAATCATGATGCGGGTTGCATCTAAACCGTCCTCCACCGTGATTGTTGCGACAAAATCTTCTCCGACACGTCCACGTTCCAGTTCGATGTATGTACGGACGAAATCCAGTTCGTCTTGCAAAGATACGCTCAATTTCTCGGTAAGTTCGAGGCTACGACGGAGATATTTCACCAGTTCCATCAGATTATGTTTCACCTCTTCCGAGCCGTTAAACTGATTGATCTCACGTCCCAGTACATTAAAAGTAAAATGAGGAGAAATCCGGCTTCTCAAATTCTCCATGCGGACACGGTTGATTTGCTGGAAGAAACGCTGGCGAAGAAACTCCCTCTTTTTACGCATATACCAGACAACTACCACTACCCCTGCCACAAGCAACACGCAGACAAGTACCCAGATAGATACGCTCAACTTGAGCACTCTCATCTCTGCCGCCTGTCGCTGAATCTTCATTTCCTTACGAAGCACTATCGTATCCTGCCGGTAACGCATATCCAATTCGGCAACACGCATCTGTATCCGTTCGCTCCGGATGGAATCGTCCAGATGGCAATCACGTTTCAGGTATTCATAGGCACGGCGGTAATCACCGGTATGCTCAAAATAATGTTGCAGATACTGATTGCGTATAGTCAACATATTGGCGTCAAGATGCCCCACAGGAGCAGTCCGGGCGATCATAGTCTTCGCTTGGGCTATATTACCTTTCTTCAATGCCAGTTCAATCATCTGGGTTTCAATGTAATGAACAGCCGAGTTATGCTGTATATCGGAGAAGAAACGATAACTTTCGTCCAGGCAGATCTGTGCGGAGTCCAGTTTGTCAGTCAGCAAGTACAATTCTCCCAGGTTTACTTTGATAAAGTTCTGTTCAAACACCATCTGCGGATAAGAAGATACGAGTGCATTGGCCCTGCGCATATATTTCAAAGCCTCCTGATAGTTTTTCCGGTAATAATAATGGTTGCCGCGATTGTTGAGATAGGTCCATTGCTCGCTCACGTTCATTTCATCGAAGAACTGCCCGGCCAATTCATAGTAATGATTGGATAAATCGAAATCGCGCAGTTCCATGTAAGTCTGCCCCAATCCGTAGTAGACAGGAAATTTCGTGTGCTCGGACAAGTTCAAAGAATCACAGAGAAACAGGGCGCGCCGGTAATACGAAGCAGTGTGCGCCAAGTCACTGCGATGCAGATAGGCATCAGCAATATTGATACAAATATCCGGGAGCAGGTGCAGTTTCTTTCCTTTCAGGCGATATTCGTAGGCTTTCTTATAGTCGGTAATTGCAGAATCAGGGCGGTTCAGTTGCATCCACACGTTGCCTTCGATATTATAAACATCGGATAATACATCATTCCATTGTGGAGATTGGAGAGATTCAGAAGATTGGGAAGCATTGCGGGAAAATTCTTTTACCCGGCGGTTGTAATAGAGTATAGAATCATAATCGGAAGAGACAAAGAATGTTTTCCCATAAAGGGCAAGCAGACGATAATAGACCTGGGAATCTTGCGTCTGTGTCAGTGCGTCAAGCACCTGTGAGCGGGAATAATGCACATTGGAAAACAAAGAATCCTGTACACGAACCTCCAGAGAATCAACCAACACCTGTTCGCACGAAGAGTTATTGCGGTGTCTATCAGCATATCCGCAACTCAACAACATCAACAACCCCAACAGTCCAAATAGTTTCATAGCAGTCTTCTGATTCATCAGTCCCCTTATTCATGTCATGTTTTGAATGTGACAAAAATACATTATTTATCCTGAATCCCAGCGAATTTTATTATTTTTTTTAATACCTTTGTGCCCATATAAATATGAGTAACTGACCTAATGAGTCCACTGAACTTCACCCACATTTTGACACAGGCAGTCGATGAGCTATCGGAAAGCGAATCTTATAAAGGACTGTTTCATCAGCACAAAGATGGCGAACCACTGCCCTCTGCTAAAGTATTGTATGAAATTATTGAGCTTTCACGCTCCATTCTCTTCCCCGGATACTACGGAAATTCTACTATTAACAGCCGGACAATTAATTATCACATCGGCGTCAACATTGAAAAATTGTTTGACTTACTTTGTGAGCAAATCTTGGCCGGATTGTGTTTTAGCACTTCCATAGAGGGAAAATGCAACGTCTGCTCCGACTCGAAACGGGAAGAGGCTGCACGTCTTGCTGCTAAATTCATCAGTAAGCTACCTGCCATGAGAAGAATACTGGCAACCGATGTGGAAGCCGCCTATAACGGTGACCCGGCTGCCGAAAGTTATGGGGAGGTGATTTTCTGCTATCCGGCCATTAAAGCGATCAGCAATTACCGTATCGCACATGAACTGCTGGAACTGGGTGTTCCTTTGATTCCCCGCATCATCACGGAGATGGCGCATAGCGAAACGGGAATTGATATCCATCCGGCCGCAAAGATTGGCACTCACTTCACTATCGACCATGGTACGGGTGTCGTTATCGGTGCCACGAGTATTATCGGAAATAACGTCAAGCTATATCAGGGCGTCACCCTAGGAGCCAAGAGTTTCCCGCTGGATGCCGACGGAAAACCAATCAAGGGAATCCCCCGCCATCCGATCTTGGAAGACAATGTGATTGTTTATTCCAACGCCACTATTTTGGGAAGAATCACCATCGGACGTGACGCAACCGTAGGCGGTAATATCTGGGTAACGGAGAATGTTCCTGCAGGAGCAAGAATCGTACAAACTAAAGCAAAAAAATAAAATCAAAAGAATCTATATGAGCGAACAATTCGAGATGATAGCCAAGACTTTCCAGGGACTGGAAGAGATACTTGCAGAAGAACTGACAGCATTAGGAGCCAACGACATTCAAATAGGACGCCGCATGGTTTCATTCACAGGAGATAAACGTATGATGTATAAGGCGAATTTTTGCCTTCGCACCGCCATCCGTATCCTGAAACCAATTAAAAACTTTACAGCCAAAGATGCCGATGAGGTTTATAATCAGATACAGGCTATTCCATGGGAAGAATATCTCGATGTGAACAAGACGTTCGCTATCGATGCAGTAGTATTCAGCGATGAGTTCCGCCATTCGAAATTCGTTTCGTATAAGGTGAAAGATGCGATTGTGGATTATTTCCGTGATAAAACAGGGAAACGTCCGTCGGTACGTATCAACAATCCGGATGTACTTCTGAATATTCATATTGCACAGACTACCTGTACGTTGTCTTTGGACTCGTCCGGAGAATCACTTCACCGTCGCGGTTATCGCCAGGAAGCAGTAGAAGCCCCGTTAAATGAGGTATTGGCTGCCGGCATGATTCTAATGACCGGATGGCGCGGAGAATGTGATTTGATCGACCCGATGTGTGGTTCGGGTACTATCCCTGTTGAAGCGGCACTGATTGCTAAGAATATCGCTCCGGGAGTGTTCCGTAAAGGATTTGCTTTTGAGAAATGGGTAGATTTCGATGCGGATATGTTCGATGAGATTTACAATGATGACAGTCAGGAGCGCGAATTTGCTCATAAGATTTACGGATATGATAACAATCCGAAAGCTAATGAGATTGCGACTCACAATATAAAAGCTGCCGGCGTATCGAAAGACATCGTGTTGAAGCTGCAACCGTTCCAGCAGTTTGAACAGCCGCAGGAGAAGTCGATTATCATCACTAACCCGCCATACGGTGAACGTATTTCCACTAATGATTTGCTTGGACTTTATCAGATGATCGGTGAACGTCTGAAACATGCGTTTGTAGGAAACGAGGCATGGGTGCTTTCTTATCGGGAAGAGTGTTTCGACCAGATTGGTCTGAAAGCAAGTCAGAAAGTTCCTTTGTTCAATGGACCGTTGGAGTGTGAGTTCCGCAAATATGAGATTTTTGACGGAAAATACAAAGAGTTCAAGAGCCAGGAAGAGGGAGAAGAAAAGAAAGAGGCTGAAGGAGAACAGGCTCCAAGATTTAGAGAAAGAAAAGAATTTAAGCCACGCCGCGAAGGTGAGTTCAAACCGCGTCGGGATGGTGAATCCAGACCTCGCAGAGAGGGAGAATACAAGCCACGCAGAGAAGGTGGTGAGTTCAAAGGTGGTGACAGAGATAGAAAGCCACGGGGAGAATTCCGCGGAGGAAGAGATTCGAGAGGCCCGAGAGAGTTTAAAGGAAATCGGGAGCCGAGGATTCCGAAGAAGGAAGAGGAATAAACCATTCTAATTCCAACAACTTATTCACCCTGTAATTCACTAGTTAATAATTAATTAAAAACTTGAAGTTCCAAATTGGAACTTCAAGTTTACATCATAGTTCTAATGTTCAGTCACAAATTGGAACCTGTCTAAAGAAAAAAAGATGGATGATATAGCCATTATAGAAAACAAAATATACGAAATCAGAGGGCAAAAAGTTATGCTTGACTTTGATTTGGCAGAAATGTATGGAGTTGAGACTAAACGCCTCAAAGAACAAGTACGTCGTAATATTGAACGCTTTCCTGCAGAATTCATGTTCGAGCTAACAAAGGAAGAAGTTGCAATTTCAAGGTCGCAAATTGCGACCTTGAAAACAGGACAAGGATATAACATCAAATATCTTCCGTTTGCATTTACTGAATATGGTATAGTTATGTTATCTAGCGTCCTCAAATCCAAGACCGCTGTGGAAGTAAATATCAATATTATCCGTGCTTTTGTACGTATGCGCCAATATCTTCTATCCAATATACCTAAAAAGGAGTTGGAAGAATTAAAACAACGCATCGAATATCTCGAAGAAGATATTACCTCTGATAGGGAAAGTTACGAAAAACAATTTGACGACCTATTTAATGCCTTTGCTAAAATAAGTGCAATTATCCAATCAAGACAGACTCCCTTGGACAGAGTAAAAATAGAAGGATTTAAAAACAAATAATAAAGAAAAGAGCAATGAGTAAAATTGGAAAAAGAGCCATGCTTTTATTGTTGGCACTACCAATCGGATTCAATGTTATGGCACAAGAAACCAAAAAGCCGACACTGGAAGAATTGATTCCGGGTGGCGAGAGTTACCGCTATGCAGACAACCTGTACGGACTGCAATGGTGGGGTGACGAATGTATCAAGCCGGGCGTAGATACCCTTTATTCTATCCAACCCAAAACGGGGAAAGAAACAATGGTTATCACTCGTGAACAGATCAACAAAGTGCTTGAAGAGAACAAGGCAGGAAAGTTATCACACCTGTATTCCGTCAGTTTCCCATGGGCCGATAAGCCACAAATGCTATTCAAGATAGCAGGAAAGTTCATTGTATATGATTTCAAGAGCAATCAAGTTGTCAGCACTCTCAAACCCAAAGACGGAGCAGATAATGAAGACTATTGTGCAGCCAGTGGAAACGTGGCATACACGATAGGTAACAATCTGTATGTAAACGAAAAAGCGGTAACTAATGAACCCGAAGGCATCGTTTGCGGACAGACTGTACACCGGAATGAATTCGGTATCAACAAAGGCACTTTCTGGAGCCCGAAAGGCAACCTACTCGCTTTCTACCGTATGGACGAGAGCATGGTGACACAATACCCGCTTGTAGACATCACAGCACGTGTAGGTGAAGTGAATAATGTACGTTATCCGATGGCAGGCATGACGAGCCATCAGGTAAAAGTGGGTATTTACAATCCTGCCACAGGCAAAAGCATTTATCTGAACGCAGGTGATCCCACAGACCGTTATTTCACCAATATCAGCTGGTCACCGGATGAAAAAAGCCTCTACCTGATTGAAGTAAACCGTGACCAGAACCACGCCAAACTTTGCCGGTACAACGCAGAAACAGGAGAGCCGATGGGCGTTCTCTACGAAGAAATGCATCCTAAATACGTGGAGCCACAAAACGCAATCATATTTTTGCCGTGGGACCCTACCAAATTCATCTATCAAAGTCAGCGTGACGGCTACAACCATCTTTATCTCTTTGATGCCGATGCAGCCAACATGAAAGGTGAAACTTATAACAGTGCCAACGGTGGTACTTATTTCCAGGCCGGCAAAGTCAAACAACTGACCAAAGGCAACTGGCTGGTCAGCGACGTCCTAGGATTCAACACAAAGCGTAAAGAAGTCATATTCACAGCCGTAGAAGGCTTGAGAAGCGGACATTTCGCTGTAAACGTGAGCAATGGAAAGATAAGCCAACCGTTCGAGAACTGCAAAGAAAGCGAACATAGCGGCATGCTTAGCGCTTCCGGCACTTATCTTATCGACCGTTATTCAACAAAAGACCAGCCTCGCATCATCAACCTGGTAGACACCAAAAACTTCAAAGAAACAGCCAATCTGCTGGCTGCTGAAAGCCCTTACGAAGGCTACCAAATGCCAAGCATCGAAACCGGAACAATCAAAGCGGCAGACGGCACCACCGACCTGCATTATCGCCTGATGAAACCGGCCAACTTTGACCCGGCCAAAAAATATCCTGTCATCGTATACGTCTACGGAGGTCCTCACGCGCAATGCGTCACCGGAGGATGGCAAAACGGCGCACGCGGATGGGACACATACATGGCAGGTAAAGGCTATATCATGTTCACCATCGATAACCGTGGCAGCAGCAACCGTGGACTGGCATTTGAAAATGCTACCTTCCGCCGTCTTGGCATCGAAGAAGGTAAAGACCAGGTAAAAGGCGTTGAATTCCTGAAATCCCTCCCCTACGTAGACAGCGAACGCATCGGCGTACACGGATGGAGCTTCGGAGGACACATGACTACCGCCCTGATGCTCCGTTACCCGGAAATATTCAAAGTAGGCGTTGCCGGAGGCCCGGTAATCGACTGGGGGTATTATGAAGTGATGTACGGCGAACGCTATATGGATACACCGGAAAGCAACCCGGAAGGCTACAAAGAATGTAATCTGAAAAATCTTGCCGGCCAACTGAAAGGTCACCTATTGATTATTCACGACGACCACGACGACACCTGCGTGCCACAACACACCCTGTCGTTCATGAAAGCCTGTGTAGATGCCCGCACTTATCCCGACCTGTTTATCTACCCGTGCCACAAGCACAACGTAGCAGGACGCGACCGTGTACATCTGCATGAGAAAATCACCCGGTACTTTGAGCAGAACTTATAAAACTGACAAAGACACCACCGTATCCATACGAATCATAGATAACAGTATAAATCCATAACAATACAAAGATGAAGATATTATTACTAGGCTCGGGCGGCCGCGAACATGCACTGGCATGGAAAATTGCCCAAAGTCCGAAAGTTGAAAAACTATACATTGCTCCGGGAAATGCCGGAACAACTGCCGTAGGCGAGAATGTCAACATCAAAGCAACCGATTTTGAAGCAATCAGTGCTTTTGCTCTAAAAGAGAACATCCAAATGATAGTAGTAGGTCCCGAAGATCCGTTGGTAAAAGGAATCTACGATTACTTCCAAAACCGTCCGGAGCTAAAGCATATTGCCGTGATCGGTCCTTCGGCTCAAGGAGCGCAACTGGAAGGCAGCAAGGAATTTGCCAAAGGCTTCATGATGCGCCACAACATCCCGACAGCCCGCTACAAAAGCATCACTTCCGAAAATCTCGAAGAAGGTCTCGCTTTCCTCGAAACGTTGGAAGCTCCCTATGTATTGAAGGCTGATGGCCTTTGTGCCGGGAAAGGAGTTCTCATCCTTCCTACGCTGGATGAAGCGAAGAAAGAACTGAAAGAAATGCTCGGCGGCATGTTCGGTTCCGCATCGGCAACCGTTGTGATTGAAGAGTTCTTGAGCGGTATCGAGTGCTCTGTATTCGTACTGACAGACGGAGACAACTACAAAGTCCTCCCTGTGGCGAAAGACTACAAACGTATCGGTGAAGGCGACAAAGGATTGAATACAGGCGGTATGGGTAGCGTTACTCCGGTTCCGTTTGCTGATGAAGTATATATGGAGAAAGTACGCACACGCATCATCGAACCGACCATCAATGGTCTGAAAAAAGAAAAGATCACCTACAAAGGTTTCATCTTCCTCGGTCTTATCAAGGTGAAAGGTGAACCGATGGTTATCGAATACAACGTCCGCATGGGCGACCCGGAAACAGAAAGCGTGATGTTGCGCATCCAAAGCGACTTCGTAGAGTTGCTTGAAGGCACAGCGGCAGGCAATCTGAACGAGAAAACACTGGTGATGGACCCACGTTCGGCCGGCTGCGTTATTCTTGTCAGCGGCGGTTACCCCGAAGCCTACGAAAAAGGATTCCCTATCAGCGGGCTGGAACAGGCTGCCGCCACCGACAGCATCATCTTCCATGCCGGAACAGCCATAAAAGACGGACAAGTGGTGACGAACGGAGGACGTGTGATTGCCGTTTGCTCTTACGGTGCAACGAAAGAAGAAGCACTGGCACAGAGCTACAAAGTGGCAGACATGATCGACTTCAACAAGAAGTATTTCCGCCGCGACATCGGATTCGATTTGTAAGAAACAACCTGTAATGATACGCCACGGCAGGCATAAATCCCTTATTTGCACAGCATATAGATCCTACAAAGCGATGATATATGCCCGCCGGGCGGCAAAAGAACTGACAGACAAATGAGAAATAAAAGACTACAAAGTCAAGTGACGGCAGGACGGTGGACCCTGCCTGCCGTTATCTTTATCTGCGCCCTATGCTGGGTGTTGACTTACTTTTTATTTCCCGACTCCATAGCCTCAACAACACCCAAGGACAGCTCTTCTTTCTTGCAATCCACCCGCGATCTACTGCTTCCGGGATGGGCAGAACGAATTGTCAGCTTTCTGGTTTACGCAATCATCGGCTATTTTCTGATAGAGCTGAACAACCAGTTCAGCATTATCCGCATGAGGGCTTCCATGCAGACAGCTATTTATTTCCTGCTAGTCACCGTTTGTCCGGGAATGCATTTACTATACATAGGAGACATTGTCGCCCTCGGTTCTCTTATTTCCATTTATTTTCTGTTTAAAAGCTATCAGCAAGCTCAAGCTGCGGGCTATCTATTCTATTCCTTCTTCTTTATCGGAGCGGGAAGTATTCTTTTCCCACAGCTCACCATCCTCTCGGTGCTTTGGTTGCTCGAAGCCTACCGTTTCCAGTCGCTCACTCCGCGTAGTTTCTGCGGCGCGCTGCTCGGATGGATGCTGCCCTACTGGATGCTGTTCGGACACGCCTTCTTCTATAACGAGATGGAGTTGTTCTACCGCCCTTTCAACCAGCTATTAGCTTTCGGAGAAGTCTTTAACTTACAAATCCTTCAACCCTGGGAATTGGCTATACTGGGCTATCTGCTCGTGATGTTTATCGTCAGTGCCGTTCATTGCATCGCTGCCGGATTTGAGGATAAGATACGCACACGTGCCTATCTCCAGTTCTTGATAGACCTGACGCTCTTCCTGTTCCTGCTGATTGCCTTGCAACCGATATATTGCAGTGCCCTGCTGCCTTTGCTTATCATAAGCAACAGCATCCTGATCGGGCATTTCTTTGTACTGACCAATAGTAAAAGTTCGAATGTGTTCTTTATCATTTCATTGGTCGGCCTCATCCTCTTATTTGCTTTTAATATATGGACGCTTTTGTAGATTCAATGATACAACTCCTCATAGAACGGGGACTTCCGGGATTATTCATCTCGGCTTTATTGGCTGGGAGCATCGTGCCTTTCAGTTCCGAACTGGTACTGGTGGCATTGGTGAAACTCGGCTTGCCCCCGATAGCCTGTCTGATATCCGCCACTCTGGGCAATACAGTGGGCGGAATGACCTGTTACTACATGGGGCGCCTGGGCAAAATTAGCTGGATTGAGAAATACTTCAAGGTAAAGAAAGAAAAGGTAGACAAAATGGTGAAATTCCTGCAAGGGAAAGGGGCATTGATGGCATTCTTCACCTTTCTTCCTGCCATTGGCGAAGTGATCGCCATTGCACTAGGATTTATGCGAAGTAACACATGGCTTACTATTGTTTCCATGTTTGTCGGCAAACTGATACGTTATATCCTTCTCCTGTATGTGCTCGAAAGTGCCTGGGATGCTATGGCGGGGTAGAGGTCTTTTTTAAGTATTAAGTATTAGGTATTAAAGATTGAGTGATGGAAAGAATAATTGAGAGAACCGATGACGGGAGCGCTACTCTGTTTGTTCCGGAATTGAATGAACATTATCATTCGACGAAAGGGGCACGCACGGAGTCTCAACATATTTTCATCGATATGGGGCTGAAAGCCTCTCCTGCCGCTACTCCACGTGTTCTTGAAATCGGCTTCGGGACAGGATTAAACGCTTGGCTCACCCTTGAAGAAGCGGAAAGAAGCAGACGAAATATACACTATACAGGACTGGAACTCTATCCACTAGACTGGCAGACAGTAGAACAGCTAGGGTATATCTCCAGCGATGAGCAGCTTACCATACATCGGAAGCAGACAGCAACCGATGAGCAATTTACCCCGAATGATGAAGAACAACAACCGGCTATCGAATTGTTTAAGCAGCTTCATACATCGCCCTGGGAGAAAGACGTGCAGCTTACGCCACACTTCACCTTACGAAAAATAGAAACGGACGTCAATCAATGGATAACGGGAAAGAAGGAAGAGTCAAAAATGAACAGCACCAACAACAATGCAGTCATTTCTCAATACTCAACTTCCAATACTCCGTTTAATACCATCTATTTCGACGCCTTCGCCCCGGAAAAGCAACCGGAAATGTGGTCGCAAGAACTATTCAACCGCCTCTATGTTTTATTAGATAGAGACGGAATTCTGACTACCTACTGTGCCAAAGGTGTAGTACGCCGAATGTTGCAGACAGCCGGATTCACAGTAGAACGCCTCCCCGGACCTCCGGGTGGTAAACGGGAAATATTACGGGCCCGGAAACAAGAGTAGAAACAAGATAAGATTGAAACCCCGAAACAGAAAAAATCATGAAACAACAACTAAAAGATATGAGAACACTTTTCCTTCTTGGTACCTGCCTCCTGATAGCAGCCTGCACAGGACGTTCCTCCCAGGCAAGTAACGATGACGAGACAAAGCCGGTGATAACCGTCACACTGGAACCGCAACGTTATTTCACCGAGGCTATTGCCGGAGATAAATTCAAAGTAGTCAGCATGGTGCCCAAAGGTTCCAGTCCGGAGACATACGATCCTATCCCCCAGCAACTTGTTTCTTTAGGAGACAGCAAAGCCTATTTCCGCATCGGGTACATCGGTTTCGAACAAACCTGGATGGACCGCCTAATGAACAATACTCCCCATATCCAAGTGTTCGACACCTCGAAAGGAATCGACCTCATACTCAATAATGATGACCATGGCCATGCCCACGGCCACAACAGTCACGACGGCCATATCCACGCCGTAGAGCCACACGTATGGAATTCTACCGGTAATGCTTTAATCATCGCCGGAAACACCTACAAGGCCCTTAGTCAACTGGATAAAGCAAACGAACCATATTATAGAAACCGTTACGATTCTCTCTGTCAGCGCATCCAGCACACCGACAGCCTGATTCGCCGGCAACTCTCCACCCCCGAAGCAGCCAAAGCCTTCATGATTTATCATCCGGCCCTCTCCTACTTCGCCCGCGACTACGGATTGCATCAGATTTCGATCGAAGAAGGAGGCAAAGAACCCTCTCCCGCCCATCTGAAAGACCTGATAGACGTCTGTCAGGCGGAAAATGTAGGCGTTATCTTCGTTCAACCGGAGTTTGACAAACGCAATGCGGAAACCATCGCACAGCAAACCGGAACGAAAGTGGTCCCTATCAACCCGTTAAGTTATGACTGGGAGGAAGAGATGCTGAATGTAGCCAAAGCCCTTGCGCCGCAAGCTGCCACCAAATAAACGTATAAAGAAAGACCAATCAAGCCCTTTCCAATGATGAAACCGATAATCGAAATAAAGAATCTTTCCGCCGGATATGACGGTCGCACTGTTCTCCACGATGTTAATCTAAGCATCTACGAACGGGATTTTCTAGGTATTATAGGTCCGAACGGAGGCGGCAAAACAACGCTTATAAAGTGCATCCTCGGTTTGTTAAAACCAACCGGAGGGGAAATTATATTCCATACTCCCGAGAAGGCTCCCATAAGAACATCTACGGAAGGGACTTCGACAGAAACATCTGCCAAAAACTCCCACCAAAGTTCTTCCGCGAAATCCCAGCTTTTCCTCGGTTACCTGCCGCAATATAGCACCATAGACCGGAAGTTCCCTATTTCCGTGGAAGAAGTGATCCTGTCCGGATTGAGCATACAGAAGTCGCTCACCTCCCGGTTCACTCCCGAACAGAGAGAGAAAGGCAAACAGATTATCGCCCGCATGGGATTAGAAGGGCTCGAAAGCCGTTCTATCGGACAATTAAGCGGTGGACAACTGCAACGTGCCTTGTTAGGACGTGCCATCATCTCGGACCCTGCAGTGTTGATTCTCGATGAACCCAGCACGTATATCGACAAACGTTTCGAAGCACGCCTTTATGAGTTATTGGCTGAAATCAATAAAGAATGTGCCATTATCCTTGTCAGTCACGACATTGGCACTGTATTGCAACAGGTAAAATCCATCGCCTGTGTCAATGAAACACTGGATTACCATCCGGACACGGGCGTCACTACCGAATGGCTGGAAAGAAACTTCAACTGCCCCATCGAGCTATTGGGACACGGCACACTGCCTCATCGGGTTTTAGGGGAACATCATCACCATCATTAAAGGATACACATATTCAATATCCCAAACATATATATACAGCAACCCAAGTATTAATACCTGAAATCTCAACCATTAACAGCTGATATTACAAGTGTTAACACCTAACGTCCAAGCTATTAATAGTAAACTTGCTCTTCTCTAACAGGAAAGTTATGCTTGACTAAGGATAATCTATAAACGCAAGTTACGTTTATAAAATTGAAAGCTTTGTTTTTATAATTGCAAGTTTCATTTATAAAAACAAAACTTGCAATTATAGTTTATGATTAATGAAAAGGAAGTTTGTTATTAAGGCAAAAGAAGTTCACTAACAGGATAAAGGAAGTTTATCTCTAATACACCAGAGCTTATTTATTAAAGGGCTAAAAACAAATTCCTTACTTGCCAACACACAAGTTCCCGCCTTCCGGAAGAGTGAAAGAGATAGTAAATCACCCCTCCGTTACTTAATATTTCTTACTTTCTTCCTCATTATCCTTACAAATCACTATCTTTGCGACCTCATAATTTGTTTTTAACGAATAAACTACGATAGTGCTAATGAAACAGTACAGAACCGTAAACAACCTTATGGGTTGGCTTACATTCATCATTGCGGCAACCGTCTACTGCCTGACAATAGAACCGACCGCAAGTTTCTGGGATTGCCCGGAGTTCATAACCACCGGCTATAAACTGGAAGTCGGACACCCGCCCGGCGCGCCTTTCTTCATGCTAGTGGCGAATCTGTTTTCTCAATTTGCTTCCGACGTAACAACTGTTGCTAAAATGGTGAATTACATGAGTGCCCTCATGAGTGGCGCCTGTATCCTGTTCCTTTTCTGGAGCATCACCCACCTGGTACGCAAACTGATTATCACTGACGAAAACAATATCACCAAAGGACAGCTTATCACAGTGATGGGTAGCGGACTGATCGGTGCACTGGTTTATACATTCAGTGACACATTCTGGTTCTCGGCCGTGGAAGGTGAAGTATATGCCTTCTCCTCCCTGTTTACCGCTGTTGTTTTCTGGTTGATTCTGAAATGGGAAGACGTAGCCGACCAGCCGCACAGCGACCGTTGGATTATCCTCATCGCCTATCTGACCGGATTGAGTATCGGTGTGCACTTATTGAACTTGCTTTGTCTGCCTGCCATCGTATTGGTATACTACTACAAGAAAACACCGAATGCTACCGCCAAAGGTTCGTTAATAGCGCTATTAGGTTCAATGGTGCTCGTTGCAGCCGTGCTTTACGGCATCGTACCGGGTATCGTGAAAGTAGGTGGCTGGTTTGAACTGTTGTTCGTCAACGGACTCGGAATGTCATTCAATTCGGGCGTAGTGGTTTATATCATTCTGCTTGCAGCCGCTCTGATTTGGGGTGTATACGAAAGTTACACCGAAAAGAACAAAACGCGCATGGCTATCTCCTTTATCCTGACGATCGCTTTGCTGGGTATCCCATTCTACGGACACGGAGCCAGCAGTATCATCATCGGTATTTTGGTTATTGCCGCACTGGGACTTTATC
This sequence comes from Bacteroides sp. AF32-8BH, assembly GCF_003435205.1. Lineage (NCBI taxonomy): Bacteria > Pseudomonadati > Bacteroidota > Bacteroidia > Bacteroidales > Bacteroidaceae > Bacteroides > Bacteroides sp. AF32-8BH. The sequence goes on along the minus strand of NZ_QVLZ01000004.1, from coordinate 17,757 downwards.
TTGCTCCGAGTGTACAGGCTAAAATCAAAGAGAGATGGCATATCACCGCCCGCACCATGAACACAGCCTTGCTGTGCACCATGATGATCGTAATCGGGTATTCTTCTTACGCACTGATCGTTATCCGTTCTACTGCCAACACTCCGATGGACCAAAACTCACCGGAGGATATATTCACCCTGGGCGAATACCTCGGCCGTGAACAATACGGAACCCGTCCGCTCTTCTACGGTCCTGCTTTCTCTTCGAAAGTGGCACTCGACGTAAAAGACGGCTATTGTATTCCGCGCCAGTCGGAAGCAGGAAGCAAGTTTGTCCGCAAGGAAAAGACTTCTCCCGACGAAAAAGACTCTTATATCGAACTTCCCGGACGTGTGGAATACGAATATGCACAGAATATGTTTTTCCCGCGTATGTACAGCTCGTCACACGCACCACTCTACAAGCAATGGGTAGACATCAAAGGACACGACGTTCCTTACGACCAATGCGGAGAAATGGTAATGGTGAACATGCCTAACCAATGGGAAAATATCAAGTTCTTCTTCTCCTACCAGTTGAACTTCATGTACTGGCGTTATTTCATGTGGAACTTTGCCGGACGGCAGAACGACATACAGGGTAGCGGAGAAATTGAACACGGCAACTGGATCACCGGTATTCCGTTTATCGACAACTTACTGGTAGGTAATCAGGAACTGCTTCCGCAGGATCTCAAAAACAATAAAGGACACAACGTATTCTACTGTCTGCCGCTGATTCTCGGCTTAATCGGACTCTTCTGGCAGGCTTATCATAGCCAGCGGGGTATCCAGCAATTCTGGGTGGTCTTCTTCCTGTTCTTCATGACAGGTATCGCTATCGTGCTCTACCTCAACCAAACCCCTGCACAGCCCCGTGAACGAGATTACGCGTATGCCGGTTCATTCTACGCCTTTGCCATCTGGGTAGGTATGGGAGTGGCAGGTATCATCCGTATGCTGCGAGAATACTGTAAGATGCAGGAACTTCCGGCAGCCGTATTGGCTTCAGTGCTCTGTTTGTTCGTCCCCATCCAAATGGCGGGACAGACTTGGGATGACCACGACCGTAGCGGACGCTTCGTTGCCCGCGACTTCGGACAGAACTACCTGATGACCTTACAGGAAAAAGGAAATCCGATTATCTATACCAATGGTGATAATGATACTTTCCCATTGTGGTACAACCAAGAAACAGAAGGCTTCCGTACAGATGCTCGCACCTGTAACCTAAGTTACTTGCAAACAGACTGGTATATCGACCAAATGAAACGTCCGGCCTACGATTCCCCGTCGCTTCCTATCACTTGGGACCGTGTGGAATATGTGGAAGGACAAAATGAATATATCCCTATCCATACGGAAATGAAGGCCTTCATCGACAGCTATTTCAAACAGGCAAACGAACTGGCTGCACAGGGAGACACTACCATATTATCACTCGTTCACTCCATTTTCGGTGAGAATCCATACGAATTGAAGGAAATCATCAACCGCTGGATGCTCGGTAAGAACGACCAGTTGAAAGAGCTTCTCAAAAAGACTGGAAAAGATATCCAACTGCCGCTTATCCCTACGGACAGCATCGTAATGAAGGTGGACAAAGAAGCCGTACGCCGCTCCGGCATGAAGATACCGGAAGCTCTGGGCGACTCTATCCCCGAATACATGACAATCACCCTTAGAGACGCCAACGGCAACCCGAAACGCGCCCTCTACAAGAGTGAACTGATGATGCTCGAAATGCTTGCCAATGCCAACTGGGAACGTCCTATCTACATGGCAATCACCGTAGGAAGCGAAAACCATCTGGGCATGGGCAACCACTTTATGCAGGAAGGTCTTGCCTATCGTTTCACACCATTCGATACGGACAAACTGGACAGCAAGATAGACAGCGAAAAGATGTACGACAACCTGATGAACAAGTTCAAGTTCGGCGGTATCGACAAACCGGGTATCTATATCGACGAGAACGTGATGCGTATGTGCTACACGCACCGCCGTATCTTCACGCAGCTCGTAGGACAGCTTATCAAAGAAGGTAAGAAGGACAAGGCACTCGCTGCACTCGATTACGCCGAAAAGATGATTCCGGCAATCAACGTACCGTATGACTGGGCAAATGGCGCCTTCCAAATGGCAGAGTCTTATTATCAACTGGGACAGAACGAGAAAGCCAACAAGATTATCGACGAGCTTGCCAACAAGTCGCTCGAATACATGATCTGGTATCTTAGCCTGAACGATAACCAGCTTGCCATTGCCAGCGAAAACTTCGTGTACAACGCCAGTTTGCTTGACGCCGAAGTCCGCCTAATGGAAAAATACAAATCAGAAGAACTCGCAAAACATTACTCTACGCAACTCGATCAGCTATACAACGAGTACGTGACGAGAATGAAAGGGAAATAATTTAGGTATGAAGTAATAAGTATTAAGTATTAACGTAGCTTCCGGCATGTTTTCCGTAAGGTATAATACTTAATACTTATTTCCTAATACTTCAAAACACAGACTCTTATGTTTATAGAACAACCACCTTGGCTTTTCCGGGCGTTGTATCCACAAGCTATCTTCCGGATGGACCCGAATGAGCGGGCAGTCTATCTGACTTTCGACGACGGCCCCATCCCCGAAGTAACTCCCTGGGTACTGGAAATACTGGAAAAGCATCATATTAAAGCTACCTTTTTCATGGTAGGCGACAATATACGCAAACACCCGGATGAATACCGGATGGTGGTAGAGCACGGACACCGCATCGGTAACCATACTTTCAACCACATCCGTGGATTTGAATATTCCAATCCGGATTACCTGGCAAATGCCAGAAAGGTAGATGATATTATTCATTCCGATCTCTTCCGTCCACCACACGGACACATGGGATTCAGGCAGTATTATACGTTGCGCTATCATTACCGCATCATTATGTGGGATCTCGTGACCCGCGATTACAGTAAGCGGATGCGCCCGGAACAAGTGCTGAACAACGTGAAACGCTATGCGCGAAACGGTTCTATCATCACTTTCCACGATTCGCTGAAGTCATGGAACAACGGTAACCTGCAATACGCACTTCCCCGTGCCATCGAGTTCCTGAAAGAGGAAGGTTATGAATTCAAGGTGTTATAATCTTTGAAAAAACAGAAACTTCGAAAAGAGCAGAGCTTCCTGATAAGAAAGAAAAGGTTTCTGATGAATAAAAAAGCTCCCTGATAAGAAAAAAAATATAAGCCGAGGTATTATGCCCCGGCTTTTGTAGTTTAAAGCCCGTTTCGTGCCCAAAATTGAAAGATCCCTCCTCTTTCTTACAAGATGCCAGTGCAACCGCATTTCGCCTGGTAAAGGGCAAAAAAAGGCAAAAAGAGGGCAAAACAACCTGCATTCAAAAAGTTTCTGATTCACATTACCATTTCCAACCGTATTTTTTTATACATTTGCAACGGTCTCTTCCGCAGAAAGCCTCCGGGTGGCGAGGGAGAGACGTTTATATTGAGAAGACGTTTACAAGCGTTTGTCATTTGTGTTCAGAACTTCGCAAACTTTGACCTATCGGAATGACTAACAGCAACAAAGACGTCCTCCTGATGTGTATTTATATACATCCGTGCCTCACTTTGGAAAACAAAGGGAGGCTACGGGTGTTGTACATATCGGCGTGGGCTTTCTGCGTTGTTCGTTCCCGATAGTTGGCATTGCGAAGGCCTTGAACACGGAACGGACGAAGGTGAGAGATTCCCACGCCTTTTCTATATATTCCTGTCAACAATAGATTGAATTGTCCGCCCAACGGGAGTCTGGGGGACACACATAAGCAGAATAGGCACATGATTCATGCGGGACAACTTATTGAACGCACGCTTCACGAACAGGGACGCACCGTCACCTGGTTCGCTACCCAACTATGCTGCACACGCCCCAATGTTTACAAGATATTCCGAAAAGAGAATATCGACATCCACCTGCTCTGGCGCATCTCCTGCATCCTCGGCCATGATTTTTTCCGCGATCTTTCCGACAGCATCAATACCGGAAACTTCCCCAGTGTATCCAAATAGGATACAATTCCGTATCGTTCTTGGAACTATGCTTTCACCCGGTAGTATACTCCTTTCGCATACCTTTGCAGGCATATTAACATATAATCACAAAAGGACATGAAAACGAAAAAACTATTTCTGATTATTGCTCTGGTTGTCGGTTGTGCCGTCGGAGCCCATGCGCAAAAGACGGTCTTCAAGTTTCGTGATGCACAGGCACGTGCAGGCGATGCAGTTACTGAAGTTTGTGTCAAACCCACAGTTGTCGAGGTGAAAATACTGGAAGATAAGGGACGAATCAAGGATGAATGGACACTAAGCAAAGAGGAAGTGGAGATCGCCATGAAAGGAGAACTTGACAACATCCGTGCATGGGGGACGTATCTGTCCACCATCAAATACAACTGCGATGTCATCATGGGAGCCACTTTCAAAGTGGAAGATAATGAAAAAACAGGGGGATACACGGTTACAGTAGTAGGTTATCCCGGCATCTTCGTCAACTGGCATCCTGCCACCCAGGACGATTATGAATGGATACGTCTGCAGAAGTTATCACCCACGGATGGAAAAAGCCAGATAGCACCTGTCGTTAAGAATAAGAATTAATCACTAAAACATAAATAACAATGAAAAAAGTACTATCAATGATTGCCGCACTCTTATTGTGCGTAGGAACTCAAGCGCAAATCGTATCATCCAGAAGTGCAATCGTCAAAACAGAGAAGCAAGCCAGCAGCACACAATGGTTCTTGCGTGCAGGTTTGAATATCATGAACTTCTCCGGTGACGGAGCCGAAGGAGCTGACTCAAACATCGGATATAACGCAACATTTGGCTACCAGAAGCCTTTAGGCAGCACAGGAGGATACTGGGGAATGGAATTTGGACTCGGCTCCCGTGGTTTCAAAGTGGAAGACACGAAGTGCATGGCTCATAATATACAATACTCTCCGTTCACATTCGGATGGAAATTTGCAGTGGCGGACAATGTTCATATCGACCCGCATGTAGGAGTCTTTGCCAGCTACGATTACACGAGCAAAATGAAAGCAGACGGAGAGAGCATCAGTTGGGGAGATTACGCAGATTACATGGAAGTTGACTACAATCATTTCGATGCCGGTATGAATATCGGTGTAGGAGTCTGGTACGACCGTTTCAACCTGGATCTCACCTATCAGCGCGGATTCATAGATACATTCAGCGATGCCGACGGATTCAAGACCAGTAACTTTATGATTCGTCTAGGTATTGCTTTCTAAGGACAACCAAACCTCAATAAACCATATTATTTATTCAGCGTCCACGATCTTTTCTCTTCGCAAAAAGGGCCGTGGATGCTGTTTTCTTAAAAATAACGGAATATGATGACCAAACGACAATTTCTGGCAATCATGTATCTGCTGACGGGAGTTATCCCGCTGATAGCACAGACTTTCACCGAACAGAAAAAGAGCTATCCCGTCAGTACAGACGGCAATAAATATGTGGTCAGCGGATTTACCCCTTTCAGTGGTATGCAAGATGTAAACATCTACGCTAATGCACTGTTATGGACCGTCAAAAATGTCTGTCCGCAGCTACGGGAAGGGATAACGGAGGTAAACGCGCCGGCTAAAAACTTCAGTTGCGATCTGATACTTGCCTCGCAAGCAGACTCAAATCAAAAGAATACTTACTATTGCAAAGCCCTGTTTCAAGTAAAAGACGGCAAGCTGGTCTACTATCTTTCCAATATACGGATAGAATCATCAGCAGTGATAATGAAAAAAATCACTCCCATGGAGAAGCTGCAACCGGACAAGAAAGCATCTCACAAAGAAATCATGGATGACTTCGTACAGGTGGAATCGCAAGTATTGAATAAAATGTTCGACTTCATCGTAACGAACCAACTTTCACCAATCACTCACTGGAATGAAATCAGTATCAACAAGCCGGTGAAAGGCATGACGGAAGATGAATGTCTGCTGGCCTTCGGCAAACCGCAGACTATTCAAGAATCAAATGGAGAAGTGCAATGGATGTATTCCAGCTCGTTCTACCTATTCTTCAAGAATGGACATGTGGAAACGATTATCAAATAATCCCATAAAAACAAATCATCTCAAAATCAAACAATTAAAACAATTTATTATGAAAACAATCTGGAAAGCAACCGTTTGCATAGTTGCAGTATTACTGTCGTTCAGCATTTATTCCTGTGACGATGACGCTGTCGGTTCACGCGATTTATTGTTAGGAACATGGAATGGAGTGTATTATCTTTCACAAGAATAGGAAGATGGTGAAAAGGTAAGTGACTCTAAAGAAGATTTTGTAAATGGAACCAACCGTTATTCCATAGAGTTCAAGGAAGATGGTACGTATGTAGAAAAAGATGTCTACAACTCCTCCGGAAGTACTAATTATTATCACGGTACATGGAGCTACTCCGGTAATAAGCTGACTCTCATCGACACTGAAGAGGATAATTACACAGAAGTGTGGACAGTGACCACAATGACAGAGAATGAATTAGTCTATGAACTTCGAGAAAAAGAGAAAGAAGACGGAACGACATACGAATATTACGAACAACACGCTTTTACAAGATAGCTCAAGGACATTATCTTTCTTTTCCAGAAAGACACATTCTTAATTCTCTTTCTTTTTCAGAAAGATAAAAATAAGCAAAGGTTCCTTTGATAAAAAGAAACCTTTGCTTCATCTATTAGAAAAGACGCATGATATTCAATAATGAATCGCGTATTCAGTGAGCAAAAGAAATTAAAGAGGGCGTTTCGTCACACCCCGACAATCCTTCTTTTTTGACTGTATAAGCAATTCAGCACATTAATTAATATGCCACCGCCAACGGAGTACGCAATTTCTGCGCATATTCAGCCATATATTTATTCCACGCATCCGGAGTCTTGATAGCCGCCTTATCCCAGGCAGATCCCCAGTAATAAGTATATTCAGAACCAGGCTCATATTCGCTGATAGCCAGCACATGACCGTCGGCTCCACCACGATCTTTCTTTTCCTTTTCGGAAAGAAGAACCACTTTCGCCTCTTTTACCTGTGCTGGGAATGCAGCACCGACAAATATCTTACCGTTTGCACCGCTACGGTCAGTTGTAGGATCTACGTAAGTGATATAGCCATTTGCAGCATCTGCCACAACCGCACCGTCCGGTTCACGCAATACAAGTCCTGTAGTTACCGGCATTGCTTCTTTCAAATTGGTATATGAAACAACTGTTTTATTTAGATAAGAACCTGCATCCAAGGAGATGACGCGTGTTTCCACCACGTTAGAATCTCCACGGACCACCAGCGGATTAAACTCCAGCTTCACCGTGAAACGCAGCGGACCATTATCAAGGATTTCCTGTGTGCGATAGCAGTAAGGATAGATAATAGTGTCACCTGCCATCAAAGCGGCAACGCCGGCGCCCAACGTAGGACCTACGGCATAGCAATCCATACCGTATCCATGATCGATATGGTAAGAGATGGCATTCTGCAATTCGGAAGCGGCTTTCGGATCTGTCTTTTTCAGTTCGGCTATCTTGGCACGCTTTTCAGGATTAAGCTCTTCAGCATACAGAGATTCCAAAATCGGCTCCGTAGTATTATACTTCGTAAAAAGATCATAGCCAAAACCACGTTCTCCACGAGCCTGCAAAGCAGGACCATAAGCACGGAATCCGCCAAGATCATTCTCCCAGGCTACGTCGTCCAGACGTTCGGGGTAGTATTTACCGCAAGCAATGACATCAAAAGGTGCCGGTGTGCCCGGTTGAATGGTATAAGTAACCGCGCTGTTTGCCCCTACCGTAACGGGGAAGACCACCTTCTCATCATACGTCACCTGATAAGGCACTTGCTGACCGTCGACGTCAAGCACCACAATCTGTGCCGTATCCGCCAGTTTCAATTTAGCGACCACATCGCTCATCGGCACTTCAACCATCTCCCCTGCCCGTTCAAGAGCCAAAGAATTGGTCACTGTGACTGTCATTGACTGCTTGCTGTCGGCACAAGAAGCAAAACCAATCAAGGCTACAGCAAACAGAATTAATATCTTTCTCATAATTAGTCTACATTGAATGAATAACATATACTTTGCAAATCAGAGGCTATTATATTCGGCATGTTGGAGCTATATGTTCAACACGTTGGGCATATATGTCCAATAAATCGGCCATATAGCTCCTGCAAAGGGAATAATAAAAAATAAGGTGACAGATGAAAAGAGGATGCTCTTTGCCATTCTATCACCTTACCGGAATTTCTTCTATCAGCTATTATTTCGGTTGTTTTCCGATATAAGCAAGAATACCACCATCTACGTAGAGAATGTGACCGTTAACAGCGTTAGAAGCTTCAGAAGCAAGGAACACGGCAGGACCTGTCAGTTCTTCCGGATCCAACCAACGACCGGCAGGAGTCTTAGCGCAGATGAATGAATCGAATGGGTGACGGCTTCCGTCTGCCTGCGGCTCACGAAGAGGAGCAGTTTGCGGAGTAGCGATGTAACCCGGGCCGATACCATTACACTGGATGTTGTATTCACCATATTCAGAACAGATATTGCGAGTCAGCATCTTCAAACCACCCTTAGCGGCAGCGTAAGCAGATACAGTTTCACGACCCAATTCAGACATCATAGAACAGATGTTGATGATCTTACCTGCACGTTTTTCCATCATAGCCGGCAAAACAGCCTTAGCAACGATGAATGGAGCATTCAAGTCGATGTCAATTACACGACGGAAATCAGCAGCATCCATCTCGTGCATAGGAACACGACGGATAATACCTGCGTTATTTACAAGGATATCAATTGTACCTACTTCTTTTGCAATCGTAGCAACCATCGCCTGAACAGCCGGCTCGTCTGTCACGTCGCATACGTAACCGTGAGCTTTGATACCTTTTGCAGCATAAGCAGCCATACCTTTGTCTACCAACTCTTGATTGATGTCGTTAAAACAAACTTTAGCGCCTTGTTCTGCAAATGCAGAAGCAATAGCAAATCCGATACCATAAGAAGCACCTGTAACGAGAGCTACTTTACCTTCCAAAGAAAAATTCAAAAACTGATTCATAATTCTTTTTGTTATTAAATTAGGAAAACTATTGTAGTTGTTATTTCAAATCTGTAATCAACGAGAAGTCCTGATCGCCGTAGTCGAGGTTCTCGCCACCCATTCCCCAGATAAAGGTATAGTTGTGGGTAGCAGCAGCCGAGTGGATTGACCATTCGGGTGAAAGAACGGCCTGATCGCCTTTCATCCATACGTGACGCGTCTCGCCTACCTCACCCATGAAGTGGCAGATAGCATGATCTTCGGGAATTTCGAAATAGAAATAGGCCTCCATACGACGGCTGTGTACGTGTGCCGGCATCGTGTTCCACACACTTCCCGGAGCGAGTTCCGTCATACCCATCTGCAACTGGCAGGTAGGCAACACCTGATTCACCAGCATCTTATTGATGTTGCGGTGATTGGAACCTTCCAAAGAACCCATTTCAGCTACTACGGCATCGGCTTTCGTCACCTTACGGTCGGGATAGTTGCGATGTGCAGTCAGTGAGTTGAAGTAGAATTTAGCAGGATGAGCAGCGTCTTTGCTTTCGAAAGTCACTACGCGGTCGCCCGAACCCAGATAAAGAGCTTCTTTATAGTCCAGTTCGAACTCTGCGTCGCCTGCTTTCACAATACCGGGACCGCCAACATTGTAGATACCCATTTCGCGACGGGTGAGGAAGAACGGAGCTTTCAGCGGATCAATCGCTTCGAGCGTCAGCACCTCTCCTACCGGAAGCGCACCACCTACCACCATACGGTCGTACATGGAATATACCATATTTACTTCATTGGGGACAAATATCTTTTCGATTAAGAAATCTCTGCGAATTCTTGTTGTATCATAACTTTTTGCATCTTCCGGATGCGCAGCATAGCGAATTTCATAGTTCGTTTTCATACTTTATTTATTTATAGTTATTGAATAAGTTCTCTATTCTACGTGCACTTCGTTTACGTACACGATGCAAAAATAGCAAAAGAAAACGGGTTTACCTTGCAATTTTGTTCCAATTATCCACCAAAAATGTCCAGAATCCGTGCAATGTATACTTTTTTAACGAACTATAATACGTTTTGGGAGAGATTTCTACTTAATGCAATGAAAAAAAGAAAGAAGCCTCTATCTCTCGAGCCGCAAGAACAAATAATATAAAATATAGAACAAGAAAAAGTATCTAGTTTGCCAATTCAGCTAATAATTAGCAGTCTACACCGTTAAAATTGCATAAATAGGAGGCAATGTATTATAACACTAATTATAATATATTAGTTTTGTAAATGTTTAAATAGCAAGCAAAATCAACAAATACGTCAAGATATACAACTTATGACAATTATTAAAAGACGGACAGAAGATACTTTAATAAAGATAGGAGTGATATGCATTTACATGCTTCTATCCATTAACCTAACTTATGCCCAAATAAAAAATATAACAGGAATCATCATTGATGAGGAAAGCCGGGAACCATTGACAGGTGCTTCCGTCACAGTGAAAGGCAGTCGGCAAGGCTGTATTTCAGATCTGGATGGAAAGTTTAGTCTTCAACCAACCCTCCCCGGACAGCAAATGCTGGTTATTTCTTACATAGGATACCAAACCATCGAAGTGCCTGCCCGGCATAATATGATGGAAATCCGGTTGCGTCCGAACGTAAACGAACTGGATGAAGTAGTAGTGCAGGTGGCGTATGGCACTGCCCTCAAAAGATCAATTACCGGGGCTGTTTCCGTAGTGGACAGTAAGCAAATCGAAATGCGTCCGATCGGTTCTGTTATCTCCGTGCTCAACGGAGCGGTACCGGGGCTACAGATAATTGACGGAGTGGGGCAGCCTGGAATCGAAGCGGAAGTCCGGATCCGGGGATACAGTTCGGTGAACGGAAGCAATAAGCCGCTTTACGTGGTAGACGGTATGCCCTATACGGGATGGATCACCGATCTTAATCCGGCAGACATAGAAAGCGTCAGCGTACTGAAAGATGCTGCTTCATGCGCATTGTACGGTAGCCGGGCTTCGAATGGTGTGATTTTAATTACCACCAAAAAGGCGAAGAAACAGGGAGTTTCTCTTCAACTGGACATTCGCCACGGCTTCAGCGCGCGTGGACAGGGTGATTACGAACGTATGAATGCCAATCAATTCATGGAAACGATGTGGCAGGGGTATCGCAACCAGCTTATCAGCAACGGCAGTAGTCCCGAAGAAGCGACCATCGCCACCAACAATGACATTATCAGCAAAGTAGGAATCAACATCTATAACAAAGCCGATAATGCCCTTTTCGATGCAAACGGTCATCTGGCATCCGACGCCCGGATACTGGACGGATATAAGGACGATCTCGACTGGTATTCTCCCTACACACGTAACGGTCACCGCCAGGAATACAACCTAAGCGGAGAATCCGGCAATGAAAAGAACCGGATCCGTTTCTCGCTAGGCTATCTTAATGAAGACGGATATACCAGGAAAAGTGATTTCAATCGTCTTAGCGGCTCACTCAACGCTGACTTCACCCCACGCCCATGGCTAAAAACGGGCTTGTCGCTCGGAGGCACTCACCAGAAAACGAACTGGGATATAGGAGCCGCCGGAAGTGCGCAATCCAATAACCTGTCGAATGCATTTTACTTTGCACGGAGAATAGCACCTATCTATCCGGTGCACCTCCACTATACAGAGGATGTATTTGCCAGCGACGGCTCATTGCTTCATTCCAAAGGAGATTATATCCTGAACGAAGAAGGCGGAAAACAATATGATGACGGTTCGGAAAGCCGTTCGGAATCGGATGCCGCCAGCAATGGACGCCATCTACTGTGGGAAAGCGAAAAGAACAAGTTGTGGAACGCTGCCAATACCTTGCAAGGAAATGCCTATGTGGACGTTTCTTTCCTACGCGATTTTACATTCTCATTGAAAGGCAATATCAGCCTGCGCAATATCGAGGACAGCCAATACGGAAATGCGGAAATAGGCGCTTACAAGGACACTGGTTTTATCAGCAAGATCGATCAGGAATACAAGGAATATACCCTGCAACAGCTACTGGCATGGAAACACCAGTTCGGCAGGCATTTCGTAGAATGGATGGTGGGGCACGAGAACTATGATTACAAGCTTAATTTCGACGCCATACAGAAAAAGAATGAGAGCTTTCCCGGAATAGACGAACTTTCAAATTTCACCACCACAACTTACAGTGAGGGATATAAAGACACCTATCGTACAGAGGGTCACTTCACACGGGCCCGGTATGACTACAACGAAACTTATTTTGCCGAAGCTTCTTTCCGGCGCGACGGTTCCTCCATCTTCCATACAGACCATCGCTGGGGTAACTTTTGGAGCGTAGGTATCGGCTGGATGCTTTCCAACGAAGCGTTCCTGAAAAACGTGTCGTGGCTGAACCGCCTCAAGTTACGGGTTTCTTACGGGCAAGTGGGAAACGATAACTTCGGAAGCAGCAACGGCCTGTACCAGTGGATGTCTCTCTACGGCTCTGCCGTCAACGGTGGAGAAGCCGCTTACTACAAAGTGCAGAACGAAAACCCGGAACTGAAATGGGAAACGAATTCTTCGCTGAATATCGGTCTGGAAACTCGTCTTTTCAACCGTGTGAACCTAAGTTTCGAATACTATAACAAGCATTCGGACGACTTGCTGTTCAAGTTTATCCAACCACTATCTGCCGGTGCCACTGACTCATCGACAGGCCTTTCCACCGTCTGGCGAAACATTGGAGATGTTTCCAATAAAGGATGGGAATTCTCTGCCGACGGGGATATCATCCGCAACCGGGAATGGGAATGGAATGTAGGTTTGAACCTTTCCAAAGTGAAAAACAAGATCGGAAAACTGCCGGATAAAGATCGGGAAGAGGGAATTACGAACGGAGATTTCCAGAAGTTCAAAGAGGGACACAGCATTTATGAATTCTGGCTGTACCAGTATGCTGGCGTAGACCAGATGACAGGTCGCAGTGTATATCTGCCGGACTTCAACGCTTATTACATTGCCGGAGAGGATGGAAAAACACCCGTAAACGGAGAAGAGAGCACCGAAGGTAAAAATCCGATTCCGACAGACAGTTGGGTAGACATCAACGGACAATATTATACAGGCGACCCGAGATATGCACGCAAAGACTGGTCGGGCAGTTCATTACCGAAGATAAACGGCTCGGTCACCACCTCTCTCCGCTGGAAAGACCTGACTCTGTCCGCCCTGATGATTTTCAGTTGCGGTTCCAAAGTCTTCGACCAGCCTTATCAGACTCTGACATCGGTAGGCGTACATTCATTGACTCCCGATTTACTGAATGCATGGACAGCAATCCCTGAAGGCATGACGCCCACATCGCCCAACCGTCTCGATCCATCGGGTATTCCGCAAGTGAATCTGGATGCAACGATCAATGGATATAACAGCCAGAAAGCATCTACACGCTATATTGTAAGCGGTGACTATCTAAGCATCAAGAACATCACCCTCTCCTATCGCCTGCCCGCCACATGGAGCAAACGATTGACACTCGGCGGCATCCGCTTACATGCTGCCATAGAGAATGTCGCCCTGTTCAGCAAACGCAAAGGGCTGAACCCGGTACAAACCTTTGACGGAATCGTCAACAATTATACGAGTATCGCCCGTGTTTTCTCGTTCGGAGTCAACATTAACTTATAGCCTTATGAAGAAAAAAGCCATACACATGAAATTCCTGAATCACTCCATAGGATTCTGCCTGCTCCTGACGCTGTTGTGTTACTCCTGCGCCAGCGACTATCTGGATACCGCCCCTACCAATCAGGTATCTCCTGCCGATTTATTCAAGGATGAAGCGTACGCTGCCTATGCTGTCAACGGATTGGAGAAGTTGATGAAAACCACTTATCCCACTAATAAACTCGATGGCGTGTCATTCAACGGTGAAGGATCTGTCAAACTGATGTATGCCGAGTATCAGGGGGCTGACATGTATTGTCCCCGCAACAATTTCTATACGATATTCAACGGGGCTTCTCATGCCATACCTACCAGTAGTTACACGGAGTATATGTGGCATTATTACTACAAAGTAATCAGTAATGCCAACGCTATTATAAATTATGTCGACCCTGAAGGTAGTCATAAATTCAAATATATTTATGCGCAGGCACTAACCTACCGTGCCTATTGTTACCTGCAACTGCTGCAGTTCTACTCGCCACGCTGGTGTGATTCGCAAAACGGCAGTGCTGAAGGGGTGGTTCTCCGGCTCAATACATCTTCTACCGGCGACTGTCCTCTTTCTTCTATGCTGGCCTGTTACGAACAGATTTACAACGACCTTAACCAGGCCATCACCTATTATCAGGCATCCGGAATTGCCCGCAAAGAAGACGAGAATCACAAAATCAATGTGAATGCCGCTTACGCCACCTATGCCCGTGCCGCACTCACCCGTGAGGATTGGAGTACTGCCGCCCATTACGCTGCACTGGCACGTGCCGGTTATCCGCTTATGAATGCCGATGAATATTTCGACGGATTCAGTACCGTCAACCGCGAATGGATATGGAGTATCTATGACAGTGAAGAAGAATCGCTGGGAAACTCATCCCTTGCCGCACGCCTTGCATACAACTCCTCCTCTACTCTTGTATGCACTTATCCGGCCTGTATCAACCGTGAACTGTACGATGCATTACCGGAAAGTGATATCCGCAGGGGACTTTTTCTCGATCCGCTCGAATATACTTATAACACGGGTGGTATAACAAACAATGGTCTGGGCGGAAGTGCACTCACCAGTTACGCCCAAGGGGTGTATCCCGACTTGAATACTTCGGCAAAAATATACGCTTATATGTCGTTCAAATTTAAGTGTATCGACAAAGTAGGTGCCATGCCTTTCAACCTTTTCCGCAGTTCGGAGATGTATCTCATCGAAGCAGAAGCCAACTGCCACCTGACGCCTCCAAAAGAAGCGGAAGCAAGGCAATTACTGAAAGAACTGATCCGCGACAGCGGACGCGACCCTCAATATACTTGCGACAAGAGCGGTCAGGCACTGCTCGACGAAATAAAGTTCTACCGCCGCATCGAACTATGGGGCGAAGGATTCAGCTGGTTTGACTTCAAACGGCGCAAAGACACCATCGTACGCCACACCTTCGAAGATGGAGGAAACTACATGACCAACGCAGCCGTAACTATCAACCCGGAAGACGCCAACAACTAGATGTGGGTGATTCCCGCCAAAGAATACGAATATAACAATGCCATAAATAAACAATAAGAACACTGTAAATCCATAGTTATCAAGATGAAAATAGTCAGGTACATCAGTATATGTTTGTTGTTCACCTTTATCGGATCTCTCCTTCCAACCAAGGCGCAGGACAATCCGTACAAGATAGACCACTCTCTTTATCTACTTTATGAGGAGGCAACTAAACACCGTAACAACGCAACCGGACTGGAAATAGCTGATACTATCTATACCAAAGCCATCCGGATCAACGATAAAAAGGCACAATGCCTCGCTCTTACCATTCCGGTAATCTACTATTTCAATAATGGGAAAACGGAATTACTGGAGAAAGCAATCAGCAGGCTTCAGGAGATATCCCGAAAGAACAACTACCTGCAATATTACTACTTTGGCAGCATCTACAAAGTTAATTACCTGATGAACACAGGTAATACCCTGCGTGCGCTCCAGGAGGCTGAATTGACTAAAGAACAGGCATTTGCCGACGACTATCCCTACGGTATCTCCACTTGCCTGCGAATGATGGGAAACATTTACTTTGCGCGCAGGGAAAACCGGACGGCACTGGATTACTACCAACAATCACTGGTATACACACAGGAGAAGCTCCCTGAGCAGGATATATCTTATATATACTGGAACATATCCATGCTCCAACAAAACCTGAAACAATATGAAGCAGCCTACGAAAATGCCGAGAAAGGAATCAAGTGTGCCAAGACTTCAACCAACAAATATGCCTGTATGCTGCGCAAATGCACACTTTTATACGCGCTCGACAGGGAGGAGGAATTCAAAAGCTATTATCAGGAATGTTTAAAAGCGACCGAAAAACATGGTGAAACCAGAAGGAATGAACTGAATAAGTTGAAGATATACAATTATATACTCAACCAACAATATGATAAAGCGCATGCTCTCGCCGACTCCACCTCTATCTTACATGAGAGAATAGCTTTTCAGGCAAATATTTACGCAAAAGAGCAGAAGTACAAAGACGCTTACCAAGCGCTTCAGAAGCTCCAGAGTTTACAGGATTCTCTGAACCAACTCATACAGACTGCCGACCTGTCGGAACTGAATGTGCGTATCGGCAACGAACAACTGAAAAGAAAAGCGCAAGCCTTGCAGCTGGAAAACACACAATTAAACCTGCAAAAGACAACGCTCGAACTGCAGCAAACGAAATCGCAAGTGGAAATCGAGAAGATGAACGCCGAAAATAACGAGCTACTACTAAAAAACCGTAACCTGGAGCTCGCACAATTCAAAGCGGAAACCGAACGTACACAGAGTCTTATGGTAGCTAAACAGGCAGAATCCGAACGCCAGCTGATGATATTGAAATTCATCCTGATATTCTTCTGTTTCTTTGCCATAGCCCTCACGCTCTACCTTTATCTACGCAGAAAATCAATCAGACAACTGCAAGAGAAGAACGAAGAACTGACGATTGCCCGCGACCGTGCCGAACAGGCAGACAAGATGAAGACTCATTTCATGCAGAACATGAGCCACGAAATCCGTACCCCGCTCAATGCCATCGTAGGATTCTCACAATTATTATCCAACCCGGATCTGCCATTGGAAGATGAGGAAAAGCTAGAATTCAGCTCGCTCGTCCAACACAACTCCGAACTGCTCACCACGCTTGTCAACGATATTCTTGACCTTTCCGCACTGGAAAGCGGCAAATACACCATGAACCTGACTTCCTGCCATTGCAACGAAATGTGCAGGCTCATACTCTCTACCGTAATGGATCGAAAAGCGGAAGGAGTGAAGCTTTATTATACCTCCGAAGTGGCAGACGATTTCCAGATCACCACAGATGAACAACGCCTGCAACAAGTGCTTATCAACTTCCTTACCAACGCAGAGAAGCACACAGAAAAAGGGGAAATCCATCTGCATTGTTCACTGACCGAGTATCCCGACAGAATCACGTTCTCTGTCAGCGACACCGGGCCGGGCATCCCTGCCGATAAGATGGATAGTGTATTCGAACGCTTCAAGAAGTTGGATGAGTTCAAACAGGGATCAGGACTGGGACTGAATATATGCCGCACCATAGCCGAACGATTACATGGAGAAGTCAAAGTAGACAAGAGCTACACCAATGGTGCACGTTTTCTGCTTATACTTCCATTAAAATAAGATTAGCTATTGACTTTCCTCTTTTTATTTTGTATCTTTGAGGAACAGAAAAAGAAAAAAGCAATATGAGTTATATAAAAATCAAGACATAATAACACATTATCAAAACATATATTTCCATATATGGAAGAACCGAATGAGGTTGTGTCAAAACGTTGGCACAACCTCTTTTATATTTTACAGTTCT
>NZ_QVLZ01000039.1:1234-62897 GCF_003435205.1 Bacteroides sp. AF32-8BH | reverse complement strand
TCATTAGCCTTTTTATTTTAATACACTATATAGAATCGCGGAGACGCTTACTTGTTATTTATCATTCAAAAGATGTGCCATTCAGATAAACAGTTATCATTCAATAATATAGTAATATTCCTTTCATTCATTCAGTGTGCATATACGCACAAAATTAGTGCGCAATCGCACACACAACACATGAGATTTATCCATATCTTTGCTCCCGGAGTTTAAATGGATAGAAGATATGGAAGAAGTCAACAAATTAGGAAAGATACTCATAGTAGATGATAACGAGGACGTGCTCTTTGCCCTCAACCTCCTACTGGAACCGTATACGGAGAAAATAAAGGTGGCTACTACCCCCGATCGGATCGAGCATTTCATGACCACCTTTCATCCCGATCTTATCTTATTGGACATGAATTTCAGCCGGGATGCCATCAGCGGACAAGAGGGATTTGAAAGTCTGAAGCAGATATTGCAGCTTGACCCACAAGCTATTGTTATTTTTATGACTGCCTATGCGGATACGGACAAGGCCGTCCGGGCCATCAAAGCCGGTGCTACCGATTTTATTCCCAAGCCTTGGGAAAAGGATAAATTGCTGGCTACGCTTACTTCGGGTATGCGACTGCGTCAGTCACAGCAGGAAGTCAACATGCTGAAAGAGCAAGTAGAAATTCTTAGCGGGCAAAATGCTTCGGAAAATGATATTATTGGAGAGTCACCGGCCATGCAGGAAGTGTTTGCCACGATAAATAAACTAAGTAATACGGATGCCAATATACTGATTCTCGGAGAAAACGGTACGGGAAAGGATGTGATTGCCCGACTATTATATCGTTGTTCTCCACGATACGGCAAACCTTTTGTCACGATTGACCTGGGAAGTATACCCGAACAATTGTTTGAGAGTGAACTGTTCGGTTTCGAAAAAGGCGCTTTCACCGATGCCAAGAAATCAAAAGCGGGACGAATGGAAGTGGCGACCAACGGGACTTTGTTTTTGGATGAAATTGGCAATCTTTCACTTCCTATGCAGTCTAAATTACTGACTGCTATCGAAAAAAGGCAAATCAGTCGTTTGGGAAGTACGCAAACCATTCCCATCGACGTCCGTTTAATATGTGCCACCAATGCTGATATCCGTCAGATGGTGGAAGACGGGAATTTCCGTCAGGACTTATTATATCGTATCAACACGATTGAAATACATATACCTCCACTCCGTGAACGCGGCAATGACATCATCCTGCTTGCCGAACACTTTCTGAACCATTATGCCCGCAAATATAAAAAAGAAATGCACGGACTGACACGGGAAGCCAAAAACAAACTGCTGAAATATGCATGGCCTGGAAATGTGAGAGAACTTCAACATACGATAGAACGTGCTGTAATCTTGGGAGACGGCTCCATGCTAAAACCTGAAAACTTCCTTTTTCATGCGACACCTAAACAGAAAAAGGACGAAGAAATGGTACTGAATCTCGAACAACTGGAACGGCAGGCCATTGAGAAAGCGCTTCGGATCAGCGACGGAAACATCTCCCGTGCTGCCGAATATTTAGGGATTACCCGTTTTGCATTGTATCGCAAACTTGAAAAATTAGGCTTATGAAACGATTTGAGTTCAAAGTAGCATTGCACATCTTAATTATTTTTCTGCTTTCTATCGGCAGTTGTCTGCTGTATCAAAGACAGTTATGGTTCAGCACTACCGTCTGTATTCTCTTTTTGATAGGTGCCGGTATGCATCTCTACCGAATACAGTTCAAGCAAATCACCTTGTTACGACGATTGACGGATGGACTTCGCTACAACGATATGACGCAGAATCTTCATCCGCCTTTCAAAAATAAGATGATGGATGAGTGGGCACAGGAGCTTTCTAATGCATTGAAGGACTTTCGGGGAAAGTTATTGGCAGAGGAAGTCAAGCATCAGTATTACGAGAGTTTATTAAATAAAGTAGATACTGTCGTACTCGTAACCGATGCTTCCGGGCACATTGAATGGATGAATCAGGCTGCAGTGGCCCATCTGGGGCAAATATCACAACTACCGGACGTACTTCAGGAGGCTTCTATCAGCAATGATATGTCCATGATCCGCATCGAGCAGAGTGGTATCGTTCTGGAAATGGCTATTTCCTGCACCACATTTGCTACACAGGGGAAGAAACAGCGGTTAATCAGTCTGAAGAATATTCATTCTGTACTGGAACGTAATGAAATGGAGGCCTGGCAAAAGCTGATTCGTGTATTAACACACGAAATCATGAACTCCATCACTCCTATTATTTCTCTTTCGGAAACGTTAAGTGAAAGGGGAATCCCCGAATCACTCGGAGAAAAGGAGTATTCTGCTATGTTGCAAGCTATGCAGACTATTCACAGAAGAAGTAAGGGATTACTAGGATTTGTGGAGAATTACCGGCGACTGACACGAATTCCGATACCTGTCCGTACTAAAGTATCTGTTGCAGAATTGTTTATGGACTTAAAGAAATTATTCCCGGAAGAGTATATTCATTTCGAAATGCCTGCATCTGATTTATTTTTATATGTAGACCGGGCACAGATAGAGCAAGTGCTTATCAACTTGTTAAAAAACGCCCGCGAAACATGCGAGCGAAAAATAGATAAAGAGATACAGATAAAGTTTTTCTCTAAAGACAACCCGACATTAACAATATCTGATAATGGCGAGGGAATTCTAACAGATGTTTTGGACAAGATTTTCGTTCCTTTCTTCACCACCAAAACATCCGGTTCGGGCATCGGATTGAGCCTGTGCAAACAGATCATGACTTTGCATGACGGAAGTATTAACGTAAAATCAGAAATAGGGAAAGGAAGCTGTTTTATTCTTACTTTCCCTAAATGAGAACCACCGAAAGCCTCCCGAATCCTTTAATACGATGATTAGTCTGGGTAGTAGAGGAATTACTTATCCTCTACTACCCAGACTATTTGTATCGGGATTTAACTCCTTAACCGCCTCTTTGACCGCTTTATTAGTTGGCTTGCGATATGCTTCCGCTTGTTGAACGGGGACAATCTCATTCACCATTCTTTCATATCCTTTTTGCTCTAACAAGTGCACTTCTTTTTCACCTGTTTCTTTTTGTTTTCTTGTTTTCATAAGGCTTTTCATTTTAAAATTCTTATTTATAAAACAGCAAACATCGAAAGATAGTTCATACTCACAGATAATTTATGTACGGGGCAACCACCCCCAATATACCATTATGAGCTTGTTCACTCCGGTACAGTTATGAACAATTTAATATTCTTTCTCTATAATAGGCACAATTCTTCCATCCCCTTCACTCTTCCTCTGTATCACCGATTAACAGGGAGTTTGCAGGTGAAGAGCCGTTCTTTCACCTTCTTTTCATCGTGAACAAAATCAAATAGCCGCTTACCCTGATTACATCATTGAGCAAGATTAGTCAAGCTATTTCGTTATTAGTTTCAACCCCATTTGAAACTAAAAGTTTCACGCCTTGAAACAAAGTGTTTCATAGTATGAAACAAAGTGTTTCACACCGAGAAACGAAGTGTTTCAAGGATTGAAACTATTTTTGAAACCTAATCGCTTACAGGTGAAGAGGTGGTGAAGTTGTTGCCCTTCACCCGCAAACTCCCTATTCATCGAAGAGACAGAGAAAAGGTGAAAGAGGAGATGAAAAGATGAATTACGATGTCCGATGATACTTCTAATCTCTGACAAGAAAAAAAAGTGCGGTCGCAAAGTGATGAGATTCAAGGCATTGAAAAATAATAGAAAAAAACATTCGTGTAGCTATTGTTAATTAAAAAATACTCCCTATCTTTGCACCGCTTTTGGAAATAATAACCCCAAAGTTTTCGGGGTGTAGCGCAGTCCGGTTAGCGCACCTGCTTTGGGAGCAGGGGGTCGTGGGTTCGAATCCCGCTACCCCGACTACAAAAAAGAGGGTTATTAAGTTCAAATTTTTTCGGGGTGTAGCGCAGTCCGGTTAGCGCACCTGCTTTGGGAGCAGGGGGTCGTGGGTTCGAATCCCGCTACCCCGACGAAGAAAATCAAGTCAAGATTCACAAAATAAAGCCAGTACAATTAGTATTGGCTTTTTTATTATATATAAGATAAGTGTAATTATCCCCGTTTGGGGGCAAATAAAAAGGGCAATTCTTTGAACTATCTTTGAACAGGTTTCTAGCATTATCTTCATTTTCTTATTTAATTTAGAGTAAAAATCTATTTTGTTAACTTTACTACTCTTTTATTTTGGCGTTATCAATGTTTTGCGTTAACTTTATAGCGGAAATACAAACATTGTTTATAGAGAAAACGATAACAAACAAAATACTTAAACACATGAAGAAAACTTTGCTGATGCTCGTTGTCATTTTCATTTCACTATATTCGCATTCACAAAGTCACTTTCTGAATTTTAGAATTCCAGAAGAATCAAATAAGCGTATCATTGGATATTCTTCAAGTAATAAAATAGATGTTTTTTTGAATATAAAATATCAATCTTGTAATACTCTAATACAGTATTACAAACAGGATTATAATAAATTAATTGTGTAACAAAAATAACGATATGATGAAAAAGTTTTTTTATTTGAGTGCGATACTAGCCATAGTTTTGGTTTCATGTAATTCAGAAAAGGAGTATATAGCAAAACTCTCTAATACCGCTTCTATGATTGAGAAAGAAGCTGATTTAAGTGAAGCAATAGCTCTTCATTATTGTGATACTTGGAGAAAAGTAATTTACGATCATGAATACAATGGAGAATATTGCACTGATTTCAATGAAGCCTTAGCGAAGCATCAGGAGTTTATTATCACAACAGATACCTATAAGAGACTAAAACAAAAGAAAGATTCAATCGAGGCTATAATGCCACAACTAAATGATTATCCTTCCAGTTGTAAAGATGCTTATAATGAGTTAGTATCAATATATGCAGATGCAGATGAATTATTCAGATTCGCAGATGAGCCTAGGGGCTCTTTATCTACATACTCAACAAAAACGACAGACCTTTATCAAAAGATAGAAAAGTCACTGAAAGAATTTAAAATAAAGCATATACAAAACAAATAATTTAAAAGAGTAGTATAGTTATTGTAGCAGCTTATTGAATTTAAGACTATCAAAAGACAAAATAATTATTTCACTTCAAGAGCAACTTCAGAAAGTACTGCTAGAAAATAGTGTTCAAAAGCTAGAAATTACTCTTTTGAATTATGAGTTAGAAAGGAATAGAACGAAGATCTCAAAATAGCGTTTTTGAACTAGCTTTGAAATAGTGACGGTATATGACAGCGATACCGTCACTATCGCAAGCATATACCGTCACTATCGCAAGCATATACCGTCACTATCTTTACCGGATAGCGTCACCCTTTTACATGTTCAAATAATAATCCCGGGTTAGCGTCATATATTCCTCACTATATTGATGACGAGCCAGCTCTGTCAATAGTTCTTCTACAATGCACTCTTGATTGGAAAAAGAAAAAGTAATCAAAACACGTTTCGGAATACCGCCGGGTTTAGTGATTACATTCAGTTGACGGACTGCATATAATTTCTTTATAGAAGCTATCTTTTTTACCCGTTCAGCTACATCTGCCGGAATCACCACTGTAAAAAATCCGTTTTCTGTCAATAATCCGCTTACTCCTTCCAACAAATCTTCATAGGTCAAAGAATCATTGTGACGCGCCGCGGCTCTCTGACGATCCGGACATTCCAGCGAATCGACAAAATAAGGAGGATTAGAAACAATTACGTCGAATTTATCCGAAGACCTGTATTTCCTAAAATCAGCCTGCACCACCTCTACCCGCTCCTTCCAGGGCGAACGAATAATATTTTCCCTGGCTTGCCCGACAGCCGCTTCATCTATTTCCAACGCTACAATATTTGCATCCGGCAAACTGCGTTGCGCCAACATTAAAGCTACCAACCCTGTTCCCGTCCCAATATCCAAAATCCGGTGCGCACTTTCAACGGAAGTCCAAGCTCCCAGAAGCACCCCATCCGTACCGACTTTCATGGCACATTTATCATGCCATACCGTAAATTGCTTAAATTGAAAATAAGGATTCGACATTTTATCCGTTTATCTTAAAGCCGTTTTATACTATTATTTTATTGCAAATCGCCAAAAATAAATAATAATTATGGAATACTCCCTTTACAAGCCGATATTTTGGCATTGTTTTTGTGTTTTTATTCTGCGCAGTGCTTTATTATTAGAGAGAATCAATTAACTTTGCAAACGATTTATGCATATCAATATGACATAAACTAAATTAAAACGAAAAAATGAAAGAAAGATATTTATTGGAAGATGGAGGCGATAACAACTTCTCGCTAATCACAGACTATGATGGGAACGATGAACAAGCATTTGATGTAAATGTGAAATCTGGTGAAATTCTTCCGGTACTCCCCTTACGTAATATGGTATTGTTTCCTGGAGTATTCCTGCCGATCACGGTAGGCCGTAAGTCTTCTCTGAAACTCGTACGAGATGCTGACAAGAAACATAAAGATATTGCAGTAGTATGCCAGAGATCGGCACATACAGAAGATCCGAAACTGGAAGATTTACACAATATCGGTACCGTAGGACGAATTGTGCGGATATTGGAAATGCCCGATCAGACAACAACTGTCATTCTTCAGGGAATGAAACGTTTAAGTCTGACTAGCATCATCGAAACTCATCCGTACCTGAAAGGTGAAATAGAACTTTTGGAGGAAGATGTCCCCGGCAAAGATGATAAAGAGTTTCAAGCCCTGGTGGAAACTTGCAAGGACTTGACAATGAGATACATCAAATCATCAGATGTGATGCATCAGGATTCGTCGTTTGCTATTAAAAATATCAACAACTCAATGTTCCTGGTCAATTTCATCTGCTCAAACCTGCCGTTCAAGAAAGATGAGAAGATGGACTTGTTGAGCATCAACTCATTGCGTGAACGCACTTATCACTTACTGGAAATTCTGAACCGTGAAGTGCAGTTGGCAGAAATCAAGGCATCCATCCAAATGCGTGCCCGCGAAGATATTGACCAGCAACAACGCGAATACTTCCTGCAACAGCAGATCAAGACCATCCAGGATGAACTGGGTGGCGGCGGTCAGGAGCAGGAAATAGAGGAAATGCGCCAGAAGGCAGAAAGAATGCGCTGGAATTTAGAAGTCAGAGACACGTTCATGAAAGAACTTGCCAAACTGGAACGCACTCATCCGCAATCTCCGGATTACAGCGTACAGCTCAACTATCTGCAAACGATGCTCAATCTCCCATGGGGTACTTATACAACTGACAATCTGAACCTTAAAAACGCAGAAAAGACGTTGAACAAAGACCATTACGGACTGGAGAAAGTAAAAGAGCGTATTTTGGAACACTTAGCCGTATTAAAGCTGAAAGGTGATATGAAATCACCGATTATCTGCTTGTATGGCCCTCCGGGAGTAGGTAAAACATCTCTTGGAAAATCCATCGCATCTGCGCTCAAACGGAAATATGTACGTATGTCTTTAGGTGGTGTGCATGACGAAGCAGAGATTCGCGGTCACCGTAAGACTTATATCGGTGCTATGCCCGGACGAATTATCAAGAGCTTGATAAAAGCCGGTGCGTCCAATCCTGTCTTCATCCTGGATGAAATAGACAAAGTCAGCGCCGACCGCCAGGGAGACCCTTCTTCTGCATTGCTGGAAGTGCTCGACCCGGAACAGAACACATCTTTCCATGATAACTTCCTGGATGTAGACTATGATCTCTCCAAGGTATTGTTTATTGCAACAGCCAATAACCTGAATACAATCCCCGGTCCATTGCTCGACCGTATGGAATTGATTGAAGTAAGCGGATACATCACAGAAGAAAAAGTAGAGATTGCCCGCAAGCATCTGCTGCCCAAAGAGCTGGAAGCCAACGGACTCAAAAAGACAGATATTAAACTTCCCAAAGATACACTGGAAGCCATAATCGAGTCATATACCCGTGAAAGCGGTGTTCGTGAGCTGGAAAAGAAGATCGGTAAGATTCTTCGCAAATCGGCCCGCCAATATGCTACGGACGGTTATTTCGCCAAGGCGGAAATCAAACCGACAGATTTGTATGATTTCCTTGGAGCACCGGAATATACACGCGACAAGTATCAGGGAAATGATTACGCAGGTGTAGTCACCGGATTGGCATGGACAGCTGTCGGGGGCGAAATCTTATTTGTAGAAACCAGTTTGAGCCGTGGCAAGGGCGGACGTCTCACACTGACAGGTAACCTGGGAGATGTGATGAAAGAATCTGCCATGCTGGCACTTGAATATATCAAGGCGCATGCTTCTGTCCTTAGTCTGGATGAAGAGATTTTTGACAACTGGAATATCCATATCCACGTTCCTGAAGGGGCTATTCCGAAAGATGGTCCGTCAGCAGGTATCACGATGGCCACTTCACTGGCTTCTGCCCTGACTCAAAGAAAAGTGAAAGCCAACATTGCCATGACGGGAGAAATCACTCTTCGCGGCAAAGTGCTTCCTGTGGGTGGCATCAAGGAGAAGATATTGGCAGCCAAACGTGCCGGAATCAAGGAAATCATCATGAGTGCCGAGAACAAAAAGAACATAGATGAAATTCAAGATATTTATTTGAAAGGACTGACTTTCCACTATGTAAACGATATAAAAGAGGTATTCGCTATTGCATTGACTAACGAGAAAGTAGCGGATCCTATTGATTTATCTGTTAAGAAACCCAGCCAGGAATGACATTTGAGTTACAATATACAGACACTAAAAGTAATGCCCGTGCCGGTCTGATAACAACAGACCACGGGCAGATACAAACACCTATCTTCATGCCGGTGGGCACACTGGGCACTGTGAAGGGAGTACATCTGACCGAATTGAAAGAAGATATCCAGGCACAGATTATTCTGGGTAATACCTATCACCTCTATTTGCGTCCGGGACTGGATGTGATCGAGAAAGCAGGCGGGCTGCACCGTTTCAACGGTTTCGACCGCCCCATGCTGACTGACAGCGGTGGTTTTCAGGTATTTTCATTAGCCGGAATCAGAAAACTGCGTGAAGAAGGAGCCGAATTTCGTTCGCATATCGACGGAAGCAAGCACATCTTCACTCCGGAGAAGGTGATGGACATAGAACGTACCATCGGTGCGGATATTATGATGGCTTTTGACGAATGTCCTCCGGGTGACTCGGATTACGAGTATGCCAAAAAGTCATTAGGATTAACCCACAGATGGCTCGACCGTTGTATACAACGTTTTAACGAGACAGAACCTAAATACGGTTACAATCAGTCTCTCTTCCCCATCGTGCAGGGATGCGTTTATCCTGACCTGCGCAAGCAATCTGCAGAGTTTGTTGCGTCCAAAGGTGCTGACGGGAATGCTATCGGCGGTTTGGCGGTAGGTGAACCGGTAGACAAGATGTATGAAATGATCGAGATTGTCAATGAAATACTTCCTAAAGACAAACCCCGTTACCTGATGGGTGTCGGGACTCCTGTCAATATTCTTGAAGGAGTAGAACGCGGCGTGGATATGTTCGACTGCGTTATGCCTACAAGAAACGGACGAAATGGCATGTTGTTCACCAAAGATGGCATTATCAATATGCGGAACAAGAAATGGGAAACAGACTTCTCTCCCATCGAAGCCGACGGAGCCTCTTGCGTGGATACATTGTACAGCAAGGCTTATTTGCGCCATCTTTTCCATGCGCAAGAGCTACTGGCTATGCAAATCGCTTCCATACATAATCTGGCATTCTATCTGTGGCTGGCAGGGGAAGCAAGAAAGCACATTATCGCCGGAGATTTCTCGACCTGGAAACCGATGATGGTCAAAAGAGTATCAACTAGATTATAAGAAATGAAAAGCAATCGATTTATAAAACGGCTGGACTGGTATATCATCAAGAAGTTCTTGGGGACATACGTATTTGCTATTGCACTAATCATTTCTATTGCAGTGGTATTTGACTTCAACGAAAAGATGGACAAACTAATGGAGCATGAAGCTCCATGGGATAAAATTATCTTTGAATACTACATGAACTTTATCCCCTATTTCTCCAATCTGTTCAGTCCGTTGTTCGTATTCATTGCTGTTATTTTCTTTACCTCCAAACTGGCAGAAAACTCCGAAATTATTGCGATGTTCTCCACCGGTATGAGCTTTAAGAGGATGATGCGCCCTTACATGATTTCTGCCGCTATCATCGCCCTCGTCACTTTCACACTAAGTTCGTATGTGATTCCGAAAGGAAGTGTTACGCGTCTGAATTTTGAAGACCGGTACATCAAACCAAAGAAACAAAACTCGGTAAGCAATGTGCAGCTGGAAGTGGATAGCGGAGTGATTGCATATATCGACAACTATAACAACGCAATGAAAACCGGTAACCGCTTTTCATTGGACAAATTTGTGGATAAAAAGCTGGTTTCGCATTTGACTGCACGACGGATCACGTACGACACCGCCACCGTTCATAAATGGACGATCCACGATTATATGGTACGCGAACTGGATGGTTTAAAGGAAAAGATCACTAAAGGAGACCGGATAGACTCTATCATCAACATGGAACCTTCTGACTTTCTTATCATGAAAAACCAGCAGGAAATGCTGACCAGTCCCGAATTAAGCGATTATATCGCCAAACAAAAACGAAGAGGATTTGCCAACATCAAGGAGTTTGAGATTGAATATCACAAACGAATCGCTATGTCGTTCGCCTCTTTCATCCTTACCATCATCGGTGTATCGCTTTCGTCCCGAAAAACGAAAGGCGGTATGGGGCTTCATCTGGGTATCGGATTAGGATTAAGTTTCTCTTATATCCTGTTCCAGACGATTACTTCCACCTTTGCCGTGAACGGAAATGTGCCACCTGCCGTTGCAGTCTGGATTCCTAATATCCTTTATGCGGGTATCGCATTCTTCTTGTACCAGAAGGCACCTAAATAAAAGGTAGGCAAGCCTTCCGCAGTCTTCACGGATTCTATCCATAGATTGCCCCAAGGTTTTGGATGCACCGGATAAACGAAGAGTATAAAAGTAGAAGTTCCGCCTATTCTTGCTAATGCAAGTGTAGGCGGAACTTTTTTGTTGTATCCATTTCCTCTTTTGTCTATTCTCCATTGTTTTCACCTGACGGTGATTTGGAAAATCCCTCTTTCTCCTTACATTCTTAAAATCGTTAACCGACTTCTTTTACATAAGCAGAAAGATCAGCAGCAGAGATGTTTTTGGCTATAATTACACCATTTCCATCCAATAAATAGTTCGTGAATCCCCGGTTTAAACGGTACTTCTTAAATAAGCCGGAATCCTCGCCTTCTGTTTCCACGAAACAAGTGGGCGTAACTATTTGATCCTTACGAACGGTTTCCTTAAATATTGACTGATATTCGTCAAATGAAATAGAAACCATTTCCACATTATGAGAAGAACGAAGCGCATTGCTCAAACTTACATTTTGCATCCGGGACTGCGCGTCATAACTTGCCCAAAAACTTAGCAACACGTATTTACCTTTCAAATTTCCCAATTTAAAGGCGGGTTGCCCGTTTGACGTAGATTCGATTTTAAAATCAGGGGCTACGTCACCCTCACTCAAACCTCCGGTAGGTTTGTCTTTCTCAACGAAAGCGGTCAAGGAACAAATCAGTAATACAACAAAAATCCATTTTACATGCTTCATGTAATTCGGTTTTAGTTAATACTATCCGGGACTGTCCTTAAACAGTGGTTTCTTCCCGAAACGTTGTCTTTTCAGGCATCAGGCGAAGAGGAATCCGCTGATTATCAGAGCCTTTATTTTTGAAACCGGGTGCAAAGGTAAGTAAATATTAAATTAACTTCCAAGCAAATAAGCAAAAATCTTACTTTTGGGGTATAACTTTTTATGTTATTTAGCATAAAAACGAACTTTTTTCTCTACTTTTGCAGCGTTAAAGTCTATTTTTTATGCAACCATCAAATACTGAATTGATTCTGATTCGAGTTACCGGCGAAGATCGCCCGGGACTGACTGCTTCCGTGACCGAAATCCTTGCCAAATATGATGCCACGATTCTTGATATCGGCCAGGCAGATATTCATAATACATTATCGCTGGGTATCCTGTTCAAGAGTGAAGAAAGACATTCCGGATTCATTATGAAGGAACTGTTGTTCAAGGCTTCTTCTCTGGGAGTAACCATCCGGTTTGAACCTATCACCACCGAGCAATATGAAAACTGGGTAGGTATGCAAGGGAAAAACCGTTATATCCTGACGGTTCTGGGACGCAAGCTTTCCGCCCGACAGATTTCTGCCGCTACAAGCATATTAGCCGAGCAGGGCATGAATATTGATGCTATCAAACGTCTGACAGGTCGTATCCCGTTGGATGAATGTCAGGCAGATACACGTACCAGGGCTTGCATCGAATTTTCAGTGAGAGGTACTCCGAAAGATCGCATCGCGATGCAGGAGAAGCTGATGAAGTTGGCCAGCGAACTGGAAATGGATTTTTCTTTCCAACAGGATAATATGTACCGTCGTATGCGCCGTCTGATCTGTTTTGATATGGACTCTACATTAATCGAAACAGAGGTGATTGACGAACTGGCTATCCGTGCCGGTGTAGGCGACGAAGTAAAGGCCATCACAGAAAGCGCCATGCGTGGAGAAATAGACTTTACAGAGAGCTTTACCCGCCGTGTAGCACTATTGAAAGGGCTGGACGAATCGGTCATGCAGGAAATAGCCGAGAGCCTGCCTATCACGGAGGGCGTAGAACGGCTGATGTATGTATTGAAGAAGTACGGTTACAAAATCGCCATCCTTTCGGGAGGATTCACTTATTTCGGCCAATACCTGCAAAAGAAATACGGTATAGATTACGTCTATGCCAACGAACTGGAAATCATCGACGGCAAACTGACCGGACGTTACCTAGGAGATGTAGTAGACGGAAAACGGAAAGCCGAACTGCTCCGCCTCATTGCACAAGTGGAAAAGGTGGATATTGCACAGACCATCGCCGTAGGAGACGGAGCTAACGACCTCCCTATGCTAGGGGTTGCCGGACTGGGAATTGCTTTCCACGCAAAGCCTAAAGTGGTGGCAAATGCCAAGCAATCGATCAACACCATCGGGTTGGATGGAGTGCTCTATTTCCTCGGATTCAAAGATTCTTACTTGAATATGTAATTAGACCAAAAAATAGATTATCTTTGCTGACAAATTAAATAAAAGAATGAAGTTTTCCGAACTACAATTAAATGCAAATGTGCTTGAGGCGCTTGATGCCATGCGATTTGACGAATGTACGCCTATACAGGAGCAGGCAATTCCAATCATACTTGAGGGTAAAGATTTGATCGCAGTAGCACAGACAGGAACAGGTAAAACGGCCGCGTTTCTACTGCCTGTATTGAATAAATTATCTGAAGGTAAACATCCGGAAGATGCGATTAATTGTGTCATCATGTCTCCTACCCGGGAATTGGCCCAACAGATCGACCAGCAAATGGAAGGGTTTTCCTATTTCATGCCGGTATCGAGTGTTGCCGTATACGGTGGAAATGATGGAATATTGTTCGAACAACAGAAAAAAGGACTCACTTTAGGAGCTGATGTTGTTATTGCTACTCCCGGACGTCTGATCGCCCATTTAAGCCTTGGATATGTAGATCTTTCCAAGGTTTCTTATTTTATTCTGGATGAAGCGGACCGGATGCTCGACATGGGATTCTATGAAGATATCATGCAAATTGCGAAATATCTGCCGAAGGAACGACAGACAATCATGTTTTCTGCAACAATGCCTGCAAAGATTCAGCAATTGGCAAACACAATCTTAAATAATCCGTCAGAGATAAAGCTCGCAGTTTCCAAACCTGCAGAAAAGATTATTCAGGCAGCATACGTTTGCTACGAAAATCAAAAGCTGGGAATCATACGCAGTCTTTTTATGGATGAAGTTCCGGAACGTGTGATTGTCTTTGCATCTTCTAAAATCAAGGTCAAGGAAGTAGCCAAGGCTTTGAAATCCATGAAACTGAACGTAGGGGAAATGCATTCGGATCTGGAACAGGCTCAACGGGAAACTGTTATGCATGAGTTTAAAGCCGGACGAATCAATATATTGGTAGCTACGGACATCGTTGCACGTGGTATAGATATCGATGATATCCGCCTGGTTATCAACTTCGACGTGCCTCACGACAGCGAAGACTATGTACACCGTATCGGACGTACAGCACGTGCCAACAATGATGGTGTAGCACTTACGTTCATCAGCGAGAAAGAACAAAGTAACTTCAAAAGTATTGAGAACTTCCTGGAAAAAGAGATTTATAAAATTCCTATTCCCGAAGAATTGGGAGAAGCTCCGGAATACAAGCCACGTTCTTTTAGCAAGGGCAAGGGTGGCAACTACAAAAGAAAAGATTTCCGGGGAAAAAGGAATAATAATAACGGAGGAAAGAGAAATAACCGTCCGTCTCCCCCCAGACAAAATTAAAGCAAGGCTTTTTTAATCCGGCACTATACGATCTGAATGTATGGTGCTTTTTTATTTGGATGAAGTGATAGTCAAATCTCCTTTAAAACTTACTTCCATATTTACAATGCTATATATGGAAGTTTCCGGAATGGCCAGGACAGCTTGATAATGAAAACCGTTCCGGTCTACTTTCATAAACTTTGTATCTGACAGGATGGATTGCTCCAGAAAATCGACAGGAAGTACTTTGTCAAACATCTGTTTGGTAACATCGCTGGCAAACAGGCTCTTTTTACCTTCATACACACAAATGTGCATCACATTATCATAGTATACATTATCCATGCTAATCCCGTCTTCGGAATAAGTCGTCTTGATGACTCTCATTTTAGAAGGATTAATATATACGTATGCGCGATAACGAGTGCCATTATAGCTCACTACACTATCGCGTTTGGTTACTTCCGTATATGCCGGAATTACTAATTCCTGACGGACAAAATAGATTGAATCATTGGCATCTTCGGATTTATGCAACTTAATCACATCATCCGTTATGGAATGAAACCAGAATATATGTTCTGCCTGCTTATCAATCTTGTAATAAGTAGTATCATTTCCATAAGTATAAAGAGTATCCCGTATTATTTTAAATGCAATGGGAGTACTTTGTACATCTGCATAGTAGATAGTATCTCCTTCTACACGCATCAACGGGCTCTCCGTTTCATCGTCCAGCCAAATTCCCTGCAGTAGCCCTTTTGCACTAAGATCCTCTTTCTCTTGTTGAAGAGAATGGGGACTCTTATTGCCGCTACATGCCGCGAAAAAGATTGCCATTAACGATACAGCCACATTTTTCATCATCTATTTTAGTTTTTATATAAAGATACTCTTATTTTTTTATTTACCAATACAGTGATAAATAAATCCGAGTTCTTCCATCTCTTTTTTATCATATATATTACGTCCGTCCAACACAATCTGCCGGGACATCGTTTTCTTGATAACGGCCCATGAAGGCAGACGGAATTCTTTCCATTCGGTAACCAGCATCAACACATCAGCATCCAGTACGGCATCATACATATCGCAAGCATAATAGATAGTATCACCAATCCTGCGCTTACATTCTTGCACGGCAGCCGGATCGTATGCGCGTACTTTACAACCTGCTTTCAGCAATTTATCGATCAGGACTAATGCCGGAGCCTCACGCATATCATCCGTTTCCGGTTTAAATGCCAATCCCCACAAAGCAACAGTCTTACCCTGCAAATCACCATTAAACTGTTTCATTAACTTTTCGAACAAGACACTTTTTTGGTTCTCATTCACTTCTTCCACAGCCGTAAGTACCCGCATGGTATAACCATTCTGTTCTGCTGTTTTAATCAATGCCTTCACATCTTTGGGGAAGCAGGAACCACCATATCCGATACCCGGGTACAGAAACTTACGTCCGATACGAGTATCCGAACCGATCCCACTACGCACCATATTCACATCCGCACCAACAATCTCGCACAAGTTTGCAATATCATTCATAAAGCTTATACGGGTTGCCAGCATCGAATTTGCCGCATATTTAGTCATTTCCGCAGACGGAATATCCATGAAAATCACACGGAAATTATTCAATAAGAATGGTTTATATAGTTTGGACATCAATTTCTCCGCACGTGCCGACTCCACTCCCACTACCACGCGGTCCGGGCTCATAAAGTCACTGATAGCATTTCCTTCTTTAAGGAATTCCGGATTAGAAGCCACATCAAAATCAACCGTCACGCCTCTCTTATCCAGTTCTTCCTGAATAACCGCACGAACCTTACTGGCAGTGCCTACCGGAACGGTACTTTTGGTAACTACCAATTTATACTGTTTCATATTGCGACCAATGGTACGGGCCACCTCCAATACGTATTTCAAATCAGCGCTGCCATCTTCATCCGGAGGAGTTCCAACCGCACTGAATATAACTTCCACTTCATCCAGACAACTTTCCAATGAGGTAGTAAACTTCAATCGCTTTGCTTTCATATTACGGAGCACCATCTCTTCCAATCCATTCTCATAAATCGGCATATTCCCCTTTTGCAAAGATTCGATTTTCTCCTTATTCGTGTCTACGCACGTTACATTCACGCCAATTTCGGCAAAGCATGTACCTGATACCAGCCCCACATACCCTGTTCCCACGATTGCAATTTTCATACTTAATCTATTGTTTGTTTAGAAATTCATTCAAAATAAGCGGCATCTTTAAAGGCAGTTCCCTCTCTGTCTTTCGCCGATAATACCATTTGCGAATCTGCCAACGGCCAGTCGATCCCCAACGTTTCATCATTATACAAAATAGAAGCTTCTGCCTGCGGAGCATACTTGTTATCTACCTTATACGTAAAAACGGCTTCTTCGCTCAAGACTGCAAAGCCATGAGCAAAACCACGGGGAATGAAAAATTGTCTCTTGTTTTCCTCACTAAGCAACACGCAGACGTGCTTTCCAAACGTAGGCGATGATTTACGCAAATCAACGGCAACGTCCAGCACTTTTCCTTTAAGAACACGAACCAGTTTCGCCTGACTGTATTCTCCTTTCTGATAGTGCAATCCACGCAATACACCAAAAGATGATTTCGACTCGTTGTCCTGTATAAAATCTACGGGACCAATATTGGCATCAAACTCTTCTTTCTTATAGGCTTCCATAAAATAGCCCCGTTCATCGGAGAAAACTTTAGGCTCTATCAGCCATACTCCGTCTATTTCCGTCTGTATATAGTTCATTATTGATAGTGATAAATAAAACGATGCAAAAGTAGTGAATTTTTCGAAGTTTTCTGGGATATATTCAATTTATCTCTTAATTTTGCAGACATGATTGAATTGGCACAACATATAGAGACTTTACTACTGGAAAACGACTGCGTCATTGTTCCGGGATTTGGTGGTTTTGTAGCGCATTATTCGCCCGCAACCCGCGTAAAGGAAGAAAATATATTTTTACCTCCTACCCGTACAATCGGTTTTAATCCTCAATTAAAACTGAATGACGGCGTACTGGTGCAATCTTATATGTCAGCATACGACACAAGTTTTGCTGACGCCAGCCGTATAGTAGAAAAAGAAGTAAACGAATTTATCGGTCTCCTTCATGAGGAAGGGAAAGCCCATCTGGATAATATAGGCGAGATTCATTATAACATTTATGGCAACTACGAGTTCGTTCCTTATGATTATAAGATAACAACTCCTTCATTATATGGTCTCGACTCTTTTGAAATACATGAACTTTCGGCTCTGCAGCAGAAAGAAAAAGTATTGGTACCGACTTATCAGGAAAAGGAAAAGAAGACTTTTGAAATTAGTATCAACCGCGCGTATCTCCGCAATGCTGCAGCAATGATTGCTGCCATCGTACTGTTCTTTGCCTTTTCAACTCCGGTAGAGAATACTGACGTTCAAAAGAACAATTATGCACAGTTATTGCCCAGCGAGCTTTTTGAGCAAATAGAAAAGCAATCGGTTGCAGTAACTCCTGTTTATGTTAAGAACGATGCTGCGCAACAAGCAAAGAAGCTTTCTGCTTCTTCTGCTTCAACCAAAACTTCATCTGCTAAAAAGCATACAACGGATAAAGCCAAGACTTCCAAACCGATCGCAGTAAGAGAAGTGAAAGTGGTAAAACAGGAAACAGCGACTCCTGCTCCTGCGGTGAAATCTCAAGAAAGTGCAAATCATCCTTTTCATATCATTGTGGCAGGAGGAATCAGCCTGAAAGATGCAGAAGTTATTGCGAACCAATTAAAATCAAAAGGATTTGCAGATGCAAAAGCTCTGAACACTGATGGTAAAGTACGTGTCAGTATCAGTTCATTTAACAACCGTGATGAAGCAACCAAGCAATTACTTGAGCTAAGAAAAAACGAAACTTATAAGAATGCCTGGTTACTGGCTAAATAAAAATCCCTTTTAAAAAGCATGAAACGAGTTCTTTGTCCTAAATGTGAGAATTATCTTTATTTTGATGAAACCAAGTATAGTGAAGGCCAATCACTGGTATTTGAATGCGAACATTGTGGCAAGCAATTCAGTATCCGGTTAGGAAAAAGTAAAGTTAAGGCTCTTAGAAAGGAAGAAAACCTGGAAGAAGAAGCTGAATCTCATAAAGAAGAGTTCGGATATATCACTGTAATCGAAAATGTATTTGGTTTTAAACAGTTACTTCCCTTGCAGGAAGGTGACAATGTCATAGGCCGCCGTTGCGTAGGAACAAACATTAATACTCCCATTGAAAGCGGTGATATGAGCATGGATCGACGCCATTGCATCATTAATATAAAGCGTAATAAGCAAGGAAAGCTAGTCTACACATTACGAGATGCTCCTAGTCTCACAGGTACTTTCCTTATGAATGAAATTCTGGGAGATAAAGACCGTGTACGCATTGAAGATGGCGCTATTGTAACAATTGGAGCTACTACATTTATTTTGCATACGGCTGAACAAGAATAATAAATAATCTGATAATAAAAAATAGCGCCACTGTTCTCTGAACAAGTGGCGCTATTTTTTTATTTAGTCTTCTAATTACAGAATACCTTTAACGGTCTCAAGCATTCCTTTTTCCTGGATAGAATCCAAATCAGCTTTTACGGCTTCTGTCAATCCCGGAATCTTATTCAAATCTTCTCCCCAGATAAAATCTGCAGCCAGAACACCTTCGGCAACTTTCTTTGTGCAACCTGTTGCCCAAAGTTCTTTCAGCAGGTTCATGATTTCAGGAGCATCATTCGGAACAATTTCAGCACCATCAGCACGTACACCACCTTTATAATAAGTAATGATAGCAGCTAATCCAAGCACCAGTCCTTTAGGAAGTTCACCTTTACGTTCCAGATAAGTCTTCAATCCCGGCAAATCACGAGTTTCGTATTTAGGGAAAGAATTCAGCATGATACTGGTTACTGCATGATCCACGAACGGATTGTTGAAGCGTTCCAATACATCATTTGCAAATTTCTCCAACTCATCCTTCGGCAAGTTCAAAGTTTCCATCAGTTCGTCAAACATTACCTTGTGGATATATTTACCAATCACTTCGTGCTGGCAAGCATCACGCACAATATTCACTCCCGAGAGATAAGCAACCGGAGAAAGAACTGTATGCGGGCCATTCAACAAAGTAACCTTACGTTCGTGATAAGGAGCTTCTGACGGTACAAACAATACATTCAAGCCTGCCTTGTCAGCCGGGAACTCTTTTGCAACTTCCTGCGGAGCTTCAATAACCCACAAATGGAAAACTTCAGCCTGAACAACCAGATTATCATCATATTGCAGTTTTTCTTTGATAGCAGCAATATCCTTGCGCGGGAATCCCGGAACAATACGGTCTACCAATGTTGCATATACACCACAAGCTTCTTCAAACCAAGTTTTAAACTCATTCCCCAGGTTCCACAATTCAATATATTGATAAATTGTTTCTTTCAACTTATGACCATTCAGGAAAATAAGCTCACAAGGGAAAATAATCAAACCTTTTGTCTTATCACCATTGAATGTTTTAAAACGATGATAGAGTAATTGAGTCAGCTTACCCGGATAAGATGAAGCAGGAGCATCCTCAAGTTTACAAGCCGGATCAAAAGCAATACCAGCCTCTGTAGTGTTTGAAATAACAAAACGCATTTCAGGTTGCTCTGCCAACTTCATAAACTCGTCATTTTGAGTATATGGGTTTAAAGCGCGGCTGATTACATCAATCATTGTCAAGCTGTTAACAGCCTCTCCTTTATCCAATCCTTGAAGGTTTACATGATAAAGATCATCCTGTGCATTCAGCATATCGACCATACCTTTATCAATCGGTTGAACCACTACTACACTGCTGTTGAAATCAGCTTTCTGGTTCATGTTATAAATAATCCAATCTACAAATGCACGCAAAAAGTTACCTTCGCCAAATTGGATAATACGCTCCGGACGTTGTGTTTTAGGAGCAGTTTCTTTGTTTAATGCTTTCATGTTAGTTGTAATTTATAAAGTTGATATTATACAAATTCAAAATAAAAATCAATGTTTTCCTTTATCAGGATATCAATAGGCATGTATTTTACAGGTTCAACAGACTTCTTAAACACGACATGGTCGCACAACGCCTTCACCCCACAATATCCTTGCAAACCCGGACGTTGCCCGATTAAATAATGCACATCACCGGATTTTAATAAATCTACGTTTGCTTTCAGAAGGTCATATCCTATCAGTCCTTTCATGCTACGTCCCGCATGACGAAGATACTCTCCCAACTGATACACTCTGGAATTAAATACAACTCCCAGTAAAGCCTTCGGATGCGCCTGAAAAAACTCATCCAATGTCTGTTGGTTACTTTCCTGATCGGATTTATTAAGTACTACCTCATGGATTACCAAGTTATTATATTCTTCGGCAATGTAACTCATAAAACCATCCAAACGGCGTTGCATCTGTATTTCAGCCGGATTATCTTTATTGTTACTTAAAAACAAAACCAACTCCTGGCCTTCTCCTGCCGAATAATTGCGCATCAATATTTTCGCTGCGATATATCCGCTCTTATATGAATCCTGCCCGATATACGTCAACGCTTTCGCTTCTTCCATATTGAAATCGACAAAAGCATAAGCAATCTTATTTTCCTGTAAATAGGCTGTCAGCGCCAGTGTCTCTTCCCGAAAATTCGGAGAAATCAATACCGCATCCACATTCTTTTCTTTTATAGAAAGGCAGGCTTCCTGATAACTCTTCTCATCCCCATGGTGATAGCACAAATAATCTATACTCACATTAAAAGGACGTAATTCTTGCCGGGCACGCTCAATCCCCCCTACTACCGAATGCCAATAATCATGCTCTATATAATA
Source organism: Bacteroides sp. AF32-8BH (assembly GCF_003435205.1). Taxonomy (NCBI): domain Bacteria; kingdom Pseudomonadati; phylum Bacteroidota; class Bacteroidia; order Bacteroidales; family Bacteroidaceae; genus Bacteroides; species Bacteroides sp. AF32-8BH. Next base: position 41,436 of record NZ_QVLZ01000039.1, on the reverse strand, counting down.
AGGTATCAAACAGAGGAAAGAATATTTCTTTTTAGCGGCCAAACCGATAGCAAACACATTGGGCTGATAATGAATCTCATCCAACACCTTTTGTACTTTGGCTTTGCTTTTGGGAGACACGTCACCGCGATTGTGCAACACCCTGTCAACCGTTCCGGCGGAAACACCGGCCATACGGGCAATGTCTTTAATGGTATAGTTCTGGTCCTCCATAGTGCTAAAACTTAAATATTATAAATAATCGCTGCAAATATACGAATTATTTTGTTACTCCAAGTAAATTTTCTATTTTTGTGTTCGATAACGGTTAATAAAACTAAAACAAGATTTACGCCTATTAGCTTTAAAATCAATACTATATAGGTATAAATATAGAAAGTAATAATTTTATATACTTAAAACACAGTAATAATGAAGAACTTCATGGACGAAAACTTCTTGCTGCAAACAGAAACTGCGCAAAAGTTGTATCACGAGCATGCGGCTAAAATGCCGATCATCGACTATCACTGTCACCTTATCCCTCAAATGGTAGCTGACGACTACAAGTTTAAATCACTGACTGAAATCTGGTTGGGCGGTGACCACTACAAATGGCGTGCAATGCGTACAAACGGTGTAGACGAACGTTTCTGTACGGGAAAAGATACCACAGACTGGGAAAAATTTGAAAAATGGGCGGAAACAGTACCTTACACTTTCCGCAACCCATTGTACCACTGGACTCACCTTGAACTGAAAACGGCATTTGGTATCAATAAAATATTGAATCCACAAACCGCACGTGAAATTTACGATGAATGTAATGAGAAACTGTCTCAACCCGAATATTCAGCTCGTGGAATGATGCGTCGTTATCATGTAGAAGCCGTTTGCACAACGGATGATCCTATCGATTCATTGGAATATCATATCAAAACACGCGAAAGCGGATTTGAAATCAAGATGTTACCAACATGGCGTCCTGATAAGGCTATGGCTGTAGAAGTCCCTGCAGATTTCCGCAGTTATGTAGAAAAACTGGCAGAGGTAAGTGGTGTTATCATCTCCAACTTTGATGATATGATCGCTGCTTTGCGCAAACGTCATGACTTCTTCGCAGAACAAGGCTGCCGTCTGTCTGACCATGGTATTGAAGAATTCTACGCAGAAGATTATACAGATGCTGAAATCAAAGCTATTTTTAATAAAGTATATGGTGGCGCAGAATTGACCAAGGAAGAAATTCTGAAATTCAAATCGGCAATGCTTGTGATCTTCGGTGAAATGGACTGGGAAAAAGGATGGACTCAACAATTCCATTACGGCGCTATTCGTAACAATAACACGAAGATGTTTAAATTACTGGGTGCTGATACAGGTTTCGATTCTATCGGTGAATTTACAACCGCCAAAGCAATGGCTAAATTCCTTGATCGCCTGAACACTAATGGCAAATTGACTAAAACAATCCTCTACAACTTGAACCCATGCGCCAACGAAGTGATTGCAACAATGCTGGGTAACTTCCAGGATGGTTCTATCCCGGGAAAAATCCAATTTGGTTCCGGATGGTGGTTCCTCGATCAAAAGGATGGTATGGAAAAACAAATGAATGCTTTGTCAGTACTTGGTCTTTTGAGCCGCTTCGTAGGTATGTTGACCGACTCTCGTTCATTCCTATCCTACCCGCGTCATGAATATTTCCGCCGTACATTGTGTAATCTGGTAGGACGTGACGTAGAAAACGGAGAAATTCCGGTATCTGAAATGGAGCGTGTAAACCAAATGATTGAAGATATCAGCTACAACAATGCCAAGAACTTCTTCAAGTTCTAATAGATAGTAGTTACACTATAAAAAAATACCGCTACCAAAGTCGAATATAGCTTTGAGTAGCGGTATTTTTTATTCCTATAGCTGAACTGTAACAACAAAGACTCTTAACAAAAAAGGAGAACCTTTTAAGTTCTCCTTTTAATAATCTTTGTACACCCTCAGGGGGTAAAATTGATGTTGATAGTCAGATAATTACACATTTGGTATCATTTTAGTATCACATCCCAATATTTCAATTCATCTACATACCAACCATAGGTTAATAAATGTAGGATAGACTCACTTGTTTATGATACAAAGATAATTCATTATGAGAATAAATCTATGTCTTTATTGTATTTTATTTCTTTTTATTCATAACTCTTCTTTCAGCTCGATTTTTATATGGACTATGAATTTCAGAATATGTATTGCGAGAAATCTCTAGCGTATTACGGCACCATTTCCTCAGTTTTTGAAATATCGTCATTAGAGTTAGGTATTTGAGTTATTTGAATGATTTGCTGTAATTGTTCGTTAGTCAATTTATCAATTTGAACGTTCTTAACTTGTTGTATTAAACGTTTTCGCATAACTTTCTGCCTATGTTTATACAATAACTCTGGAGTAAGTACTTCAATATAACAATATTGGTATCTTTCAGAAGGTGTTTTTCTACCATCATTTTTACGGAACTTAATATTATTACAAATAATTAAAGTTGGAGTTACTCGATCCACAACATAAATTGTGGAGAAATAGTTACTCCTAAAATACACCTTATCTCCAGGTTGTATGTCATAAAGAGATTGTTTTATATCATTACTCTTTTCCATTGTTGATTTTTATAAATGATTTATAATACTTACAATAACGAGGTGTTTTTCTTGCTGTTATTCGCCTTTTTAGAGCTTTGCAATACATCTGATAGTTAGGGCATACCTCATAGTGAACACACTCGCTACAATGCCTATCATCATCTTCTTTCATATCTTTTATTTCAGATATTCTTTATTAAAATGATGATTTTTAATGAGCCATTCTATCATAGACACACAGCATTCAATTGGAGTATCCTCGATATGTGTCCCAACCAAACAATCTGCTGTATATCTCCGAATTGATAGATTATATCCAAAAGCATGTTTTATCAGTTCCGGATGATGTGCTTCAAACCCTGGTTTAGGATCTGGAACTTCATTAGGCAACATTTCCAACAATCTCGATAAACTCCATGCCGGAATATCTTTACCCCATATTTCATCAAATACTTCTTCTCCTGTCATAGGTGTCCCATCCGGATGCTTATGAAAAGGCAATGATAACTTTGCTATTCTTTGAGGTGTCCAGAATTTACCTCTCAATGTTGGCGGAGTTGTTTTTAATTCCCATTCCAGTGCAGGTACTTTACTTTTGGTATAATGATATACCATATCAGCAGTTTCGGGTTTTACCCCTAAAGCTATCAATCGTTCTGATTGCTTTTTATCTGTAGATATTGATGATATAAATTTTTTCATTGCCCTACTATTCTCGTTTTACTTTGTTATTCAATTATTTTCTTATAAATATCATCTTCTTGCAATAATTTGCGTCCAGAATAGTCTTGCCGATGACAAGCGTCTTTGAGAACATCTGCTTTTGCCGGATCTATCTTGGCAATTCTCAATGCAGCTATCATCTTCCGTGTGCCGCGTTGACAGATGTCATTCCACAGAACATATATGTCACTGCCATATATCTCCAGTTTATCAAGAAGTATGATATATTCCCATCCATCAACGTATGGATATACCTTTGCACCCTCTTTGATTATACAGCAGCACGCATTGATGGCTCCCGGATTGCCTTCGCATATTTTTGCCAATGCACTTTCAGCATTGTCTATCATTGTTATTTTGCTCATATATACTATTTCATTTTTTTTATTTGAATACGTTTAAAAATGCCTTAATCGTCTGGCGCATATCATACACGCACTGTGGGACCACATTATTTTCCGGAAGGCTATCAGCAAGTATCATATCACGCACCATAGTTGCTGACACACCATCTTCACAAGTGTTTCTGGCAAGTAAGGATAGAGATACATTATTCCTTAAAAGAAATCCTGGGAACCAAGATGTGATGGTCTCAAATCCATCAGAGTAATAGATGGTGAAATCAGATTGGTTGATTTTGCTGACAATAAATGAGTATAGGTAAAAGCCCCAATCGTGGCTGTTGTCAGATTCATCAGAAAGGTCAGCAAGCTCAACAATCTTCGTTTTTTCGTGAAGAGAATGGTCTTTAATCGCCTTTTCAACAAGTTGTTTTCGGATAGTCCAAGGTATCGGATTCCGTTTTGAGAGTTTGTCTATTGAGCCAATAATAACTAAAACTTGCTCATTCTCGTCACAAGCCTTCTTTATCAGCTGTAGGTGTCCGTTGTGTATAGGCTGGAACCGAGCCAGTATTACTCCTGTTTTCATAACTACTCAAATAAGCTGATGGTTATTTCTTATTAATCATACTTCTCACTATGATTGCAATTGCATGTACAAGCAATGAAATTGCAATAATGGCAAAATGAACAGCAACTCCTCCCCAAAGAGGTGAAGTTACCCACCACCATGACCAATTGATTACATTGCACAACTTTAATGTGATAAACACAATTGCCAGCAATCCTAAGAATCCGATTCCATTACCGGATGTTTTTGTTTGACTACTCATAATAATGCTTTTAGACGGACAATAAGAAGAAAAGCCGTATCTTTGCGGTTAAAACTGATTGAAATGAATCCGTTGATAACGGCTTTCCTTCAGATGTTTACTATAAATAGTTGTAATACAAACATTAACGCCAACTTTACAACCAACTTAAATGTTAATGTTAACTACGACATCAATCTGGACTTGACATTAGCCGTGTCAATTACTGCCAGTTTTGCGGTTTGTGCTACAATCTATCTTATAGGTAAATGGACTGTCCGTAGATTTAACAATTAATTTATTTTTTATCTTCCTCCATGCAGTAGTTGGCTGCATGGTTGTATTTTTGCAATGCATACAAGAATCGAACTTGTGACCTCTACAACGACAGTGTAGCGTTCTAACCACTGAACTAATGCACTAAATGCCATATCTCTTTTGATTCAACTTTGCGAATAACCACTGTCATTTTGATTTCACAACCATATTAGCCCTATGGTTGTCATCTTTAGGGAGTAATTGCAACTCCCCATCACATTGTTTACTTTTTCGATAATAATATTCTTTATTATAAGCTCTTAGATAGTCACGCCTATCTTGGTAAGTTCTTAGAGTGCCCTCTTCTTTTTGTTTGTAATAACGTTTTTTAGCATCTTCTCTATTCTTTTTTTTACGTAACTCGTCTCTTTTTCTCTTCTCATCTAAGATTTCTTTCTGGTGAGATAAAGAATAAAGCAATATACTAATCTTTGTATTCACAATACGTTGGTTCCGCTTTTTGACATATTGTGCTACTTGGCCACTATTTACTTTATTACGGTAATACATCGCATTTCGGTATTTGTGACTATGATAAAAAGCATTGTTTTTTCTTTTTATTTCTTCTTTATGCTTTTGATAGTATTGTCTGGCATATTCTTTTAGCCTTTCTTTATGCTTCTGATAATATGCTCTATAGTATTCTTTCAATTTATTGGATACTGTCATATAAATCAATTTAAAATCGTGGAAAATTAATTGCATCCCATTTGAGGCCCATGCAGGAATCGAACCTGCGATCATGGTTTTGCAGACCATTGCCTTACCACTTGGCTAATGAACCAGAGAGCTGGAAGTTTCACAACTTCACAGCTTTGCGGAAAGAAAAATAAGCTAATCCAATAACAATCTTTTTACCTTTAAATATGCGTTCTTAGGTGGATTTGAACCACCGACCTGATGATTAACAGTCATCTGCTCTACCACTAAGCTATAAGAACAAATCCGCAAAGGCTTAAATAATTTTCTTATCTTTGCGGACGCAATGAAAAAGAAATTTTTCTTTCTGTCCTTTACAAAGAGAATTGCATTTGAGTTGGGGCGGCTCACCATAAAAGCCGTAGAAATGCTATTCTTGGACTGATAGAAACTCTTTAAATTGAAAATGAATGGAATAAAGCCACACCAAGCAGAGCCAACCTGCTATCTTTATTTGTGAAACTGCAATAAAACCAATCAAACGTTTATATGTGAGAGTTTCACGTTCTGTGTGGCTCCATTCTCTTTATCTTAACCTGCTTTAATTAGTCATCTTAAGAAATTCTGGAGTTACCCCATACAGCGGCGTTTTTCCGTCCCATTTGTCAATAAACTGTTTGTATAGAATTTCTTTAGTTAACCCTTTCGATGTGATAAGAGCCTGTTCGGTTTTTAATCTCTCCAGTTCGTTTTGCTTTTTCTGTTCCTCGATTTTCTGATCAATAACGGAAATATTAGTGTTGACCTCGTTTCTATTATCAATCTTTTCCCGGACTCTCTTACTAAACTCTAATTGAGCAGAAAACGATTTTAAATCTAACCCTCGTTCTTTAAACTCCGCTCTAACAATATCCTCTAGCTGCTTTTCAAAAGCTAAAGAGCCACCATCGGCCATAAGCGTATCTGTTTTATACTTCCGGCTTTCTTCTTTAATTAGGTCGTAAATACGCGGTTCCAAAATGTTATCCTCCAAGGACCTCATAAAACCATCGCCATTGCCTATATGCTTATTATCGAAAACAACATCAATCGCTTTGTCTTTAATTACTCTATATGAGTATAAAGGAGTAGCCTCAAATTCCGTATTGTCAGCAGCTTTCAGAGTAACTGCTCTCTGGAAACCTCCTCGCTGTTCAAACAACGGTACCTGGAATAACTCTGTCCCCCATTCCCATGTAGAAACCTTTCCGGACACGATCTTAAAATCGTTTTTACCTTTTTTACCGTAATTCTCCATAAGAACGCCGGCATAGTTAGGAGCAACACGCTCACAAGATGAAAAAATCACTGTTGCCATAAGAGCAACCAACATAAACTTAATCTTCGTTTTCATGTTTTTTGATAATTAATTTAATGATGTTAATAACTGGATAGCAAACCCCAAAACATATAGCAATTCCCAACCAAGCGTCAACATGATTGAATACTCTATTGCCTATGAATAAGACTGCTATCATAAAAAAGAATTGTTCTATATACTTTTTCATCGCATATTAAGTTTGGTATATTTCAAAGAACTCTTATTGACTTATGTCATTGTGCCGCAAACAGGAGTCGAACCTGCACCGTCCTTTCGGACGAATGGATTTTAAGTCCATCGTGTCTACCAATTCCACCATTGCGGCATCATCTTATCAAGACTTAAAGAACAAAGAAAAAATCCGAATAAAGAATGAGTTTCTGGTTTTCATCTTCTCCAACTCTTTATTGTCTTTTCTCAATTTCTTAATGTCTGCCTTATTGGAAGACACGTGTGTTTTAGCTCTCGTGTTCAACTCCACTAAGGACTGAACCAATTGTCTCAAATTGGCAATAATATTTGCCCTTTCAGATATGATTTGCTCTTTCATACTATAATTAATTTAATTAGTTAGTGGCGGAGAACCGGACTCGAACCGGCGACCTCTTGGTTATGAGCCAAGCGAGCTACCAACTGCTCCATCCCGCTATGTAACGGCTATTTATGACTAAGTATCTCAACAGCCGTTAGTTGACAGAATTTTGAAAAACTGTCCTACTTTGAAAGATTCTTCTTACCTTTGCGAATATATGCCAATCGCATGGGTGCTGATTGCCTTTACAATGAGAAAATGCCTACGAATAAGAGTGGATTTCGATGTAGCCGCATCGTTAAAATCTATCGCTGACATTATCTGGGCTTTCAGAGGAAGAAAGACTTCCAACAAATGATGATTTGTATATCTCAATCCTCCAGTTCTCTTGCTGGAGGATTTTATTTGTTTCCAAAATCAGCAGGGGTCTCACCCCATTCTTTGTTGTTCCAGTGTCGGACTTCAATTGTATCAACATCCCATGCAAGAGTTTTAAGAAATATCTCGGCTTTCTGAAGTTCTTTGCATTTCTTCTTGGATGCTGTTTTTTTGTTTTGAAACCAAGCTATTGCTGTTATACTATCTGTATAGATAATTCTGGGAGAATAATCATTTTCTATGATATATTTTGCCGCTTCAACAACGCCTAAGAACTCACCAATATTCACCGTTTTATTACCCAGGTTCTGATAAAATATCCGCTTACCGGTCCGTAAATCTATCCCCTGAAACTCTGTTATTTTATTTTTCGTGGAATGAGCTGCGTCTGTAGCTATTCCCTCTACTGGAATTTCTATCATATTCTACCAATATTGAGCGGGTGTGGGAATAAGAGCCACAGTACCATTTATCATTACCGGTTTCATTTCTACTGTCGAATTAACCCAAAATTTACAAGGCCACTCTCCTTCTACTTTAGCAAGATTAACAGTGCTATAATACGAAGCGCGTCCTTGTGCTTTTATACAAGCCTTTTTTCTTTTTCTCGGCAGCTTAGGTTTTCTACTTTTTGAGAACTTTTTTTGCTGCGACATAATGACCATCGTTCTGGAATGCGGTTAATACAATGTTTGCTGACTTACAGAAATCATCAATTACCAGCAATAGATTTTTGATGTCTTTACGTTTTGACAGTTCCTCTACAACCCCATCAATAGTACGAACAGAATCTTTGACCCCATCCAGCGGATCGTATTTGATTGTCTTGTTTCCGAACTTTACTTCCACTAAATACACAGCGTTCTTTACAACTGTAGAAGTAATCTTTGCATCAAAAGCATGTGGTTCCGCTGCTACAACGATGTATCCAGCCTTTTCATTTTTCATAGGAACCATTTGTACATCATAAAGCACATTCGGCTCAATAATTGGCTCTAGCTCATGTGTTACAATACATACTTTTTTAGGACCCTTTGCGTCTTCTCTAACGCCCTTAATGTAACCGGTTTTAGTATTGATAGAAACAAATCCTACCCATGACTCTGTACGGTCTGACTTAATAAATTTCAATTTTGTTTTTATCTTATCCATATTCCTATGATTTTTGTTTACATATAAAAGCCTTACCAACTATTTTGTTAAGATGGTGAGGCAAAGGTACGACTTTGTTTTAAATTATGACATCAATTTATTAATTATTTTATATTTAATCAACTGTTATACAATAGATTAGCTATATATAAAACTAAATATAATACTTAATATAATTGACTATATTACAGATATTTACAAAAATCACTATTAGTATATCGAAAATGTCAATAATCAGCTTCAATATCATCCAAAATTTGTTTCACTTTTGGTATTGCGAATACCCCATTTTCATCTCGATATTCTATAGTATTAACCGAGATACCAATCTGTACAAGGAACAACAAGGTGTTTTCAAGTTCATAATCCGGGAAACTACAGAATTTCACGCCTTCTTGCAGATGTACTGGGAGATTCAGTGCTGCCCCCAGTTGAATAGCATCATCTTCATAAGCCTCAAAATGAGATTGAATATGAAATAATACTAAACCATGTGCGTAGTCATTCTTATAGAACTTATACGCTTCAATGTACAGATTGTCCATAATTTATAATTTTATTTGTTTAGAAATACACTTATCGCATATACCATCGTTTCGCATGTATTTGACTTTCGATAACTGGAGTCCACATTGCCTACAATAATATACGCGCTTGGGCTTAACTTTTATCGCATATAAAATTTTACGTTTATTGACATCATATATACCAGAAAGTTTTTCAAGTATCTGGTTGTGTGTGAATTTGTTTGTTTTCATCAATTTCCAATAATCATATCGGATTAACTTATCTCTTGCTTCTTTCTGATTCAACAAGCCATTGTCTCTCAATACAATAATATAAGGATATGGAATATTGGTTATATCCGAAATCTTTTGAGCATACAAGTCATAAATCTGTGCATCACTCATTTCTTTATCACTATTTTAGTTTGAAGGATTATAGATTTGGAATCTTCAATATCGCGTATAAGATTAAATGAATCTTCCAATAGGGCCAACATAACACGATTACTTTCTTCGTGTGTCATACTTTCCCAGTCAATTTCTAATTGTTTAGCTATTTCTTTCGCTAACTCATAAAACTTATTTGTTTTCGGAATGTCTGTGACATCATATATTTCGTTTTGCTTTTGACCGAACAATAAACGGCTTAACTCATAATAACGAAAAAACGCCTCCAAAGTCTTCTTCTTATCTGGAGGCGCAATAGATAATTTGTTTTTTGTCATATTTATAAATGATTATATACGATTATCAACAATTTATGTAATTTTGCAACCAACATGGTAAGATTAGTCATGCTGGTTGCCCTTTTAGTAGCAAACCTTGTCGATGCACCTGGAATATCATGGATCAATTATACCACCCTGATTTATGATATTTTCTCAGCCGCCATCGCAAGGTTTGCAGGACTAACCAAAAGGAGTCAAAAAGACTCTGCAAATTGATGAATTTTATCTGTATGGCTGGAGAATATATCTCCGGTCTTTTTTAAGTAATAGTTGGAACTGGATGGAGTTAGTTTAGAAAACCAAGTGCATTTTTGGAAAATTAATTGGCTACAATTGTATTCAATTATCAATAAATAGCAGTATCTTTGCTGAAACGATTAATAAATATTTATCATTATGAGTATAGAAATTGGAGACAGTGTAAAAATTGTCAATGCTATTGATCCTATAAAGATGGTTGTTATAGATAAAATAGACAATGAACATTTAACCGCAGTGTACTGGAGTCATACCCAAGGAGCATATCTTACAATAACAGGAAATATAAATGCTTTCGTAAAAATCGACTAACAAGCCCATTGCTTTTTATAATAAAATATAGGAACACACAAAAAACGTATCTCGACAACAATATACGAAGAATCAGTGTCCCTATATTTTTTTGCTTCAATAATAGCTTTCATATAACAAAATTTTAGTCTATAACAATATCATATTAAATAGATACAATACCAGATACCAAAGTACTGATATTGACAACTACAGTTTTCTATAGAATAGGAAAGATGGAAAAAGAATGGTTGTTATTTTTAGTTATTACACCAGAATGACAAAATTCTTTTTTAACACCAATTTCGGAATTCCACAACTTATCGAATAAGCCGAAATTAAATAGTTACAAAAACTTATTATATGTATCAATAACAATTTCCAGTAACTCCATTGATTTCCCTAACGAGTCATACGCATCATTAATTACGTTATAACTTGCCTTTAACGTCTTTAGTTCACTCTCGGAATAAGGATATGTTATAACTTTAATTAAGTATAATGTTTTCTTAGCTTCAATGAGTTCAGAAATTGATTGTTTCTTACGTTGGCATGTTTCATAATATTGTTGATACGCATCACCTAATTTGGAATTAAAATTTCGATTATAGAGGTCTAATTGAATTGCGATAGATTTGGTGTACACCTCGTTTGAAAACATTGTTATGTCGGAATTAAGTGTATTTAATTCATAAGTCAATTTAAGGTATGACAATTCATGTTCAAGAGAATCGACTCTCTGGACAAGTGTTTGTATTTCCTTTTGTGAATCATTAGATTGTGCATGGACTGAAGAAAAAGAAAGCACAAATACAAGAGAGCATAAAAATTTATTCATATAAATATGGGTGTTAAAAGTGTTTATAGCCAAAACTGTATGGTATTATATCGTGGACAATAACTCAAAATCTTCAATAGATATTTTGTCTATTGAGACAAGCCATTCAAGATAAGAAATATCATCTTTAATGTCACGAAACTTTTGTCCCTTATATTTCCCAAAATCAATTACTTGGTCTGCAATAGATATATCTTCCTGTTTTTCGACATCTGGATATAATTGTTTAAGCTCCTCAAAATTAACTTTGAAAAGCCTATCTGTTTTTTCTAGCCAATGAAGATATTGATAATCTATCTTATAAATGTCACCATAAGTTTTCCCCTTATATTTACCAAACATAAGTATCTCATCCGCTTTATGAATGGGAAATATTTCATCAAGCGATACACCAGGAACATCAATCAAGACCCATTCGCCACACCCGGCGCAAGGGATTTCTTCGTCTTTGATATTTGGATAACATTCTTGCCTATATGTATCATCAGGCTTACCATTTACAAAACACTTGCCATAAGCCTTACCATATTTGCCACGCGGCTTTACAGTTTCGACTAAGAAGGTTCTATCTTGATTTGGGTCAATACGTCTTTCCTCGCTGGATGAACGTGCTAACCCTAACTCACATCGTTTAACCAAGAATGGAGTTCGCTTCCCTATATTGTAATAAATACTAAAAATATTATCGTGTGGGTACATAGCTTATTTTATTTTTATTATGAATTAATTACACAGACTGACATAATTAACAGGATTGTTCAATGTACAAAATCATTTCCAATTTGTCTGGTAAAGGTAATAATTTATTTTTTAGTTACAAATTTGTTGCAGCATTTATTCTAATAGAATCAGCTTAGATAAGAAAAATAGAAAAGAAATAGTTATATATTGATGTATTTTTGAAAATTAATCAGCTATAATTATAGCTAAATATCAATATTTTGTATTTTTGCAATCAAACCAATTGATGATACAATGAATACAAAAGAAAAGCAAGACCTCATTGAGTTATTAGTAAAAGTTGTAACAAGAACTTTTGGCCCTGAAGTAACCCCTTATGAAAAAGAGAGAATTTGGGTTGGGTGCCAAACATACGTTTCCACATGTCCGCAAGTTTTTTTTGAATCTTGCCGACATGGAATTCCTCAATATCATATTGATAAAGCGTTAGAATTATCTCAGAAAATGATTGATAACCCTAAAATAGCTGGAAATATAATAGAATTTTAGCGTTGGTCCATATAGGCTAGTCCAACAAGGTCCCAAACCTTATCTGCTAGATATACTTCTATCAGCCTTACTTCATTTGCTATATTCGCATCATTAAGGGGGTATTTCCCCTTACATGATTGTTTTGCACGTAACCTTTCCAGAACATCCGTATCAACAGTTACCTTGAAAAGTTTAGGAGCTTTTTTATTCTCTTCTTCTATTTGAGGAATAATCTCAGTAATAAAATCAAAGGATGTCTTCTGCTTATCCAATATGAACTCTACCAAACGGTCTGTATTGTGTAAGGCATATCTGCTTTTTAATGCCAAGAATAATTTTGCATTTTTAGGTTCTTCCATACTCTTTAAAATCGTTTTCTATAGAATAGAAAAAAAGAAGAAAGACGGTTATGAAAAAGGTATTGAAATCAGAAATAATATGCCAGTTCTTATGCCAGACAATCATCTTTTAGATCTAAAAAACGATATACCCAAAGCATAAATAACGATACCAATTACCCCAATAGCTAAGAAAAACTTATACAGTAATTCATAATGTTCGTCATACATATACAAAAGGAAAAAAGTAAATACAGACACTAATAACATACATGTACTATATCTTTTCCACGAAATACGTTGACTTTTTTCTTTTTTTAAAGACAACCCACATATAACAGCAATGCAAGGTGTTACTATAATCCAAATAATAACACAAATAAACGCAACCATAGCAATTATTGTTTTTCGATATTAATTGTATATCCCAGAACATCTACTGTTTTAAGTAATGTATCTATACTAATAGTAGTTGTTTTTCTCTCAATATTCGCAATTGTAAGGTGAGAATACCCTGCTTTTTCAGCCAAAGCTCTCTGTGAAATTGCTTTTTCTTTACGAATTAATGCTAATATACTTCCTAATTCTTGTGCATCATTTGTACGATATGAATGTTGGCCGTTCTCAATTACAAGAATATGCTGTAGTGCTTTAATATACGACATCATATTCCCCATCTCAAAATTGCTACTTCCTTTTTCTAAACGATATATAGCAGTAGGCATAACCCCCATTTGAAAACAAATATCTTTCATTTTAATGGTAGACTGCTTTCGTATATCTGCAATTATTTGGCAAAATTCTTGTCTATTCATGTTCTTATAGTTAATAATACAACAAAAATAAGCAATGTATTTGATATACACAAATAATACCTATTTTTTCTTTATAATTTTCTCCTCCACAAACCCAACGACCTTATCTATCTTGCTTATACAGTCCTCCATCAAGCCGATATAGTCCTGCATCTTTTCTCCTCTAGAAGACATTTGTAAGCCATCTGGGAGAGAATCGTAAGAGTCTTGTTCTTCATTTAAGATGTCCTCCACTTCTCCCTTCGCTTCTTCCAGGGAACTAATAACATCGTTGAATCTACCTTTCCTTTCTTTGTTCATTTATTTAAATACGATTATATTCGATTATACACATTATTATTAAATTTGTAGCCAACTATGATAATGAATATCATGTTGGCTACTATTATTTGAAATAAATATTTTTATCATGTACAAAACACCTAATAAATATTACGAAGACAACCACAAAGAAAACAGTAAACTGTCTTTTAAAGCTTTTCAGAAAAGATCAGAATTTTGGCAGGGTGTACTCGTAGCCAGCGCAAGCCTATACGGGATATTAGTTTCCCTCCATGATAATTTTCAAGAACCGCTATGTACCCGCGTGGTATTTCTTTGTCTGATAGTCGTGTTGACCATTGGTGTGAGTACAGCTGGCGTAACTCTATACAACTACGCAATTCTTCTTGAACGTCATAGGCAAGAGGTCGAGAAGGAATTATTATCTGCATTGAATAAAGATGCTCTGGTGTCGGAGGTACATACTGGTTTATCAAAGAAGGAGGAGTTTGTAGAATGGTTGGCTCTGTTTGCATTGCTAAGTACACCTTTTCTATTACTTGCATACACCATCCTAAAAATGTACGTGAATTAACCTTGTCCCTATCTTTCCATAAAGGCATCCTCCAGTAATATTCTTCCGGGAACTTGCAGAATGGACGATAACATGGATCATCCATAAGAGTAAAAGGCATTCTTCTCATAGCAAAAATTCTTTGCTAAAATACCCTTTTGCAATAAGCCACTTAATCATAGACACACAACTGTCAAAAGGGCTGTTCTCGATATGGGTACCGGCAAAACAATCTACGGTATATCTACATACGGAGAAGTTATATCCAGCCTCATACTTAATCAGTTCTGGATGGTGAAGAACACTTGGTCGGTCGCAAGGAATCTCATAAGGAAGCAGTTCAAGTAACCGGACCAAGCTCCATGCTGGAATGTCATTGTTGTCTATGTTTTCCAGTGATGGCGGACACAATTGTAGTTCCCATTCCAATGAATCAGTTTTTGATTTTGTACAGCGATATACCAAATCTGCTGTTTCAGGTTTTACACCTAACTCTATTAATTGTTGCGACTGCTCTATGCTTGTTGCAACTTGTGTTGTAAACTGTACCATATCGTTATTATTTTTTCATTAGTTCCTCTTCAAATTCGGCAATGATACAATCTGCATCACCACCATGCACCCAATTCTCTAAAACAGAAGCCAGAATTTCTATAGCTCTTTTCTTGGCATCTTCTTCACCTTGCTTGTAGGTATCCATGCCTATTCGATCTATGTCTCCTAAAAAATCATAACTCATTTCTCTAAACAGATTTAAAATGTTCTATAAGCTCTTTCACCGTTGCCTTATGACTACAATGGAACCATGCCGCCTGTACACTATCTTTAATATTTTCTCGTGCATAATTGATGTCATCGTCATCGCATATAAACCAAATATTTTCAGGAGGATATACAAACCATTGTGAATCGTCAGTATCGTCTCTCAATGCGGCTATGGCAAGGAACAAAGCCTCATTAGTTCCGCAATGAATATACCCATTACATTGTTCAGGAGGATATGGAACATCAATTCCAAACATCTCATCATTGTCTGTCGCTAAAAAATCATCGTTTATATACCTTTCATATCCTATTTTATACCCTAAACGAACTAACTTATCTCGAAGCTCCGGTGTGTTTTTGAGTATAAACACAGGTGTTGTAAATCCCATAGTTAATCCTCCGTTTCTATCTTTACTTTGGCACGTATTACAAATATTCCACTACATGAATTAAAAACATCGCATGGATCTGAATACAACCTATCACCTAAATAAGTACCACACTCATTCTTTAAAGAACACTCTAAACAAGGGGATTCGCTCGGTATGACAAACTCATGCAAAACTCCATTAATTATTATTCCATTATTTACTTCCATAATCATTTCTTTCTTCTATGTGTTTTCTTATTTTTGTTTTTCTTTCAATTCTTCAATCATCCGTTCAAGGCGATTGTATTCATCTCTCCCAGCTTTATAAGACTGGTCAATACAATCACGACAGAATTCCAGACGTTTAATTTGTTGTTCCAATGTTTCGTTCATATTTCTTATTATTATATTTTATTCCAGAGGACAATCGCTGGGAATATCAACTTTGTCACCTTCGTGGGGTCGGAGTGCAGCAGCTACTGTCCTTTTTAATTTTTCACAAAAGAGTTTTACGTCATCGTCACAAAACCAATCATACGGATCTGGGTCCGGAAGAATTATACAATGCGGACATTGTACACACTTCTTTATTTCATTAATTTTTGTTTTACCCATATTGTATATCAACTTTAATTAAACCAATGTTTTCAATATTCCAATCGCTTTTGCTATACTCAAAACTTCCTTCTTTGTTTTTACAGCAGCTGGAATAATTGTCCCATTTGCAGACTTAGAATAGGTCTTGCCACGACATAATACATAATCGTAACCCATTACTTGCTTCTTACGAGAGAAACCTATACATCCATATTGCAGCGTCCATTCAGAACCACCTCCAAACGGCATATAGTTACCTTTATCATCATACCACGAATTTTGATGACGTCTTGCATGAAAATAACGAGTACCAAGTTGATTATACAATAACACCTCGTATGCACTGTTGATTGAACGATTATGTAAATTCAATCGTTCGCAATTTAATCGTTGTCGAGTATCAATCGGTAAATCACAGAATTTCATATTTATTCTTATCTGAGTGTTGGTTTCTCGAATGTAATATTAGGCAGAAGAGAGTCGACTTTATTAGCAATTCTACAATTCCATTCTTGTTCTACATTTGATATAGCTTCCATTATCTTACCGAAAAGGCAAACTGGAATTTCATCGCAGCAGGGGTCTATAAAAGAGACACATCCTTTTTCATCTATCTTATACCGTATTAAAAGCTGTTTACGGTCATCTGTAATTCTCTTTTTACTCATTTACGATATTTAATAAGTTAAATTTCCATCTTTACTAATAGTAATCACCCCGCTCGTTACCCCAACAAAATAATACTCGGCCTTTGAGATGATGCCTTTGTTTTTCTCCAACATGTGTTCTGCTTCTATTTTATCAAAAGCGGTAACTAAGCAAAGTGTATTATCAATGCATAGTCTAAAAATAAATGTTCCCATATTAATTACTATCTTTTTATTAGTTAATTTTCACCCAAATACGAGAACCGGGTAAATCTGACTTAGCTGACATTACATGAAATGCCAACACCTTTTTCACATCTACGCGATTTCCTTTAATTGTTCTTTTAACTTTTTCAGCACTCACAAAATAAGTGTATTCACGTTCACCATTTAGATGTTTTTTAAGAGCTTCTTTTGCGTCAGATTCCTCTTTAAAAACATCATAAGAATATGCGTTATAGGTCCGTTCTCCATCCAATTTAAATTGTAGCTGATAAAAGACTTCATTTGTTTCTTTATCAAAAGATTTTCCTATTCTTATCTTCATTTCTATTCTGTTATTAGTCAAACAGCTTAAATTCATACACCCACACAAATGGGTTTTCTTCCCATGTACCTTTGCCGGATACTTTATCTATCAGGACAGCAAAGGCTTCTTTGGGGTTCTTAAACCAGCGAGAAGCAAAGTATTTATTATCTCCGTTCAAAAAAGCATCATAAGCATAAAGGAAAGGGGATTCATCAGATATTACCTCTTGCATAACAATTCCTTCTTTCAAGCAATCTTCATCGCTAATGTCCTGTAGGCGTTCAACCTTGATTCCGGTAATTTCGATATGGTGTGGCATTAGGTCGGCTTTCGCAAACATCTTATTTCCCCAACCGGGATATAATTTCAGTTCAGGCAATATAGAATCCAAGTATTCTAAGTAAGCCGCATTTTTCCCCTTTCTATGAAATCGGTCAACATCCATATAACTTTGTGCAATGGCAACAACTTCACCAACCTTGTATTTAGGCTTTATTTCATACCCATGTATGCTTTCATAACCACTCTTACAAAAGATACTGTTGCGTATTTGGTCTTCCGAAATACGTCTCGTCATAGTCTTTCGACCATCCAACACAGCTTGGGTTAAGCCGTATTTATCGTTAAACATTATTTTCTTCATGATTATTCCTCCTTGATTAAATATGGATTATCGTAGATGTTGCCTAATATTTTAACATCACTTTCTGTATCTGTATTCAAATCACTAATTGCATAAAAACCAGCATTTTCAGAATCATTTTCTGTAACATTGAAAATAAACCCACCTTGATGCCATTCTATACAACCTTTCAAATAGTGCTCTTGTTCTCCATAACAGCCATTGGAAAAGAATAACCATTCAACAATATCCCCTTCATATATTTCTTTTCCGTTTTTGTCAAGTAGCCCGGTGAATTGACCTACGGTTTCGGGAATGACCTTACTTCTATTAAACATTTCAGTAGCTTCGTATCCATATTGGGAAAGTTTCTTGCTGAAAATAGCCATTTCACCACTTTCGTACTGAATCAAGTCACCAAATATCCATTCGTTATTATATAAGTTTTTACCTCTGAATTTTATTGTTCTCATATTCATTACTATTTTGTTTTACTTCAAAATATCAATAGCTTGCTTCAATATAACATCAGCTATTTTTTCATCACCGATCTCTGTTTTGCAAATTATTCTAAGTTGCGTTGCTAAATATCTTGTAGCTTGTGCCAACTGTTGAACATCTTTTGGGACTTCCATATCATTTTCAATCGCAGACCGTCCCAATATCTCTGCTATCCTAAATTCTATTTCACTCATATTAAGATAAGAACGTATAACCCTTTTTGATAGCAAGAGCTTCTTCTTTACTATCAAACATTAAAGTTGTTTCGCACTCGCTTCCATAACATAAAGCTTTCACTTTCAGCCACCAATGATAATTTCCACTACCATAATCATCATAATATGGCTCACCGATAATCTCGGTTACATAATGTTCAAGTACATTCATTTATCCTCCTTGTTTTTTGTTTTGACTTCCTCTAATTTGCAACAATTATGTTTATCATCTTGCTTCCAACATGGAAGTCCTGAACCTGAATATAAGTCGCAATAGTCACAACCGTCCCAATTTGGGCGTGCTCTACATACATTGATAATATTTTCCCTTTGTTTGTGAGAAAGAAAATAACTTCTTAATCTTTCCGCATTATTAACATTAGTTGCCATGTTCTCAAAATTTATCATTTATAGACTCTTTTATCTTCTTGTCGGTGCCGGTTTAGTTTTAAACATATACAAATCTTTACCATCATTATCAAGAAGATAATAATCCGGTTTTACTAATGTGATCCAGTAATCTATAGGCAGCAAACGTTCGTCTCCAAAAGAAGGAGATGTGTATTGGCTAGTTGGAACATAATGAGCTTGAAACAAAACCTTATCATTATTATATGTTGACATGATTCTTGTTATATCTACATCTGAAAAGTGTTCCAAGACCCCATGTGTTACCACTACTGTAGATGATTCAAAAAACTTAGGTTCACAAATATTCTCTTTAACATAAAACAATGGGACTTTTCCTAAGTAATTATCCGTGGATATTGAGAGTGTGTTCTTGCAACATAAATCCAACATAGGAATATTGATGTCTGAGAAGATAACTTTTGAAATTTTCTTTGTATTAGAAACACTGGTTAATCTAAAAGAATTAAACAACCTCTCTCCTATTTGCGAAATAGCAAGGCTTACAGTACCTATTCCACATCCTTCCTCTTTTAAGATAAGAGGTGCTTTCAGGTCGTAGGATATTTGTTGTATATTGATAATTATTTCTTCTATAAAACGGTTGTATTTTTTACAAAACACATTCACATAACTGTTGTTACAGACACGACTTTGATAGAAATCTTCCCAGGTATTCACAGATTCTGTAATATTATCTTTGCTCATATCTCCTTTTGATTTTCAAATTACTTCTCATCAACATACACCTCTTTCTTGTTGTTAGGCCAAGATTTACGGATCAGGGAAGTGATCCTCTTCCTTTGAAGTTTCTCGATAGCTTTTCTTTTGGCTTCGGCTTTATTATTAGCCGAAACCACTATTTCAAAAGCATCCAGGTCAATCGTCACTCGGTATTTTTTCATATCGTTTTGTCTATACTCTTTCCAGATCACTACTTGCTGCAATCCCTTTTAAAACAGCTCCTCCAACTTCAACGCGATAAAAGTAAGAAGGCTGAACATTGTTATCTGAATCTTCAGAAAATGATGGATACACTTTCTTTATTCGACCAATTTTACCAACCATTGCCGGTTGCAAATCATTAGAGACAATTTTCACATTATCCCCAACATTAAATTTTAAATTTTCCATATTATTGTTGTTAAATTACGCAACCTTACGTTGCATTGTTACTAATATTTTACATAATGCCTCACAAAGAACTCGTGCCATATTAACTTCTACGGCGTTTCCTATATACTTTTTCTGTTCTGCTTTTGTTCCTATTAGCATATAATCTTCTGGGAATCCCATAATACGTTTCAACTCTGGAATCGTTAGCATTCTCATTTTTATGTCGGAAATTCCATACATGGCCATGAATTCCTTTATTTTCTTCATTACATCACTATCTGTGTCATATATCTCATATACCAATCCTTCTGGAAACATCTTAATAAAGCCAGGTAGCTCTCCCCCTCCAGATGCTTCAATCAAATATGGCGGCATCTTATCCATTCTAGCGATTAACGTAAAACAAGGTTTATCTACAGATCCGCCAGCAGAATTAAATTGAGGATTCATCAAGTAATGCCATTTACGGTTTGCGGTAATTACTGGTGCCGGTTGATTTATACTTGTGCCAACATTCTTAAAATTTGCATCTAAAATCCAAGGTTTACAGCTTACAAGGCTATATTTGGGATTAACAGTAATACAGCCTAGTGGTTTATCCAGTGAAGAAGGCTTACTGTTTCCGTATTGTTGGTCAATAAACACAGAAGAAATTAATGAAAATCGGTCTTTTGTTGTTACGGTTGGTGCTGGTTCATCTACAGATTTACAAAATCCATTTCCATAATGAACAGAAATAAATGCTTTTCCGGTTAGAATATTTAAACGGTTTATGCAAGCAACACCAAGTCGATTTTGAGTAGATATTACTGGACATGGATCCTCAACTCCCGGAGCATTGTACTTTCCAGCTTTACTCATTGAGTTATACTTAACCATGAAGGCATCTTTCCCACCTGCTACAAACTTAATAAGTCCTGCATAAATTCTTAATAAAGAAGAATCTACTAAAGGTGTTTTCCGACCAAAAATACTTTTTCCTTCATCATCAAAGTCTAACACTTCTCGTACTGCCTTCCAGTTCTTTAATTTTTGGTCTGGCTTTTTAGAATGGGTTTGCTCTGGAAAAACAATAGGTAAACTCCCTTTCGCAAATATTCCGAAAAATCTCTTCCTAGAAGTGTAAGCCCCATAGTCTGCTGAATTTAATATTTTATGTTCAAATTTGTAGCCATAAGACCTTACGTTATCCAGCCATCTCAAATAAGATTTACCTTTATCACGACTAATGGGTTTACCGTACTCATCCAAATCTCCCCATGACATAAACTCTTCTACATTCTCAATTTGAATATAGTCTGGGTTAATAGCCTCAATATACCGAAACAAGTGCTCTGCAAGTGTTCTACTATCTGCATCTCGTGGTTGACCACCCTTAGCCTTCGAGAAGTTTGTACATTCCAACGAAGCCCATAAAACTATCAATGCTTCAGGATATTCAGCTCTGCATTTTTGTAGGTGGGAAACTAAAGGTGATAAATTTAGTGTACGAATATCTTCTGTAAAATGAAGAGCGTCCGGATGATTAGCAGCATGACTTGCAATCGCATTTTTATCATGATTTACACACGCTATTACCTTAGCGCATTGTTCATTCTCTAAACGGGCTTTTTCTACCCCTGTGCTGGTTCCACCGGCACCACAAAATAAATCTATATAAAGTAATTTCATTGTTTTTCCAAGTATTCTACAATATCTTTATCAGGCATATTAAAGGTCTCTTCATCCAGATAGAAATAAATCTGTTCATCTACAGATTCTGCTTCTCGTGTACTCCAATTACCCATATCATCTAATAATTGTCGCGCTAATCTCTCGACAGATACAGTCACCTTTTCTTCATCAGGAGTGTTTTCTAAGATTACTACTGTTTTTATTGGATAATCAGCACCATTCCAATCAATATAATCTGGATTTTGGCAAAACATTCCACGAATAATCGACCATATTTTTTCTGACTGAAAATCAGAATTTTGTATATGCCAGTAACATTCCCAGTATGTAAATCCGGCACTGCGTAGTATTTCCTGAATAACCGTATCAGAGGCACCATTACTTACTGCATCTTGAAGTGCACACCAGTACCCTTGATTGAAGTCAGTCAATTTGGGAGTTAATTCGCTGGCCTTTACTTTTACGCTCCCCCTTTTATCAGAAAAAATTAGAGAAACTAATGTATCATTCTCAACAGGATAAGAAACAGAGGTACATATTTGCATAACTTTCTGCTCGTCACTATTTACAGGATGCCATATTACCTCCGCACCTATATTTACAAAATAATATTTATTCATATTCAATTATATCAAGATATGCTTAGCGAATCTAACAGTTGTTTTAATGGCTGTTTATCATCTTCATTTTTAGCTGTTAATAATTTCACTTCTCTGTCAGCTAATTGATAAAATTCATCTTTTTCAGCATAATTCATAGCTTTTATATACAATTCAAAAGCGTCTTCAATAGACATGCCATCTGCCGAAATATTAGCTAACAATTCTCCCATACACACTTCGCTTTGTGTGTATTGTTCTATAATCTTTTCAAATGTTTCCATGCTGTTAAAGAATATTTTGCCACCCATACCATATCAAATATGGGTGGCGATAATATTAAATAGTCAAGGTCTTAGTCAATTCGCCTTTATAACCACGTTCACGTAACATGTTTATAAGAGCTTCGTCACTATGCAGACAATCGTTACTTTTTGCCTCGCCTGTCAACAGGCTCGGCGAAGGCTGAAATGCTGCAACCGCTCTCACCATGCCACTGTAGTACTTGAAGTAGCTGAGGAAGTAGCCATTACTAAAGTTCACGTACCAGCTGCCGTTCTGACTGCCCTCACTGCTACTCCAAACCCAAGTTTCATCAGAATCTTCTGTAGGAAGTAAACATTCATCGGGACATCCAATTTCTTTCATTGCTTTGTTTATCTCATCACGATATGCGCAAAGAACTCCTAGCTCCATCAAACATGGCAAATACCACTGGAGACCACCTTTTTGATAGTTCCAGCAACGTTTGGCGGCAGTCATTCCATCAATATCGGTTTGTGCTTCTACGATACGTTTGGTTAGATCAAGTCCAGAGAAAGTTTGCATAGCAACAGATTCATTCTGCTCTTCAGTCAAGACCCTACCAGTGTTTCCCCATCGTTCTTTCCAGGTGTCAAACGCCAAAATACGGCTCATAAATTCTGTTGTTACGATAATGCCAATAGCATTAGTATAATTCATACCTCTTGCTCTGAAATCTGCGATTTCATACTGTTTCTTGTCGGCTCCTAAAACCGAAATAGAATACTTTTCCATACTTGTAAATTATTATTAATATTGATTTTAGAACCACACCAATAGTCTTGGAGTCTTCCAATAAAAATTGAATACTGGGAATATCTCTTTAAGTGTGGTAGTTATTTTTCCTGTAATATTTTTCACATGTCTAATTCGCAAATGGTTAGCTGTTACGATATAGTCTATTCCTGATTGTAACCCTATTTGCGAAAGAAGCGATTTCAAGAATATTTTTATATGTTGCTTTGCATCAGTAATTGAACGATAGTCGAAATCAATGTTAGCTACATACTTGATACGCTTGCGTTTCATTTATTTTTCAGCTTGTTATTAAATTTGATCTTTCCATTTCTGTATAAATCAATTTTCTTTTTTCGATACTTCCGTTTTAACTCTGTCCAATATTCTGTTGGATATTGTTTAGAGTGCTTGCGAACAGGAGGAGATAGTATAGATTGTATAAGCCGCTTGCTAACATTGAACATAGCAGCCAACCTTCTTTGGCTATATCCTTCACGGGCCAAAATTTGAATAGCCTGACGTTGTTCTGGGGACAACTTAGCGCGGCCATCAAACTTGGTTCCTGCCAACTTGATATTCTCAATTTTCAATGGCATATTTATTACTGTTTTAATGTGAATAGATTTTATAGTTTTATATGGTGTGAATAGTTGTCCACTTTAACCATTGTTTAACACAAAAGGCTGCTCTATTTTATTAGAACAGCCTTTGCTTTACAGACATCACTTTAACTATGGTCGATTGTACCTTAGTCCGTCTGTATGAATAAACCATTTCTTCAAACTTCCGTCTGACTTCTGAACTTTCTCAATATCCACTGTTAACCAATGAATAGCTCCCTCACCGAACTTGATTTCCCTTTTGGTCGGGTGTCTCCAATAATCAATCGTCTTTTTGTGCCCCATATTAATCATCATTTATTGCCACTGATTTTACCTTGTCTGTGACAGGCATGTACTCTATAAGATAAGCAAGGTGTCCGGGGGCAATATCTTCCGGCTCAATATCTACCCGGTTTCCCCATTCATTATCATAAGTCAATAATCCAATACAACCATCATCCAGCCATGCTTTATGAACCACAACGTCCATAGGACCGTCATTTGAATTAACCATAATTATAGGCGGTTCATATAATTGTTCCTCATCGTTTTCATCATCAATCCAGACAAATTCTCCACCATGAGCTTCCAATGCTAAATGTAATTCTCTAGCTTCCATTTTTCTAATTTTATCACACATGGCGTAAAAATTAGAATGCTCCATATATTCCATGATAATTCAATATTTTATGACCTACAAACACAAATATATTCTCCGGCAATTTTATATTCTTCATACCGTCCATCCCAAGAATTAAGTACCGAGCACCAACCATCCTCACTTATGATTGAATCCAACCAATCACTCAACGAATCAGTAGTTCTTTGAGCCGCCACAGATTCACGCCATAAATACGCGTATTCATCACCATTATGTACTCTATCACTAGCTATATTAGTCAGTTCATCTTCTGTACCAATATAATAATCAATACCATTTGCACAGTATAGTTGTTCACCATAGGAACATTCTTCAAATGTATCATTCAAATCACCGAATGTACATCCCAAATGTACTCCCAGAGCTACAAATCGTTTGGCTTCATCTTCGTCACATTTACGTAAATCCATTACTTGCTGGATGATTTCTTTTGTGGCAATAAACCCTTCTTTACCCATGTCAAAAACCGCTTCCAGTTCTTCTGTTAACGCAGTTTCTTCTTCTTCAACAAGGTCACAAATATTATTTATGATCTCTTCAATATTATCTGGAAGCGGACTGTATAACCAGCCATTACCATATTTATATCCATTATCTACATATAAGCCTTTTATAGCAAGAAAGAAACATTTTACGTTGTAATCTGAAGATGTATGGAAGTATTTGTTTGACAATCCAAGGATATATTGAATGGGATTATTCCTCATTTTCTCATAAAGCACATTTCTCACCTGTATTATAGCCGCGTCACTAATATTAAAATTCTTAACAAGAATCTGAAAAGAAATATCATCAAACTGTTCACGGTAATGCTCATTATATGTTTTAAACAACTCCACAAAGTAATTGTAGTCGTTAACATATTGCTCGCCGTTTAAATATTCATCTTGACGAATCGTACCGCCAGACATACCACCTAGATGATATTTGTTCCAAAATTCCAGAAGTTTCTTTTGTCCTTCTGTACGAGAAATTATATGATCGTAGCATTGCCCGGCACCCATACCTCCAGCTCCACATACCGAAACACTGAAACTTTGTTTAAATTTTTGCAATGTTTCACGGTTTATACGAGTAGATTCTTCCTTATAAACCTCAAAATCTACAGTCCAACTGTTTTTATTTTCGTCCCGAAATTGGACGGAACGTTTGAATATTATATCGTTTCTCATAATCAATCTTTCTAATTTTATTTTCATAAACCAGAGGCAATGCACCTAAACTGGTTTATGAAAACTGCCTTGATTAAGTTATTTACGCCATTCCTTCATTTTAGCAACCACATCAATGTTGTTGTCATCTAGCATTTTCTTCAACATACCAATCAAACGCCAACCTTCTCTATTCTCATACAACTTTGCCTTCTTATTCAAAAAGGCAAGGGACGCGTTTTTACCTAATGTTTTTCCATTGTCATCTATGACAACGCAATTATGAAAACGAATCATGTTCTGCATTGTAAAGAACGCTCCAGCTCCTTTGTAAGCATCTAGCCATGCTGCATTTTGAGGAGTACCCCAATGCATTTTGATACGCCTTTTATTGAACTCCTGCACCGAATGCCAAAGTTCATAAGTGTTTTCGGCATGTTGTATTTTATGTACTGCAAACAACAATGGCTTGATTACTTTTTTATCAAAATCATCAACGAAAATGTTTTGGCCGTTGATACGTTTATACGGTACCCCTTTACATTTTCTCAATTTCAACTTCTCAAATCTCTTTTTGAGTTTCTCGATATAGTCTTTTGCCATATCTAATACCACTCTTTTGTTGAACCAGCGATTTCGATCTCTGAAATTATCGACATCACCATTCTGCATCATTTTGTGCTGGGCGTACAACTCGTTATTTAGCATCTTCCACTGATATTCATATCCCATACTACGAATCACCTCTGAAACTCCAATCGGCTTATAAGCACCGTGGGTATTGGTAGTTGTATAAATTATGCGGAACATCTGTGCCATTACCCAACGTCTGAATAATTGCCGATTAGGAATTGTGCCTTGAATTATAATGGCCTGGAAGATTGGATCATCTTCTTCCAAGATACTAATGACACCATCTCTTTTTGAGGCTATAAACTCCAAACCATCTGCACTTTGCATTGCAAAAAGCTCACTAACATCAACACCAGCTTTCTTTAAAGCTTCAATACGCTCCTTAGCTTTGTTTTGATTAGCTGTAAGCGTAAACTCGGTACCACACTCAGGACATTCAAATTTTAACTGTTTCATAACTTATTAATAATTTAATTTTTAGTCTGATTATTTATTTCTCTACTGTAATCCAGTTTTTGAGAATTACTAAATCTCTATCTTTGTTGCTTTGCCAAAACCATTTACCCATTTTATTAGCATCCCAACCTATACCTAATATTATTTGACAGAGAATGTATAATTCCAATTCGACTTGTGCTATATCTCGACCAACTCCAAACAACATGTCTTCATCCTCTAAATCTTTATCAGACAAAGCCTTAAAGTATTTTCGGCTTTTACATTCACTCATTGTTGATGGAATAGAATGTTTATATCGAGTATATAAATGCTCTACATTAGACAGAAACTCATCAAGAGAAGCGCATAATTCCACACCTAAGTCTCCCTCATACTGCGAATTCTGTATAATATATTGGCCATTAAGTTTGAAACTTCGTGTTTTAAAATCTACTTTAAACTTGGTTCCGTTCTCTACTGCCCGTATTGATTCTTGATAAATATTTTTCATAATGTTTACTTTTGATTTTATACTCAAACCTTTGACACATTTCTTTAAAAGCCTGATATTAACATCCAGAATACGCCGGAATAAAGGTTTATAAAACCGTAGATGCCGGCGTAATTGTCGGATAGTTGTTAAACGCAGGGTTCTTGTATAAATGAAAGTTGTGTTACTTATAAAACAGCCCCCATTTAGCGTGACACATGTCTATATGTTTATGATATATACTGTATCAAGTAATGCCCGCGTGATCCTAGGTCATACATAGGATGACCGTCATCACGCGGGCATCATATCTTGTCCAGTATGTTAAATTACTAAATCCCAGACTGTAAACTTTGTGTGAAGTAATAAGTTGTAATTCTCAAAATATTGGCACATTTCTATACTTATTCGATTTAAAGCTGGTGTGATCAGGAACGGACCAGGAGTTCTCGGTCCTTCCTGATATATAACCAGCTATATAAATGATATTTCTTGAATTACATTTCTGTGCTAAATAGTTATCCTCATAATACTGATACATTACTTTACCCAATAGATGTATTCCGGTTGGATATTCCTGGAGCAGATGAGTTATCGACTCATAGATCCAGGAAGCTGCTCACCGGAACAGTAAACAAATGTATTCCTTGGATAGCTTTTGATGTATTTCATTTATTTTACAAGTTCTCAAGTAAATGGCACATCACTTTACTCTCATGATAATTATAAATATGACCTGATCGAGAACCTGAGGTGAGAGGCTATGCAGCCTTGTGACCTCCGGTGAACGATCAATAGTTCATACTTAGAATATGAAATTTTCTTCTTGAACTTGCCTGCTGTGCTGCTTTATAAACCCTCATAACAATCGACACATTTCTTTATCTTCATTGATATAATCCAGATGATTATATAGTGCCCGGAGTAGATACTGAAAGATGTAATCTTTCAAGGATAGAATCGGGGTACCTAATATAATCTGGATATTAAACACTTGTTCCTTGGATTTATTTACTGTGTGTTCATATTGTAGTTTACAATATTGCCACTAAAGTATTGTACGCTGCTCGCCTAGTCAAAATGGCATTCTGCATACAACCAATTGTCAAATAGCCTTCAATTTCCTTACTTTTAGATTTATTTCGATTAGCCTTAACGTTCCGACCAATGCCTCTGACAACACAACCATCAGGCTTATCTTTAACATAGCCAAGACCACCGACTTTATGTTTCCCGGTTTCAACAGCTCTCAGACAATCCATTACAAATTTGTTCAGTTCATTAATATCACCCCGAACATTACATACTGGAAGAATTTGAGTCGCCCAACTATATTCGCCATTCCCTTTATACAAATATCGGTTAACCGAATCCACAGCCTTCTTCAACGTAATACCACGTTTTCTGATTGTTCTTGATTCTATTTCTTTCTGGAAGGTTTTAAGGCGATTGGGAGAGAAAGAAATCATACTTCCCTTAATGCTGAAACCTAGAAATTTAAACCACTTGTCCATAGTCAGGTACTCTACTTTCTTGGGATTCAAATTCATTGATTTTTCGGCCAATCTCTTTTGTAAAATGGTCATAGCCTTTTCATAGTCCGGACCAACGAACAACATATCATCCGAATACCTTACGTAAAACCCATTCAATTGGGACAGTTCATCATCTAGGCTATATAGCAACACGTTGGCTAACCAGCTTGCTACTGCGCATCCTTGTTTAAGTGATTGATATTTCTCATGCAGTTCGTTGTTCTCATCGAAATACAATCCGCAATGATAGTATTTTCTTAATACATCAATTAACACAGAATGACCACACTTAGCTTCCACTTTATCAAAGGCTGCGTCAATAAACTGGATAGGAACAGAGTCGAAATATTTACTTAAATCAGACTTCCAGCCCACATAACCATCACTTTTCATGTTAACAATTGTGTGACTTACTTCCAGAACCACTTTACCACAACCAATACCGACCTGATAAGATTTACAAGCAGGATGAATCATCTCTGGCATTAAATCAAACAGCAAATCGTTCGCGATGCTTAGGATTATACGATCAATAGGTTCGTTGACATATACAGTACGAAACTCTCCGTTATCCTTCGGGATTTGTGCAATATGTGGTGGTGTTATTTGATATTTACCATTCAACATAGCTTCTGCCATGCGAATTCTGGTTGGTTCTTCTGTCAGTTTAATAAGTTCGCTCTTCCGAATATCCTTCAGAACTCCTTTCTCAATTGCTTTTGTCCATCTATCAATGTCGAAGAACATTGTAATAATCTTATCTTTCATTTTATATCTCCTTTCTTTTTGAGTTGTTCCTTATATCTCCTGTACTCACGAATTGTTGCTGCCCATTCTGCTTTTGTAGGTTTGTATCGCCCTTCTGCTTTACGTTGTTTTAAACTCTCTCTATTTTTCAAATATTTGTCTGGGCAACAAATAAATTGAATAAGACGCTTGCTCACTCCAAATATTTTAGCAAGTTTAGAGTAACTGATTAATTGCTTTTCTCTCAACCATTTTATATATTCTTTTTGGTCTGGAGTGAGCTTTATTCGTCTATCATATTGGGTTCCAGCGATACGAATCTTTTCTGATTTATACGGCATCGTTTTTAGGATACATTAAATCATCGTGTAAATTGTTAGGACATCGTTCATCGAACCAATGCCAGACATCGAACCTTGATGTTCCGGCTGGGAAGTTGAGGAAGTCTTCTTCAATCTCATCATCATTGTTTACTGGAATATCCCCAAACATTTCCCATAATTCTGAAAGGGTGCGTAATTCTACATGCTCTTCACAAATGCCACACCAGCAATCTGTCACCTCAATTGAATCATTGTATCTGATTTCACGTGTATTCGGATTTACCCATACCCTCTTTTCAACATCACTGCTTCCACATTTTGAGCAATACAATGTGTCTAATGACCTTTCTACTTGTACCCCCTTCTTTTTAAACACTATGTCAAACTGTTTGAGATTTGAAAGTTCTGTAAAAACCATTTCTGTAATAAAGGATCTCATTTTATTAATCTGTTCATCTGATGATATTCCCCATATATTAGCCGCAGCTTGTACTGCATTTTGCATGGAAAAACAGATTTGAGTCCAGTCATCGTACTCTTTTTTATCTTCGAGGATTTCATGGATTAGCGTTTTCGCTTTCTCAATGTATTCTTGATTGAATGATTTTGATGTTTTCATATCCTATTGTATTAAGTTCTTCTAACAATGACCGATATTCTTGTTCAGTAGCTAAAGGCCAATTTTTCAGAATGTCAGGAGAGCAGCCGGCGTGTTGTCCGATGTGCATATAGCTTGTCAATTTAGTTTTGGACCTATCCCAAAATTCATTCACAAATACAGCACATATTTCTCCTTCTTCTGGAGATTTTACGAAAGTTATTTTTATTTCATTTTTCATACATATCAATTATTGTTATACCATTCTATTTCAGCATCATTTGCTTCACGATACAGCATATATACACCACCAATAGTTGAGTTGTAAATAAGGGTGTATCCATCCTTTTGATGTACGGAATCAGTGCCATTATTCACCCACCTTGGTTCTTCGCTGCGAATATCATCGTCAGCCCATTCATCGCTATCCCATTGCTTCAGATAATCAATAACAGCTTCTCCATTCGCATCGGTAAAGACAGTTCCAGACCCTTTACCATCGTACAATTTATCACATTCGTCCAGCATGTCTCCGTACTGGACATCAACGACAATTCTATACAGTTTTGGGAGTTCCATTGATTTTTGAATTTTAATTATGCAACATCATCTAACGGTCCAGTATAGACTCTTCCATCCATATAATACAACCTGTCCTCATACTGGTTGTTATGTAATTCCTCCCGGATTGCATTTTCATCATTGGCCCAATACTCATATTCTTCATGCCAGCATTTGAAAAACTGTCGTAGCATTGTTCTATTAAGTCTGTGAGCGAAAAGTTGTCCGGATAACTGCACCAAGTTTTATAATATTTAATGATAGGTTCAAGCAAGTAATAATCGTAACACATACCAGTTAGTGGACAATCCTCTAAAGATTTAATAACCCTACTTCGTCTATGCTTATAAGTGCGTTTCCCGTCTATACACTCACCTGAAGTTGAATAATATTGGCCATGCGTAATGTATGGCATAATATTATTATTGATATATCGGAACAGTAACTTCCCACACAAATCCTCTGCGTAAATGTCATTATCACAATTAACTGGACATTCAAAAATTTGGTTATAACTACATTTAAAATTAAAATCGTATCCGCTATAGTTAACACTCCAACTATATGATTGGGTGTTTGTCAATTTCTCGAAAGCTCTTAGAGCCGTTACATAATCCGAACCGTAACCCTCCATACACTGCTCCATTATATTCCAGCGTTCACGCTCAATAATTTCCTTTTGTACCTCATCCGACAATTCATCAAAAGTGTACAGTTGCAATGTTATTGTTTTCATTGATTTAAGATTGTTGGTTTTTAAACTCCATATAAAGGAACTCTGATATATTTGACTGGAAATTATAGGATATTCCCCATGTTCCAAAAGTTTCAAAGAACCAGTCAACAAGAAAGTCCCGGTCCTCGTTAGCTTGTTCGCTGTCTTCACCGGCATCTAATCTAGCGATCATAGCATTTACAAGAGGCGTATCGTATGTAACCTCTCCATAAATATGATAAGGGTAGTCATAATCAATGTTATTGAAATTACCACAAATCCTGTGGTCTGGATTATGCAAGTATTTCTTCATATCAGAATTAAATTGCCAAGCCATTACATTACTGTAATCTTCCAGATATTCATCCGAAAAGTTCTCCATGATAAAATCCTTATTTTTATCATCAACCATGCTTTCACGTGCATCTTTGAGAATTTGACAAAGGCGTGTCGCCATATTATCAATATTTATATACTTCTTTTCTTCCATTTTACTACTTTATTTGAAGTTGAAGATTATCATTACCATAAGAATACATCATTACAGAAGCCCCACAAGGAGCATTTTTACCAGCATGAAAACATCTCACACCTATTTCACGAAGTTTCTGAAAAGCATCAAATGATTGATTTTCGTTTGGAAAATGCAAATCAATAGAACTACCAATATCTACATGCTGTACCTGCAAGGATACTTTGTTTTTGTGATTTAAGACTATTACATCCATATTATTCATCGTTTTTTTGTTCACGTCTATATTGTCTGTATCTATCGTATGCTTTAAATGTCTCTGCTATAGTTTCAGAGAGATCATCAAATTTTAGAGGAGTAATTTTTGCAAAATATGCAATCCCTTTAGTTGTATAACAACAATTTGTTACAAGTCTATCTGGAGTGCCAAACAAACCACGAACTTTAAATCGGTCATCTGATCTTACTTGGAAATGTTCTGACAACACCTTCAATGTTTCATTACCAGCTTTGACTGCTTCTTCCAAAGTATCAAATATACCTATGGCAATTGTCTTACTACAAGAAGTAGCTGGGCAGCTACCTATCGGTCTGTCATGATAACGAAATTCTATTTCTAACAATTCCTTTTGCATATTTCTTTTTGTTTTTATTATCGAATAGTTTTTTGATGGTGTCCATAGTTGTCCACTTTTTGAATATTAACTCGCTTTAACTTTAAAGGAAAAGGCGCAACCAGAACAATAACATTCTGATCGCGCCACCCTTCAAACAAAAACATGTCGAACAACACACATGGAAACAACAAATATATGTAGTGTTCCGGGAATCGAACCCGGATTTCTACCATAACACTTTACTCGTGCTTACGATACTCTTTCACTTGTTCAATATCATCCATATTGTTCCACCAATTTGAAAAGTCATAGTAAACAAGATCTTCATCAAATTCTTCTTCCCCATTTTCATCTGTAGAAATATAGTCTTCTCTGTCAAGGCTGGCTATATCAATCATATCTTCGGTGTCTGTGATACCGTCAAACCAATCTTGCGCTTCTTTCACATCATCTTCACTAACTCCTGCATCAAAATGTTCTCCATCCTTGTATCCAAGCCAGTCTGCAATTGTATCAAAGTCAAACCAAAAGAAATTATTTATGTCATCATCGGTCCAACCACTTTCAGGAGCAGCACTCTCCATTATGGATTCAATTTTATCCAGTTGTTCATCGGTACAGTTCTTTGCCCGATCCTCACCCCCACTCCAAAATTTGAAATCTCGAAGTGAAATTTCTGATATAACTTTCATAGTTCGTTTGCTTTTAAAAGTTCCTTAGCAACTCTTCCTACCCGCAGCAAGTATTCATTCCAGACTCTCCCATCAGAGATTCTGTTCTGAACAACAGCACTATAACCGCATTTAATATTCAATTCTCTCACATCATAAGGGGAAACAAGCATACCTCCATGTTGTGCCAAGTTATAATCCGGTTCTTTAGGAAATGATTTTATATACCTCTTAATAATTTGAATACTCTCTTGCTTATCCTTTCCTTTGGATAACAATAGTTTCTCAATACTATTCATAACAGCATTGAGATTAGGATTTACTGAATACTTCATATTACAACAGTTTTATGTATGAATACTCCAACGTCTTTCAGTCGCATTTGGGGACATAATTATCCCGCCGCAAATTTTGCGTTTGCCATTTACCACCTCAGAGAATCCAAAGCTATTTTTCGCAAAATCACCATATATTTCAATATGTTGGTTAACGGCAAATCTCACCCATTTTTGTAGACTTTTCAAGCAATCTTCAAAACTTGAATCTTGCAATTCCGAAGCAATATTCTTGACCTCTTTTACACGCTCTGATATTTCTGGGGACATTTTTAATTCCAATGGTTTGTTTATGGCTGCATACTCTTCAGGGTATTGAATGGAAAGTTGATGTATCCGGCTTCCCCAAATATTATTGAATATTGAAATAACCTTATCCTTGGATACTTTCTGAAGCTGTGCTCCATCCCAATAAAAATACTTATTATAGTCCAAATCGTCCCAATAAACAATACTTGCAATAATAGCATGAGAATCTTTCATAATTGCAAACCGGTTACTTTCTGACGAAAAAAGACTTTCTACACTGGGGCCAATAAAACACAAATGTGTTCCGTGTGTGCGCACTAACCAAAAAAATGGCTCATTGGTCTTTTCAAGAGTTTTCAAATCATACTTCTCGAAATCAGAGATGCACAATTTAGTATCGTATAACTCTTTGCGCATTTGTTCAATAATTTCTGGTATCATACTTCTTTATTTTAATTTTCACTTTTTATCAATCTTCCAGTATAACCACGGTATTCAAGCAATGTCACAATAAGATGATCTGGCACATCTCTCAAACGTCTGTAATTTTCCGTTAACACTTCAAGCAGATATTCCTCATCTTGTCCCTGCAAAAGATTAGTCAATTCCCAGCCATAACTTGTGTACATACCTATATATTTACTACTTTGGAATAACGTAATTCTCCAGTGTATCCACGTCTACGCAATTCAGCAAACAACATGTTGTCATCAAAGTCAGACATTTTCAGAGTAGCTTTTACTCCTTGTTGAGTTATGCCCCCACTGGATTTGCGTCTTCTTTCTTTGTCACACTTCTTACAATAGTTTGCCAACCCATCTTTGGTTGCCTTGTTCTTAGAAAAATTTGATTTGGGCAAACTCTGACCACATTCTTTACACACTTTTGTTTCCATTATTGTCTTGATATTAATTGTTCTCTTCAGGATGGAGTTTCAAATACTCGGTAAGTTCACAGTCATATATTTGTTCCTTAGCAATTTCAGAAACAAGGGAATCTCCTTTAGTCTCCCAGAATTTCACCAACAAATCAATATTGGCGCATTCTGGGTGCTCTGTAATTATGCGCTCTCGGATTTCTTTTGGGATGCTATCAACTACATCGCACACATAATTCAAGCGGCAGGCTTTTAATGTTATTGATACAAAGTTACTACAAAAAAGAGAAATGCGGAAAGATATAGTGATAGAATTGAGTTACAAGGGTTTCAGTCGTGCTTCCGATTATTCGTGAAGCCATCGCAATCACCGCTGAAGCCAAATCAGGACGCCGCTACGTTACTTGTCCGTAACCATGCACGGAATGGCGACAAACGGACACGGATAACGAAACAAGGCGTTAAGGATTAGTGAGTTACTGACAACTCACGCAACAAATCCGGTTACGGAAAAAGATTGCGCCGTTCCTCCCCGTTTTGCGTACCGGCGACGGACTCTTCACCAACTAATTTTGAACCTAAAAAAATAAGGACGATGAAGAGTACATTTTCAGTAATCTACTACCTCAAACGTCAGGTAGTGAAAAAGGACGGGACAGTACCCGTCATGGGACGCATTACGGTGGACGGCAGCCAAACGCAGTTCAGCTGCAAACTGACCGTCGATCCCAAGCTGTGGGACACCAAAGGGGGACGTGTCACGGGCAGAAGCTCGGCGGCACTCGAAACGAACCGCATGCTCGACAAGATGCGTGTGCGCATCAACAAACACTATCAGGAAATCATGGAGCGTGACAACTTCGTCACGGCGGAGAAGGTCAAGAACGCCTTTCTCGGACTGGAACATCGCTATCACACGCTGATGCAGGTGTTCCGGCAGCACAACGAAGACTACGAGAAACAGGTGGATGCTGGCATGAAAGCCAAAGGCACGCTCCTGAAGTACAGGACCGTTTACAAGCACCTGCAAGAGTTCCTCACCATCCGCTACCGCGTGAAGGACATCGCGCTGAAAGAGCTTACGCCCGCCTTCATCTCCGACTTCGAGATGTTCCTGCGCACGGACAAGCACTGCTGCACCAACACCGTGTGGCTGTATGTCTGCCCCTTGCGGACGATGGTGTTCATCGCCATCAACAACGAGTGGCTCACACGCGACCCATTCCGGGAGTATGAAATCAAGAAGGAGGAAACGACACGCAGTTTCCTGACGAAAGAGGAAATCCGGCTGCTGATGGAGGGCAGGCTGAAAAACGCCAAGCAGGAGCTTTACCGCGACCTCTACCTGTTCTGCGCCTTCACGGGCCTGTCGTTCGCCGACATGCGCAACCTGACGGAAGAGAACATCCATACCTACTTCGACGAACACGAGTGGATAAACATCAACCGCCAGAAGACGGGCGTGGTGTCCAATATCCGCCTGCTCGACATCGCAAAGCGCATCATCGACAAATACCGGGGTCTGTGCGGGAACGGCAGGATTTTCCCCGTTCCCCACTACAACACGTGCCTTGCCGGAATCCGTTCCGTCGCCAAGCGTTGCGGCATCACCAAGCACATCACGTGGCATCAGAGCCGACACACGGCAGCCACGACGGTGTTCCTCTCCAACGGCGTACCCATCGAAACGGTCAGTTCCATGCTGGGACACAAGAGCATAAAAACGACGCAGATATACGCGAAAATCACCAAAGAAAAGCTCAACCAAGACATGGAGAACCTTGCCGCAAGGTTGAACGGCATCGAGGAATTTGCAGGTTGCACCATCTAAAAAGAAAAGCCATGAAACGTGACATAATCATCATAGAGGACAAGGCGGTCAGCGTAACCGGTAACGAGATATGGATGACCTCCACAGAAATCGCCGGACTGTTCCACACGGGCGTCCCGGCAGTGAACGCCGCCATCAGAGCCGTCCGCAAGCCGGACGTGCTGAACGACTACGAGGTGTGTCGCTACATGCGGCTTGAAAACGGGCTTTCAGCCGACGTGTATTCGCTGGAAATCATCATCCCCATCGCCTTCCGGCTGAACACCTACCATGCACACGTGTTCCGCACGTGGCTGGTGGGCAAGGCACTCTCGAAGGAAAAGCGGCAGGCATACGTGATGTTCATACAGAACGGAAAAGCCGGGTATTGCTAAACACGCATAAAAAGAAAAAAGAAAAAGGAAACGGACAGCCCGTATGGAGTTGCCCGTTTCCTTTTTTCATGCAGCCGCCTTATTCCATCGGCTTGCGGTAGTTCGCCTCCAATAGTTCACGCAACCCCGATTCGGGGTAAAGCACCTTCCCTCCCAAAAGTATAAAGGGCAGCACCCTGTTGTTGCGGTACTCCTGCAAGGTGCGGCGGCTGACACGGAGCAGTTCCGCCACCTCCCTGTCCGTCAGGTAACGCTCCCCGTCCAACGGCGGGCGGTAACTTTCCAGAAAGGCGGAGAGCCATTTCGAGCCTTTGCGCATGTTCTGCACGACGGTGGCAAGCGGCTCGTCCTCCATCGTAAACACTTCATTGTTCTCGTTCATCATAACTTCGGATTCAGTGGGTTGTGAATAATAAAAATCAAATCATTTTCCGCCGGGATAGAGCGTGCCGACAAGCGGAATGAGCCTTTTGACCTCCTCCGGCTTGTAATAGAACCTGCGGTTTATCTGCGAGTAGCCGATAAGCCGCCTGTCACGCAAAGTCTGCAACGTGCGCGGGCTGATCCTCAACTGCCCGCAGACCTCCTCGCCCGTGAGCCACCTTTCCATCCGCCCGCCGTCGCTCCTGCGCCTCAGGGCGGCTACCTTCTCCGCGAGGGCGTTGAAGGACGCCACCATCATCTCGAAGGTCTTTTTCTCGATAGATACTATTTCCATAAGCAAAACATTTCAGAGTTTGCCGCAAAGGTAACGAAGCCGCCTTGAACACGTACCGTTTCCCGCTAAAAGGCAGCTTGTTGCGCCGTCTGTCCGGGTTACGGAGCCATTATCCGTAAAAATCTTACGTGAGCCACGTAGTGAGCTGTTAAAGCCCATTTGGTTTATTGCCGAATTTTGTCGCAGAAACATAGCGCAAGCCGAGCGCAGAACGTCAAGCCCGCTTGAACGGTATGCCGAGGCGCAGCCTATGTTCATGCAAATAAACCAAAAGAAAGAACTGAATATGAAAGTGATAACGATGGAAAGTTCCGCCTTCACCGCATTGACGGAACAGATAGCCGAGATAGCGGCACACGTGCGTGCCGTTTCCGGCGGTAGGAAGGAAGAAGCTCCCGACAGGTTGCTCACCACCCGCGAGGCGGCGCACCTGCTGAACGTGAGTTGCCGCACCCTCCAGCGCATGCGCAGCGAACAGCGCATCGCCTATGTCGTGCTGCGCGGCAAGTGCCGCTACCGGCAGTCGGAAATCGACCGCCTGCTCGAAGACAGCACCGTTACGGGCGAAGCCGCGACACCGGAACAGTTGAAACGCAACCACACGCTGCGCACGGGCGGCAGACCCAAAGGAAGGAGGACGTAAGACATGGAACTGCTTACCCGCAACAATTTCGAGAACTGGATGCAGAAGGTGATGGAACGGCTCGACCGTCAGGACGAGATGCTGCTCTCCATGCAGCCGTCCGGCAAAGCCCCGAACCCGATGGACGGGATCAGGCTTTTCGACAACCAAGACCTGTGCATACTGCTCCAGATCAGCAAGCGCACCCTGCAACGCTACCGCAGCATCGGCGCGCTGCCCTACAAGACGCTCGGCAAAAAGACCTATTACAGCGAGGCGGACGTGCTGACGTTCCTCTCCGAACATGTAAAGGATTTCCGCAAGGAAGACATAGCCTTCTACAAGGCTCGTATCCATAATTTCTTTCAAAAATAACCATTAAAACATTTTTCAGATGGCAAAGAAAAAAGACGAAAAGGACGTGCTGGTTGTCCGTGACGAGAAGACGGGCGAAATCAGCGTGGTAGCCGGGCTGAACGCCGACGGCTCCCCCAAGCGTATCCCCGCGAAAGCGGAGAACGCGCAGAGTTTCCTGCAATTCGACCGGCACGGCGACGTGCTGGACAACTTCTTCAGGAACTTCTTCCGGCAGTGCAGGGAACCCAGCCGCTTCGGTTTCTACCGTGTCGCGGCGGACCAAGCCGACAAACTGCTGGAGGTTATCAAGGACTTGCTGAAAGATCCCGACGGCAACAAGGAGATGCTTGCGCCCCACAAGGTGGACACCTCCGGCTACGAAAAGAAAGTACAGGAGGAGCAGTCCGCCGAAAAGCAGGAACAACCGGAACAGAAACAAGATGACGAACCTAAAAAACAGGAAGAAATGGAACAGAAAAACGAACAGAATCAGGAAAGTCCTCAGCAGACGCAGGGCAACCGGGGCTACCAGCCCATCGACGAGAGCAAGATCAACTGGCAGAAGTTGGAGGAGAAATGGGGCGTGAAGCGCGACGACCTTGAAAAGTCGGGCGACCTTAACAGGATGCTCAACTACGGCAAGTCCGACTTGGTGAGGGTGTCGCCCAATTTCGGCGGAGAGGCTTTCGAACTGGACGCCCGCCTCTCCTTCAAGAAGGACGGCGAGGGCAACGTCAGCCTTGTGCCGCACTTCATCCGCAAGGAGCAGAAGCTCGACGACTACAAGGAACACAAGTTCTCCGACGATGACCGGAAGAACCTGCGCGAAACGGGCAACCTCGGCAGGGTC
>NZ_QVLZ01000039.1:0-1224 GCF_003435205.1 Bacteroides sp. AF32-8BH | reverse complement strand
CAAGATCAACTGGCAGAAGTTGGAGGAGAAATGGGGCGTGAAGCGCGACGACCTTGAAAAGTCGGGCGACCTTAACAGGATGCTCAACTACGGCAAGTCCGACTTGGTGAGGGTGTCGCCCAATTTCGGCGGAGAGGCTTTCGAACTGGACGCCCGCCTCTCCTTCAAGAAGGACGGCGAGGGCAACGTCAGCCTTGTGCCGCACTTCATCCGCAAGGAGCAGAAGCTCGACGACTACAAGGAACACAAGTTCTCCGACGACGACCGGAAGAACCTGCGCGAAACGGGCAACCTCGGCAGGGTCGTGGACCTCGTGGACAGGGAAACGGGCGAGATCATCCCCTCGTTCGTCAGCATCGACCGCAAGACGAACGAAATCACGGATGTCTCGGCCAGCAAGGTGCGCATACCGGAACGCATCGGCAAGACGGAAATCACCAAGCAGGAGCAGGACATGCTGCGTGCCGGTCTGCCCGTGCGTGACAAACTCATCGAACGCAAGGACGGCAGGAAGTTCGTCACCACCCTGCAAGTGAACGTGGAGCAGCGCGGCGTGGAGTTCGTGCCGGGAACCGGCAGGTCGCCCCGTGCCGTCCAGACACAGGAAAATAAGGAGAAACAGGCGCAAGGTACGGAAAACACAGCCAACACGAACAAGGAGCAACGCCGCAACACGTGGACGAACGCCGACGGCAGCATCCGCCCCATCAGCAAATGGAGCGGCGTGGACTTCACCGAGCAGCAGAAAGCCGACTACGTGGCTGGCAAAGCCGTGAAACTGGAGAACGTGACCGACAAGCAGGGCTTCCACGCCACGATGTACATCAGGTTCAACCCGGAGAAGGGACGCCCGTACCGCTACGACACCAACCCCGATAACGCGCAGAAGGTCGCGCCTTCCAACGAGAGCCGCACGCAGGTGGCGGTGAACAGCGAGGGCAAGACCAACGAGGCTACCAAGAACCTGAAGGAGCCGTTGCGGAAGGGACAGACCGCCCCGAAGGACACCGCGCAGCAACAGCAGCAGGAGAAGCCGCAAAAAAGAAACAATAAGGGCATGAAGATGTAATCCGGTGTCCGCCACTAAATCCGAAGTAACATTTGTAAAATTCAAAACGACAGAAAAATATGAAGACAATCATTGCAGAAAAGCCGTCTGTGGCACGTGAGATCGCCCGTATCGTGGGCGCGACAAAGAGAGAGGAAGGATATTTCGAGGGAGGC